>JAAEOR010000295.1 GCA_024222895.1 Hyphomicrobiales bacterium | reverse complement strand
GCTAGTTCGCTGTCTGATCAATGAGCGCAAGCAACTGGTCACGCTCAGTGGCAATGTTGGCGCCAAGACGCGACACGGCAAGCGGATGGATCCACGGCTGAATGTCTTGCGGGTGGAGGTGACGGAGCCTCTGATAGCGTCTGCCGTAGGATCGGTGAAACAGCGCGCGGCCAACCCCGATTATCGCCCGGTTCCAGGCAGATGCGCCGGGCGGTGGCGCCCCCAGTTGGAGGATGAGTGACGTCCGGACGAAGTCTGCCACCGGATTGCCGACACAGGCAGTGGTCCAATCGATGATCGTCGCCTTGTCGCCATCGATCAGGACATTGTCCGGATGGAAATCGCCATGACAGATGGCCGTGCCTCCCGGCATCTCGCGCAGACGTATGCGCGCCTGGTCTCGCTCAGCCGTCGGCGCGTCGGCGCGATCGATCAGGTTCTCGAGTTGTTCAAGCTGTGACGGCAGAGCGCCTGATTGGCATCGATGGATCGATGCGTGCAGGGCCGCCAACCGGCGTCCATAGGCGGGTATCATCCAGGGCCTGGTGCTGAGGAGCCGCAGCATCGATGTACCATCGACGCGATCAAAGACGATGCCGTGCCGGCCGTCGCGTTCAACCAGGCCGTGGACGCCGGGGGTCGCGATGCCGGCGTCATGAACGATCGCGCTGACACGGGCCTCGGTCTCGATGGTCGCCGGGTCGCGCCCGGCGGTAAACAGCTTGAGCACCCGGTTGTCGTCCCAGGTGAATACCTCGGCAAGGCGGCCCTTGCCGATCATCTGCAGATCGCTCATACCGCGAACCCCTTGCCGGCGTCGTGACCCTCGGGACCGCCTGAAACGGGAACCTACCCGCCACCACCGGTCCACGACGGTAGGCAGGTGTCCTGAACCGCACAAGGAAAAGCGATGTGTCGAGTTACCGGCGCTAGGAAGGAGCCCGCTCACTGAGGGGCGGGCTGGTATTTCCGACGGTGCCGATATCACCTCCCGCTAATCATCCGCGTAGAGCCGGGCAGACACGTTGTCGGGGTGGGTGGAAGAGCCCGCGCGAAATCGGGACGCGGGCCTTCGCGCCTTCGGGCGGATTTACTCGGCGCTGGACCCGGCGCCCATCTCCGTTGCAACCGCGACCTCGCCGCCGCCACAGGTCGCGTGGCCGAAGCCGCCTGCGCTCATCCCGTTGCTGATGTCGTAGATGATGCCATCGTCGCCATTCGGGTTGACGCCCCCCGGTACCGTGCCGAGGCCAAGTTCCTGCCGAACCCGCCAGGCGATGTTGTGGTCGGCACAGGAGGTATCGCCCGAGACGCCGACAGCTCCAACCTTCTTGCCGCCGCCGTAAAGCGCCAGGCCACCGCCGAACACGTTGACGCCGCCGACCCGCTCCCCGACCATCGGGTCGGTGCCCTGGCCGAAATCATCACTGTTGCCGCCATAGGCAACGTCGGTATCGACCGGATTGCTCTCCTGCAGGCCGAAAAGGCTGGCGCCTGGTTGTACCGCCGAAAACAGGTTGGCGGTGGAGAGCGCCAGACCATCGAGGCTGAAGGCATTCGCGGTGTTGGCCTTCTGGGCCGAAATGACCCGACTGCCGAGCCACTGGTCGGTGAACGCGCCACCACTGAAGGTGACGGCGCAGACCGTGCCATCGAGGTCGACAATCGTCGCCCACATGTTCAGGTCGAGCCCGCCATTGCTCGGTCCGCCGGAGGGCTTGACCGACGCCTTCAAGGCGGAGGTCAGCGCCGCATGATCCGGGAGGTCGCTGCAGGCGGCATTGGCCGTTGCCGTCAAACCGGCAAGGCCGATTGACGTCAAAGCTACGAAGGTGATGATACGCATGTTCAGTTCCCCAGTCCTTGTTTAGTGCTACGGGCGCTTCGGGTTGTCCAACCCGTGAACGCCGAATGGGGCCGCTTCTTTCAATGCGATCTTCGATGATCGGGCATCGTAATGGCAGCAACCGATCGGTCATCGTGAGCAAAACAAAAAACAGAAGCCCCGCGGAAACTATAGAACACAAAGAGGGCCGTTTGAAACGGTGCGGGCCAAATGGAAGAGACGCCCCGATTTGGGACTTTCAGTTTGAGCGTGTTGCGGGTTGTTCTCGCCGAATGGCCGTTTCCCGGCACTTCGAAAACAGGGCGCCAATCGGATAAGCGACTTCGTCGCCGAAGCCAGAGTCGCTTTCACCGGACGCAGCCGCTCCGGCCCGACGAGCGCGACCAGGGGGGCATTTGCTGATGATTTCAGCGTCTTGTCCGCCGGGCAGCCCAGCCACGGCGCTCTCGTCGTCGAAATCGACTATCGGCTACTGCTCGATCCGGGGCCGCGAGTTCTCCGCTCGTGTTCTCGGTGATCTTCGGCACGATCCAGTCGGAGGCCGGCTTCGCCCAGGAATTTGATAACGGCGGAATCATCGATCGGCACGGTCGTGTCGATCTCGAGACAGGGATAGCGGCCGAGTGGGCCAGCGCGGGCGGCGAGAGCGATAAGCTCTCTCGCATAGTCCAGGCCCGGATGGCCGGCCGGCCTCTCACTCACCCGCGCCACATAGCGGGCAGCGACCACGTCGGGCGGTGCACGACACCAGATTTCCGCAACTCGCCCGATTCCGCTCCGCTCGATATGCGCCGTCAGTACCTCGATCGGCTGGAAGCCGAACCACGCATCGACTACGACGCTGCTGTCCGGCGGAAAGCCGGCGATCAGGTCGAAGATGGCGCGGTAGCTGGCGCGTCCGAGCTTGCGGTTGAAGGCGCGATCGCCACCGCCGAGCTGCTCGAAGAACG
Source organism: Hyphomicrobiales bacterium (assembly GCA_024222895.1). Lineage (GTDB taxonomy): Bacteria > Pseudomonadota > Alphaproteobacteria > Rhizobiales > Kaistiaceae > Bauldia. The sequence goes on along the minus strand of JAAEOR010000295.1, from coordinate 34,378 downwards.
GCTCCTTGATGGTGTCGAGCGCCAGATACGGCCAGCCAAGGCGCGTCGTGATCGCGCGCGAGACCGTACTCTTTCCGCTGGCAGGTACTCCGTTGACCAAGACGGCCTGTTTCACAACCCGGTGCTTTCGCTCAAGGAACAGGCGCTGCCGTTTGACGATCGCGCATGGCAGAACAGGCAGCCCCGATGACGCCAGCATCGTTACCGAGCGAGGCGGCAACGACGGGTGATTGGTACCAAGGCGAAACCGGAGGAGCAAGACGGAGCGCCTCGCAGGCGGCGTTGCCCAGCCCGCCGCCGAGCAGAACGCGTTCGGGATCGAGCGCGGCGACGAGACTGTCGATCGCGGCGCGCAGCGGACGCACCCAGTCAGTGAGGATCCGCGTCGCGACAGGATCCCCTGCGGCAGCGCTGGTCAGCAGCGCCTCGACCTGCGTCCCGGGCGGAAGCGCGGCCTTGGCGATCAGCCGGTTGAGCGCCGTACCGGAGCTCGTCGTTTCGACGCAGCCCGGCCGGCCGCATGCACACAGATCGCCGCCCGGGTCGACGGTGATATGACCGAACTGGGCGGCGCTCGATCTGCCGCGGAGAAGGGCGCCGTCGAGCGCCGCGGCTCCGCCGATCCCCGTGCCGATGGTGAGCATCACCACGTTCCGGCAGCCGCGCGCCGCGCCGAGCTGCAGCTCTGCGACCAGCGCCATATTGCAGTCGGTGTCGAGCACGACATGTTTGCCGAGTGCGGCTTCGGCGTTCTCAGCGAGCGAGACGCCGGAGAGATCAACGAAGCCGCCGGAGAGGACGCGACGGGCGCCCGCGTCGACGCGTCCTGGGATGCCGACGCCCAGACCGACGACGGAGGCGCTGTCGAGTTGGCGCGCCAGCGCAAGGATCTGGCCCAGAGCCGTAGCGGGGTCCCGGCTGGTCCTTTCGGATAGCGACGCGATGACGACGCCGGAGGCGTCAACCCGCGCCACCCGCAGATTGGTGCCGCCGATATCGACGCCGAGCGCTTCCATTGGGCGTCACCGGGCGCCGGCGAGAGACGCCACTCGCGCCGACCGCACCCGCCTCACCAGCGCCTGGATTTCCCTAAGGCGCGGTACGGCTGTGGCGGTGAGCCTGTCGCGCGTCACGTCGCCGTCCAGCGAGATGCAGTCCTTCCAGAGCGTGCGCCCCGCGATTACGCCCGAAGCACCGCCCGCCACCGCCGTCTCAACCTGGCCGAGGAAGGTCTGATAGTCGACGCCGGCGGAAAGGACGGCCCAAGGCACGTCCTTCGCCATCCGGGTGATCGCTGCACAGGATTCGCCGGTGCCGGGAAACGGCAGTTTGAGGATCTTGGCGCCGCAGTCGAGTGAGATCCGCGTCCCGCCCTCGACCAACGAAGGCAGCGCGTCTGCGTATGCCGAATTATCCTCGCCTTGGAGCGGATAGGTGAGGAACTCGACGACCAGGAACAGGTCCTCCCGGGCAAAATCGTCGATGCAACGACGCAGGATCGCAATGTTGTGGTCATTCGCATCCGGTCTGTCCGGGCGCAGATAGACCATGATCTTGCCGCCCGTGCCGCCGAGCTCGCGTACGCGTCGCGCGTCGATGTCCTTCGCGAGTCGCGAGAGGCGATAGCCCCTGGCGTCGGTGTCGTAGCCGGAGGCATCGAGCCCGATCAGAAGCGCGACGTCGCGCGGAAGGGTTCCGTCCTCCACCACACCCGGCACGGCGCAGACCGGGTCGAGGAGCACGCACGAAGCGTACCGCGCGAGGTAGCGGACGACGTCGGCTTTTACCCTGCCGAGCGAGGCGTCGGTGATGGCCGCCTGCGCCGCCGCGCCCGATGCGAGGAGGGAGCGCATGCCGCCGCGCTGGTCGCAGGCGATCACCGTCATCGCACCGTCGGCATCGCAGATCTGCCGGTATGCCCGCAACTCGGCGGTCGTGAGTCTCGTCATGATCTGGTTCCGGGCTTGAACCGTACCGGGCGGTAAGACAATGGCCGACTCATCCACCGATCATCAGGCGAACGACTTCGTTGGAGTTGGTATCGGCAGTCGCGAAGTCGGCAACCTTGGCTCCCCGCCGCATGACCAGGATACGGTCGGCGATTTCGAAGACATCCGCCATGTTGTGGCTGATGAGGATCACCGGCACGCCACGCGCTTTCAGCATGCGGATGAGCTCCATCACCTTGCGCTGCTCAGGCACGCCAAGTGCGGCGGTCGGCTCGTCCATGACCATGATGCGCGCTTGCCAGTAGACGGCGCGCGAGATGGCGACCGCTTGCCGCTGGCCGCCGGAGAGACTGCGCACCGGCGCGTCGAGATCGAAAATCTTGATATGGAGGTCGTCGAGAACCGAGCTGGCCCGCTCGCGCATCGTCCGCTGGTCGACACCGGGGATGAAGCCGAATCGCCTTGTCGTGATCTCACGGCCGAGGAAGATGTTGTCGGCCGCAGTGAGATTGTCGCAGAGCGCAAGGTCCTGATAGATCGTCTCGATGCCGACCCGCCGGGCGTCCTCCGGAGAGCTGAAAACTTGCCGTTTCCCGTCAAGTTCGATCGTGCCGGCATCGGAACGGTAGACCCCGGAGATCATCTGAATCAGGGTCGACTTGCCGGCACCATTGTCTCCAACAAGTGCCAGCACCTCTCCCTCGGAGAGATCGAGATCGACATTGTCCACGGCCACAAGGCCGCCGAAGCGTTTGACCATACCGCGGCAGCGCAGGATAGGCTCTCCATCGCCGGTGCCTGCCTCGACGCTGCCTTCGGCAAGGCTCATCGCGCGATCCTGTATTTGGCCTGGTCCGCGAGGACCGCCAGGATGATGACAGCTCCGACGGCCGAGTACTGCCAGAATGGATCGATGCCGAGGAGAACCAAGCCGTTCTGGATGACCGCAATAATCATTGCGCCGACCAGCGTACCGATGATGCGGCCCTCGCCGCCCATCAGCGAGGCTCCGCCTATGACGATGGCCGCGATCGAGGAAAGCATCAGCGCATCGCCCGAGTTCGCCACGCCGCCGGTGAAGCGCAGCACGTACATCAAACCGGCCATCGACGCCATCAACGAGGAGAGTATGTAGACCTTGTAGAGGTTGCGCCTGACCGGGATGCCGGCGCGCAGGGCCGCCTTGGCGCTGCCGCCGATCGCATAGACATGGCGGCCGAATTTGGTGGAGGAAAGCAGCCAGGCGCAGAAGGCCGTAAGGGCGCCGGCGTAGAGCAATTGGAGGGGTACGAAGCTTCGGACGTTACGCACTTCTTGACCGGCAACGCCCTCCGGCAAGCCGAAGAAGGCTAGGCCCATATCGGGATGCCAGTACGCGACAAAGCCGTTGCCCAGCGCTCCAAGGCCAGGCATCGGGATGCTGACCGGCGGTCCACCCGAGAGGACGAAAGCGATGCCCTGCGCGATACCGAGCGTCCCGAGCGTTGCAATGAAGGGGGACACCTGAAGCTTGGCGATGATGACCCCATTGAGCAGTCCGGCCGCCAGCCCGACGCCCAAGGCGGCGATCAAGCCGGCCAGGACGGCCAACGGCAGCGGATAGCCGATCAGGCTCTGCATGACCAGCGAGATCACGATAGTGGCGAGACCCATCACATAGCCGACCGAAAGGTCGATGCCGCCGGTGATGATGACGAAGGTCTGGCCCAGGGCGAGGACAAGAACGACGGCGGTGTTCGCGCCCATCGCTTGGAAGTTGAAGAGGTCGAAGAAATGGGGCGTCGTCAGCGAGAAGAAGGCGACGAGCCCCAGCAGGAACAGCCAGGCCCAGACGCGGCCGAGCATCCTGAGGGCTTGCGCCCCGCGAATGTTGGGGGCGCCGGCGGTGCCGGCGCCTTCCGTTGAGGTGGTCATCCCGCTCGAATGTTCGGACAATACTGTGTCGAAATCCAGCCGCGGCCTACTTGTCCTTGTAGATTGCCGCCTGCGCTTCCGGCGTGTCGACGTTGTCGCGCGTGATGACGACGAACGGTGTCGCTACCTTGGGAACGATTGCGTCGGCGTTGTCGTTCAACGCATCGAAAACCGCCTGCACTGCGGTGGCGCCGATCAGCGCCGGCTGCTGGGCGATGACGATGTCGACGACATTGGCCCGCAGGTCGTCGATCGCCTGCTCCGGTGCGTCGAAGCTCGCGATCTTTACCGTTCCGGCCAGATTCGCGGTCTTCACCGCCGCGGCGGCGCCCTGAGCGCTGAACAGGTTGCCGCCGAAGATCGCGGCAATTTCGGGATTCTTCTGAAGCGCTGCCTGGGTCTGCGTGGTAGCGATCGTCGCATTGCTCTGGGTGTAGTCGACGCCGGCGAGAGTCACGCCGTCGCCAGCTGCCTCGACGGCGGCCAGGCAGCCGTCGCGACGCGCGGTGTCCGACGGGACATTGGCGGTCGAGACAAGCACGTAGAGCATACCCTCACCACCCATCCCCTCGATCAGGGATTCACAGGCCAGTTGGCCGCCGCCGAAATTGTCGGAGGCGATGTAGCTGAGCGGGAAAGTGACCGAGCCGCCTGTGTAGTCGCCATCGCCGATATACTGATCCGTCGTTACAATCGGAATGCCCGCGTCGTTGGCGCGTTGAAGCACAGCGATCATGGCCTGCGGGTCGTTCGGCACCGCGACGAGGCCGTCGACCTTGCGGGCTATCATCGCATCGACGATCGGGGTCTGCAGGGCGGGGTTCCACTGCGACGGGCCGTCCGCGATGAAGTCAACGCCGAGCTCTTCGGCCTTGGCGCGAGCGCCCTTCTCCATCGTCACGTAGAACGCATCGCCCTTGATGCCATAGACGAGAGCAATCGTCTTCTTGGCTTGGGCCAGCGTCAATTGTGGAGCGGCAAGACTGGCGGCAGCGAAAATCGCCAGCGTTGAGGCAAGGAGCGTGATCTTTCTGTTCATAGGATCCTCCCGGTGGACTGGTTTGAAGCCGGCACCGAATCCAGTTCCGGTATCCCTTTGACCCGGACGCGTGCTATCGGACGACCGACAATCACGATGTAACTAATCTCTGAAGCGAATTGCAACGGATTTCTTATGGACGCTCCTCAGCCGGATTCCCGTGCGCTCCTGTATACGGTCGCCCGCCTCCACTATGAGCAGGACCTCTCTCAACGCGATATCGCGCGGCAAATGGAAATATCGACCGCGACGGTATCGCGGCTCATCCGGCGGGCGCGGGAGGAGGGCATCGTCCGCATCGAGATCAGCGAATATGTCGAGCCGGACACGCTCGCCGACCGGCTGGCAGGGGCATTGAAGCTACGGCGGGTCTCGATCGCCCCCAGCGCGCCGGAGCCCGGGACGATGGCGGCGCTTGCCCATCCCGTCGGCCGGCTCCTCAAGGAGGCCAGGCTCGGCCCGCGCTCAGTTCTCGGGCTCGGTTGGGGCCGGACGGTATGGGACGTGCTGCAGGTCGGCCTGCCCCAATGCCACGGCACGACGACAGTCCCGCTCAGCGGTGGCATCCCGGAAGCTGCCCGGCAATTCCAGATCGGCGAGTTTGTGCGCCTCGCTGCCGCCCAGATCGGTGGCACGCCGAAATTCATCCACGTTCCCTATCGCCTTGCGGACGAGACGCGACGTGCCCTGGCGAAGGACCCGGTCATCCGCGAAGGCGTCGAGCTGTGGGGACAGATCGACGTGGCGATCGTCGGAATCGGCCGTCCGCATGGCGGCGATCGGACGAACGGTGGGGCCGCTCTGACGCCGAACGATCCAGCCATCGACCACGCCGTGGGTGACGTTCTCCTTCGCTATTTCGATGCGGGCGGCCGCGTGGTGAAGTGGAAAGGCGAAGAGAAGATCTTCGCGATCAGCACCGACCAGCTGAAACAGGTGCCTCTGCTCATCGGTGTAGCGGTCTCGCCGGCCAAGGCGGTAAGCATCATCGGAGCGGCGAGAAGCGGCCTCATCAATGCGCTTGCCACCGATAGCCGGACCGCGATGAAGATCCTCGAGCATCTCGGCGAATAGGGCACGCGGCGGAACCGCGGGGAGGCCGGGGGGCGAACCGGGCTTGGTCTCGAGCGTTTGCAGGCGGAGCATCCGGGGAAATACCGCGATCACCTCCTGCGCACGCTGCAGCGGCGAGTGAAGATCTGGCGCAAGGAAAAGGCCCACGCGATGGTGTTCGGCGCGCCGCCGCGGGAGGGCGTCGAAATAATGGCCAACTGACCACCGCCGTAGGGGACATCCTGGTGAGGCAACGGGAGGATCATTCGGGAGCACTCCACGATGAGGCAATACGACCTCTCAACCAGATTGTCGCGCTGTCGCCAACCGGCGCCGAACTCCTCTTCGAGGTGTTCTCCGAGCGCTATGAACGCGGATCGACCATCGTCACCTCCAACCTGCCGTTGGACGAACGGACCAGCGTCTTCGGCTCGGAACGCCTGACTGGCGCCTTGCTCGACCGGCTTACCGATCATGTCCACATTCTGGAGATGAATGGCGAAAGCTTCCGCCTCAAACAAGGCCGCCGCGGCGCCACAATACACCCAGACTGAACGCCCTCAAGCCCCGCCAGACTCCAAACCATTTCCCGTTGAGTGGTGCACTTTTGCGCCAGCCAACTGGTGGAGCTTTGCTCCGGCGTTGACCGAATGGCGAGATTGAAGAAGTGTGGTACCCTCCGCTTGGAACACCGTGATCCGAAGTGCCAAGGCCTTAGCAATATCAGGTTGCTCAATCTGTGGTCTGGTTGCCGGTTCATATGGAGAATGTCGGTTTAGAGGAGATGACGACCATGGCGAGCGGACTGCAGCTCTCGCGCGAAGACCTCGGTACAGCCTATCGCCGAATGAGAACCATCCGTGTGTTCGAGGATGTTGTCCATACCGAATTTTCAGCCGATACAGTCCCTGGCTTCGTGCACCTGTATGCCGGCGAGGAAGCGTCTGGTGTCGGTGTCTGCATGCACCTGGAAGATCGGGATGCGATTGCCTCTACTCACCGGGGTCACGGGCATTGCATCGCCAAGGGCGTCGAAACGGGGCCGATGATGCATGAAATCTTTGGTCGCCGGGATGGTATTTGCGGTGGCAAGGGCGGATCGATGCACATTGCCGATCTGTCGAAAGGGATGCTGGGGGCCAACGGTATCGTCGGGGCTGGCGCACCCCTCGTTTGCGGCGCGGCGCTGACGGCCAAGACACTTAAGACCGGCGGTGTGGCGGTATGTTTCTACGGTGATGGCGCTTCCAATCAGGGCGCTGTGTTGGAGAGTTACAATCTGGCTCGAATCTGGAACCTGCCGGTTATCTTTGTGGCCGAAGACAACGGGTATGCCGAAGCGACCGCCTCGAGCTGGTCGGTCGGCGGGACGCAGATCGGGCGCGGCGAGGGTTTCGGAATCCCTTCCCGCGAGGTTGACGGTTCGGACTTCTTCGCCGTTTACGAAGCCTCCGGCGAGGCCATCGAGCGAGCACGGGGAGGCGGCGGTCCGGCGCTGCTTCACGTCAAGCTGAATCGATTTTACGGCCATTTCGAGGGTGATGCGGGAACCTACCGGCTGCCCGAGGAAGTTGCGCAGGCGCGCCAGCGCGACCCCATCGACCTGTTCCGGGGCCGTGTTATGGAGGCATCGTTGTTCAGCGCAGCCGAACTGGATGCCGTGGACAGCGAAATCGACGACGAGATCGAACAGATTTTGGCCGCTGCCAAGGCCGCGCCGATGCCGGTTGAGGCTGATCTTATGACCGATGTTTACAACACCTACTGAACGAGATCCTCATGACCAAGAAAAGCTATCGCGAGGCCATCAACGAGGCATTGTACCAGGAGATGGAGCGCGACGAGCGCATCATCCTGATGGGTGAGGATATTGCAGGAGGGACCGGCGCCAAGGGTGATCAGGACGCATGGGGTGGTCCGATGGGCGTCACCAAGGGACTGCGGCCGAAATTCGGTCCTGAACGCGTTCTGGATACACACTTGGCCGAGATCTCATTCGTCGGCGCCGCGGCGGGTGCTGCCATGACCGGCTTACGGCCGGTGGTCGAATTAATGTTCGTGGATTTCATGGGCGTCTGCTTCGACCAGATTTTCAATCAGGCGGCCAAGTTCCGCTACATGTTCGGCGGTAAGGCGGTGACTCCGCTGGTCATCCGTACCATGTACGGCGCCGGGAATCGCGCCGCTTCCCAGCACTCCCAGTGCCTCTACTCGATCTTCACCCACATTCCGGGTTTGAAAGTGGTGCTTCCTTCCAACGCCTATGAGGCCAAGGGGCTCCTGGTCCAGGCGATCCGGGATGATGATCCGGTCGTCTTCTTCGAGCACAAGGCCATGTACGATAGCGAGATGGACGTGCCCGATGAGCTCTACGCCATCCCGTTTGGCGAAGCCAACGTCCACCGGGAAGGCGATGATGTAACCATCGTCGCGTTCGGCCGGATGGTAAATCTTGCCAATGATGCGGCTGACAATCTGGCCAAGCACGGCATCTCCTGCACCGTGGTCGATCCGCGCACGACCTCTCCTCTCGACACAGAAACCATTCTGGAGACCGCGGCGGAGACCGGGCGGCTTGTGGTGGTCGACGAGTCCCATCCGCGCTGCAGCATGGCGGCCGACATTGCCGGCCTGGTGGCCGAGAATGGATTTGACTCGCTCAAGGCGCCGATCAAGCTGGTGACCGCACCCCACGCTCCGGTTCCTTTCTCGCCCGATCTGGAGGACATCTACATCCCCAGCACCGCGAAAATCGAGGACGCGGTTCGGGCCGTATTGACACACGACCGTCGGGCCGCCGCCGAATAACGAACCGCCGCGCGGCGCCCGATCCAATCTGAATTGAAGGGAATCCCATGTCTGCGATCCAACCTATCACCATGCCAAAATGGGGTTTCGCCATGGAAGAAGGCATGCTCACCAAATGGTCCGTAGATGTCGGCGCCACGATTGAGCTTGGCCAGGAGATCATGGATATCGAAACAACCAAGATCGCCAACGCCCTTGAGAGCCCGGTGACCGGGGTGCTGCGCCGGCAGGTTGCGGTCGAGGGTGACACGGTGCCGGTTGGCGCACTTTTGGGGGTGGTTTCAGAATCGGGAGTTGACGACGCGGCAGTCGACGCCTTCGTTCGTGAATTTCTCGACTCATTCGACCCCGAGATGGATAGCGACTCCGACGAGCCGGCCGCCGAGGTAGTCGAGGCTGGCGGCTACCGTATTCGCCGCCTCAAGGCCGGTCCCGAGACTGGAATACCAATTCTGCTGATTCACGGTTTCGGCTCCGATCTGTCGGCCTGGATGTTTAACCAGTCAGCGCTTGCCGAAGATCGCCCGGTCCATGCTATCGACCTGCCCGGTCACGGAGGTTCGACCAAGGAGATCTCCGATGGATCGATCGAGGCGCTGGCTGCCGCGGTTCTGGCCTACATGGACGCGGCGGGCATCGACTCGGCCCAACTCGTCGGCCATTCGATCGGCGGCGCCATTGCCGCGCTTGTCGCCCTCGACACGCCATCGCGTGTTGCCGCGCTGACGCTGGTCGCACCGGCCGCACTTGGGGCGGAGATCGCCGGCGACTTCATCGACGGGTTCATCAGCCAGAGCCGCGCCAGAAAACTTCGCCCCTATCTGGAGATGCTGGTCAGTAACCCGGACCTGGTGACCGCCGACATGGTTGAGGATGTCCTCAAGTTCAAACGTCTGGATGGCGCACTGGCCGCTCTTCAGGCCATTGCCTCGGCCAATTTTTCCGGCGCTCGTCAACGCCTGTCGTTGCGCGAACGCCTGAGCGAGATCAAGGTTCCAATACGGATTGTCTGGGGCCAGGACGACCGGGTTTTGTCCGTCAGCCATGCTGAAGGGCTTCCGGCCGCCACCGGCGTGACGACGATTGCCGGCGCGGGCCATATTGTCCAGATGGAGAAGGCGGCCGACGTGAACCGGATCATTTTGGAAACCGCAGGCTCGATCTGACCACTGCTTAGGCCCGACACTTGGGGGGCATGGCACAACCGTATCCTGAAGATCGTGTCACCGGATTCTTCCCCTAATTTTACCTATCTGGCTGGTTGCGGCGGCAGCCGATCAACTCGGCGATCGTTACGGGTCGCGCAAAAACATCCAGCGTGGCGCATGCGGATCCTGATCCCCGATCGGGTCACCGGTATCCGGTTCAAGTCTCGGTTGTCGCGAGCGCAGTGTCGTCGGGCCATGTTTGGCAAAAGTCTGGCCCGAAGCGCCGGACGCTCGACCTCCGTTGTGCCCTTTGCATATTGGGACGACCGGTGCGGCGACGATCGACTTGATCAATCCTCCGTCACCATCTCAACAAGCTTGGTGACAGTATTGATATTACGAGCGGTTCCCGCTTCGGCGGCCGGCAACCTCAGCTTCGATCGGCCGACGCCGCTGGCGTAATGGATGGTGATTTCTCGCTCGCCCAGATGGATTTCCTCGTCGGCTCGGCCGATCGCATGATCCAGGGCGTCAGCGGGCGGGGGCGTGTCGAGGAAGGTCACAAGCGTGTATTTCGGCTCCTTGTCCGAAAACGGGTTGTTGGCGAGGACATCCTGCATCTCAGCGGCAGTGCGAACGATGACGGTGACCGGTTTGCCGGCATGTGCACGCAGTCGCTTTTCCAGCGCCTTCTTCACCGACGCCGGCGGGTCTGCGCTGGCCAAGACCAGATTGCCGCTGGCGATATAGGTGCGCATATCGGTGAAACCGGCGTCGACGGCCATCGCTTTCAACTCGGCCATGGGGAGCTTGCCGGTGCCGCCGACATTGACGGCGCGGAGCAGCGCCACGTAGCGTGTCATCGTGAGGTGCCTCTCATGTGGTCGGTGGCAGGATCGACTTTTGGCGGCAATCCTTTTCCGGATGTCGTTGGTGGTTGGCAAGCCCGGCTGAAAATTCGGGGAGAAGCGTCATGGGTTTCGTTGTCGTCGCATCGGTCCTGATTGCTGCCACGGCACCGGCGCTGGCCATCGATGATTTTCTCGACGGCGAGGTCTATACCCCATCGTCGGCGGATTGCGAGAAGCTCAAAGCCGGGGGCATACCCGAGACGTTTGCAACCATCACCTCGCGCGGCCTGAGCTCCTACGAGTTCACGTCATTTCATCAACGTGACCCATGACCGAACCGCGACCCGGTTGGTTCGTCGGTGCGTTGTGTGATACTCCGGGTGAGACTCACCCGGCCATCGTCTCGATCCTTCCGCTATCCGCGGGAGTGCTGCAGTTCACCTTCATGATGGATCTGGTTGCCGCCGAACAAGGCGCGCCGCTGCCGCCCGGCGAGTACGTGCTGTGCGAAGGTGTTGGCGAGTTGGATTGATATGGTGCCGAGCGTCGAGGCGGTTCAGTGCGTCCTTCGAGGCCGCCTGCGGCGGCACCTCAGGATGAGGTCGTTGGGAGCAGTGAGAGCGGCTTAGTTACCGAACACCATGGTCTTCATCCTGAGGTGCCCGGCGTAAGCTGGGCCTCGAAGCTCGCACCTTGCATCATTTCTGTCCTACGCCGCGATGCGGCGCCGACGGTATTCGCTGGCGAGGTAGATAATCACCACAGTGAAGGCCAGGCCGATCCCCATGTGCAACCAGTCGACCCGCGCAAGCATCAACCGGATCAGCGCGTAGGGTCCGCCGCCGACCTGGGTGATCAGGATCGCGATCGCATCCGCTTCGTCGGGAAAGCTGCCGAACCGCCAGTCGAGAAAATCGGCGATCGGCCGCCCGGCGTCGGCTCCGCGGAGGCTGTTGAGATATTCGAGCAGGACCACCGCGCCGGGAATGAGAAGGGCAAGCGGAATGCTCCAGCGGCGGAACAGGGTCGAGAGCCCCGCCACCCAGGCGAAGCCCGGGGCGTACCAGAGTACGGTGAGCACCAGATAGATCACACCAACGATACCCATCTGCACCAGGCTCGCCGCCGCCTCGATCGGGCCAGGCGCATCGATGCTGGGGTTCTGCCCCGAAACCATCAGCAAGACGAAATAGAGGACAACTCCCATCAGCAGGGCGAAACCGGCGATCAGCGCAAGGAAGATGGTGATCCCCGATACCGCCTTGCTGGTCAGGACCTTGAGGTCGCTCTGGGGCATCGATTTCCAGAACAACAGTGCATTGTTGCGGCGGTCGGCGGAGAAGCTGTCGGCGTAATAGAAGAACAGCCCGACGAGCAGGTAGGCCGACCACAGCAGGAACGTGCCGCCGATGGTGGCCTGATAGACGGCGGCAGGGCCAGGGAGCGGAACCGGGGGGAGGCTGAAGGTGGCGTGGCCGGTTACGGCCGCGATAAGCACTGTTGCGCCGAGAAGTGTCAGCAAGATCGCCGGCACATAAAGGAAAGCGCCCCGATGCTCGAGGAACTCGCGTTTGATCAGGGCGACGAGGGCGCGCATCAGCTCTCTCCGGTCACAGCGTCCTGTCGTTGCATCAGTGCGACGAACAGATCGGACAGGCTCGGCGTCGATACCGGGCCGAGCGGCGCGAGTCTCTCCAGCGGTACGTCTTCGAACACCATCACCGCCTGGTCGAGACGGGTCTCAATGTCGATCGGCCCCAGCGCCTCGGCCTCTGTCATTCGGTCGCGGCCAACGGTCAATTGGACGAAACGCTGGCCGATGTCTTCCATCGGCGTGTCGAGAATGATTTTGCCGCCGCGCAGAAAGAGAATGTCTGTGAGGATCGACTCGATCTCATCCACCTGATGGGTAGTGATCAGCAGCGTCCGCTCTTCACTCATGTAGTCGTCCAGAAGCCGGCGGTAGAACCGTTTGCGGTAGATGATGTCGAGGCCCAGGGTTGGTTCGTCGAGAACGAGGAGCCGGGCGTCGATCGCCATGACCACGGCGAGGTGAAGCTGCGCCATCATTCCCTTCGACAGGGTCTTGATCTTGAGTGATGGCGTCAGGTCGGTGCCCCGCAGAAATGTGTGGGCCGTGGCCCGATCGAAGCCGGGGTGGATGTCGCCGACCAGGTCGAGGAGTTGATGCACCTTCAGAAAGCGCGGCAGGCTGGCGACATCGGAGATGAAGGCAATGGTGTTCATCAGCCTGGCACGGTGGCGGAAGGGGTCGAGTCCGAATACTTCGATCTGGCCGCCACAATCGGTCAGGCCGAGCAGGGCGTTGAGGGTGGTGGTCTTGCCGGCGCCGTTCTCGCCAACCAGGCCGTAAATGCGCCCGGCCGGAATGGTGAAGTCGATGCCGCGCAGCACCTGTTTGCGGCCGTAGGCCTTGGTCAGGTCGCGTGCGCTGGCGATGATAGGCGGGTCGGTCACCGGATGCGCCTCTTGCCAAGCAGGTCCTTCACGTCGAGTTCGAGCGCCTCGATCCGGGCGCTGATGCGCGGCCAGTCCTCGGCGAGAAAACGCTTGCGTTCATGGGCAAGCAGTTTTGCCCGCCCTGCATTGGCCACATACATCCCCATTCCTCGTCTCTTGGTGACCACGTCCAGATCCACCAGCGACTGGTAGGCCCGGGTGACCGTCAGCGGATTGACGGAGAGATCCGTGGCGATCTGCCGGACCGATGGCAGCGCCTCGCCTTCGGGGACAGTCCCCCTGAGGATCATCTCGATCAGCTGTTGCCGGATCTGCAGAAAGATCGGCTGGGCGTCGCTCCAGCGGGTCATTGGCTACCGTGTTAGTGTCATACATGGATAACACACAGGTCCGCTATGGCAAGGGGGAATGTAGGAGGCGACCCGAGGCACGGGTGCCGGAGTGTACAGGAGGCATGGGTGAATCCTGAGCCACCGGTCGCGGCGGCAGGTTACGCCACGGCGCGCACGATCCCTCGGCAGCGGAGGGCGTGCCGGCCCAGGCACCACTCTGCACCCGCAAGGCGCCCGGTTGGGTCGCATGTCAGGAGCGCGCATAATGCCGTCCTCATGGTTCGGCAGAAAGAGGTGAAGACCGATGGCCTATGACGAGCATACAGCGGAGCGGTTCCGCGCGGCCCTCGGACCGCGACCCGACATCACGGAAAAGAAGATGATGGGTGGCATCTGTTTTCTGGTGAACGGCAACATGGTCGGTGGCGCCGATCGCACCAAGGACGGCCAGCGCCGGCTGATGTTCCGAGTCGGCAAGGACAATCATGCCGCCGCCGGCGAGCTTCCCGGCGGCCAGCGGATGATGCAGGGCGGCCGGCTGATGAGTGGGTTCTTTTTCGTCGACGAAGCGTCATGTGATGACGCAACCCTCAACGCCTGGCTGGCGCTGGCGATGTCGTTTGCCCAGTCGCTTCCGCCGAAATAGGCAAGGCCGACCCTCATCGGGATCGGCGATTGCCGGAGTGGTTCGGGCGCCGGCGGTGGGTTTCGCGCGGCACCTGACGCTAGTGCGTTCGTAACGGCTGAAAACAGAGGCTAACGATGTATCTTGAGCAATATGATCTGAGCAGCCGGGTTGCCGTCGTCACCGGCGGCGGCCAGGGAATTGGCGTCGCCTGTGCCGAGGCACTTGCTGAAGCCGGCGCCACCGTTGTCGTCGCCGACATGAGCGACGAGCGAGCCGGGATCGGTCGTTTGCATTTGAGCACAAAGGGGTACGACGTTGACACTCAAGTGTTCGATGTCAGCTCATCAACAGAAGTCGACCAGGCGGCCACGGAGATCATGAACCGTCACGGTCGCGTCGACATTCTCGTGGCCAACGCCGGCATCGTGACGTCCGGAACACCGTCGATCGACATTGAGGATGAAGAGTGGTTGCGCATCATGGACGTGAACCTGAACGGCGTCTTCTGGTGCTGCCGTGCATTCGCGAAGCCGATGATCGCCGCGTCAAAGGGTTCTATCGTCGCGATCGGGTCCATGTCGGGCATCATCTCGAACAAACCCCAGATCCAACCGCACTACAATGCTTCCAAGGCAGGCGTGCACCACCTCGCAAAGTCGCTGGCGGCGGAGTGGGCTCCAGCGGGTGTCCGGATCAACGCGGTCGCCCCGACGTATATCGATACGCCGATCAACGAAGAGTCGAAGCACCGATCCGAGTGGTTTGACGAGTGGATGCGCGGTACGCCGATGGGGCGAATGGGTGAGGCCTCGGAGATTGCGTCGGCGGTGCTGTTTCTTGCGTCCGATGCCTCCAGCCTGGTGACCGGATCGGTGCTGAACGTCGACGGCGGTTACACCTGTTGGTGACCCCCCGCTCGACTCGGACTTGCAGCGGCCGAACCTCGCGCCGCAGGCTATGGCCGCTGGTGCGTCACCGTCGGCGTATTCTCAAATCGAACCCGGTACGGTCGAAGGCAAGACCTTGAAACGGCACTCGTTGTGCTCGTTCCCCAATCCGAAGGATTGGTGAAACGGTTCCGCGACGCCTTCGACCCCTCCGCGGCGCAGGGCGTGCCCGCTCAAGTGACCATTCGGTATCCGTTCATCGCGCTGCAAGACATCGGGTCGGCTGTCCTGGATGAGCTGAGGACCTCGCCGTGGTTGGCCAGGACGGGATCGCCATGGCCGCCTGGGAAAGTCATGACCTGACATCCGTGGTTCAGGACCACTCCCGTTTCATCGCCGCGGTGATCGAGTTGATCGAGCACAATGTCGACGATCCCCACGCGGTTCGCCAGATCGAACTCACCTGCACCGCGCGATGGGGCAAGACCGCCTGAAGCTTCTCTCAGTTTGGGAGCGGCCTCGACTCGACTGCATAGTCGGTTAACAGTTTGTTACCGGGCGGCTGCCTGCCGGTGTTCCACGCATTCTGAAGTTCTCCGGGAGGTGCGGCTGGTTTCGGCGCCATATAAGCCGTACCGCGACTCGCCAATTGGTTGCGGCGTCAAGATTTGGCCACAAAACAGTCACAATCCTCCGGAAAAAAAAGGATGCCGCACCCATTGCAGATTCTCGCGGTGCTCAATTGAAACATCTACAAATCCCGGAGGCGAAATATGCGTTACTTTCTTGCTTTCGCAGCGGCGTCATTGGTGACGGCCGGTGCCTATGCTGACGACAAGGAAATTTCCATGTCGGACGTGCCGGAAACCGTATTGGACGCTGCCAAAGCGGCGGTGGAAGGGGCCACGTTCACCAAGGTCGAACTTGGCGACGATGAAGGCGAGGACAAATACGGATTCGAGGGTACCCTCGCCGACGGCACAGTGGTTGCCGTGGATGTGCTCGAGGAAGGTGAAGTCATCGAGGTTGAGCATCACACGACCATCGATGCCCTGCCGGCCCCGGTGAAGGCCGCGCTCGACAAGTACGCGCCCGATATGAAGGCCGAGGAAGTCGAGCGTCTGGTCGACGATGATCGGGCGGTGGTGTACGAAATCGAGGGAACCGACGCATCGGGCGCACCCATCGATATTGAAATCAGCTGGGACGGATCCGAGGTCACCATCGAGACCGACGACAGCTAGGACGCCCGGGACCGTTTTGGTCCTGCGCGGACTCTAATCGCGGTGCCCGGCATCAGGCGCCGTGGGCTTCCAATCGAATTGCCGGCCTGTGCCGTCCCTACTGACTTGCGGGGCGGTGATCCGGCATGACAACAGGTCGCGCGTCGCAAGTCCATGACCGGCCATCAAGGCCGGCCGCGGTTTTGTGGCCGTCATCCGGGGCGATGACACGATGCGCCAAAGGACCAGCGCAGTGGCGGCTCGCGCGTCACGGCCGAGCCGTTTCCATCGGACCCGCTCCGGGCTGCCTCATCGGCGTGTCAACCATGGCCATGACGACCATTGTCGATGGCGGGTCGGACGGGAGCGAACCGACCCGGCTGAGTGTGAGGCCGGACCGGGTGGCGTATCCGAAGCGGAGAATGCCGGCCCGCCGGCACGGGGGGGACGACCATGAATGCCGCAGCCACTGTGCTGATCCGCTATCGCTACCTGGTCATCATCGTCTTTGCGGTCATTGTCGCCGCCGGCTTCCTCCAATCCCGTGACCGATCTCTCGATATCTTGCCCGAGTTCTCGCCACCGCTGGTGGAGGTGCAGACCGAGGCCCTGGGTCTATCAGCCGAAGAAGTCGAAGCCCTGATCACCGTCCCGCTGGAAGCGGACCTGCTTAACGGTATCTCGTGGATCAAGACCATCCGCTCCCGGTCCATGCCGGGCCTGTCGTCGATCGTCATGGTGTTCGAGGACGACACCGATATCTGGAAAGCCAGACAGCTGATACAGGAACGGCTGACCCAGGCCCACGCCCTGCCGAACGTGTCGCGCCCGCCCGTCATGCTGCAGCCCCTGTCGTCGACCAGCCGGGTCATGCAGGTCGGGCTGACATCGGAAGAGCTCTCCAACATTGAAATCTCGGTCGAAGCCCACTGGGTGATGCGGCCCCGTTTGATGGGCGTGGCCGGTGTTGCCAATGTGTCGATCTGGGGGATGCGCAACCGGCAGCTTCAGGTCCAGGTCGATCCCGGCCGATTGCAGGCCGAGGACATCTCCCTCGACCAGATTGTCAGCACCGCCGGCAACTCCCTGTGGTTCTCGCCGCTAAGCTTTCTCAACGCCTCCACGCCCGGATCCGGTGGTTTCATCGATACCCCCAACCAGCGGCTGACCGTGCGCCATGTCCTGCCGATTTCGACGGCCGACGATCTTGCTAATGTCGCGGTCGAGGGAACCAGGGTCCGCCTTGGCGATGTGACGACGATCGTCGAGGACCATCAACCGCTGATCGGCGATGCGCTGGTTGGCGACGGTCCGGGTGTTCTTCTCGTCATCGAGAAGTTCCCGTGGGCGGATACCGTCGCGGTCACCGAAGGGATCGAGGCGGCGCTGGTCGATCTCAGCCTGAGCCTGCCAGGCGTCGACATCGATACATCGATCTTCCGGCCCGCGAGCTTCATCGAGACAGCAACGGCGAACCTCTGGCGGGCGACGCTGATTGGAGCGGGTCTGCTGCTGGTTGCCCTGGTCATCGGATTGCGCAACTGGCGCGCCACCATCGTCGCGGCGGTCGCGATCCCTGTGTCGATGATCACCGCGTTCACGGTCCTGCTCTTCGCTGGTGTCGGATTCGACATCATCATGATGTCCGGCCTGATGGCGGCGATTGGGGCGATTGTCACCGACGCCACTGTCGATGCCGGGCTGTACCGTCGTGTCGGGCGGGTTGGGACCCCTTATTCACGTATGGCCAGCCTTCTGGGTCAGAGCCGTAGTGCCCTTGCCTATGGAACGGTCATTGCAGTTCTGGCGACTCTGCCAATGTTCGCAATGAGCGGTGTCGCAGGCGCGGTGGCGATGTCCGTGGCGCTGCCGTTCGCCGTGGCGGTCATCGTCTCTTTCATCGTTTCAGTCACCCTGGTGCCGGTGTTGGCGGCCCTGGTCATGCCTGCCGGCACCGCGGCGCCGACAGCTTCGGCCAGGGCTGCACCGACCACGGGCGGTGGTCATGGCCTGGCCGTGTCGGCCCGCGGCCCGATGTTCGGCGCGGCGTGCGTCCTGGCGGTAGTTGCCATCGGGCTTGCGGCCGTCGCGGAACGCGCCGTCGTGCCGACCTTCAAGGAACGCGACATCGTCATCGACTGGGCCGCGGCGCCCGGCACGTCCCACCCGGCGATGGCGCGTTTCGTCGCCAATGTTGCCGGCGACCTGCGCGGCCTTCCGGGAGTCGACAATGTCGGGGCCCACATCGGTCGTGCCATCAATTCCGACCGGGTCGGCAACGTCAACACGGCGCAGGTTTGGGTCAAGCTAGGCGCTGATGCCGACTACGACGCGTCGCTCGCCGGCATCCGGGAGATTGTCGACGGCTATCCCGGCGCGGCCGGTGAGGTGTTGAACTATTCGGAGGAGAGGAAGCGCGCGTACACCCGGCCGGTCGATGATACCGTGACCCTGCGGATCTTCGGCTACGACATGGAGATTCTTGGCGACCTTGCTGCCGAGATGCAGACCCTGGTCTCGGGAGTCGACGGGGTTTCCGACGTTGAGATCGAAGAGCGCGTGCTGGAGCCGGTGGTTCGGATCGAGGCGGATCTCGATCGCGCCAAGGCCTTTGGCCTTAGACCCGGCGACGTGCGGCGGACCGCAGCCGTATTGCTGTCGGGCCTTGAGGTGGGCAGCCTCTATGAAGACCAGAAGGTTTTCGAGGTTGTGGTGTGGGGCGTGCCGGAAATCCGGGGCAATGTCACCAGTGTTCGCGACTTGATGATCGATGGACCGGGTGGCGGGCCGGTCCGCCTCGGTGACGTTGCCGATGTTTCGGTGGGATCACTCCCCAACATCATTCATCGTGATGCCGTTTCGCGCTTCATCGATGTGACGGCCCGGGTCGACGGCGGCAACGTCAACGCCATCGCCGAGGAGATCACCGGCAAGGTCGCTGCGATCCAGTTTCCGCTCGAGTACCACGCCGAACTGCTGACCGACTTTGCCGAGGCACAAGCGAACAATAACCGGCTTCTGTTGGCTATGGCCGCTGCGCTGATCGGTGTGTTCCTGCTCGTTCAGGCGGCGGCCGGTGGCTGGCGCCTCGGTGCAGCGGCCTTCGTGGCGCTGCTGGCAGCCACATCGGGTGGCGCGATTGTCGTCGCGGTCACCGGCGGTGTGTTGTCGCTTGGCGCGATCGCAGGCCTGCTCGCCACTGTTGCAATTGCCAGCCGTGGCGCACTGGTATTGATCCGCGACTTTCAGCGCCTGGAGCGGGAAGGCGAGCCCTTCGGGCCGGACCTGGTTGCTCGCGGCACCCGGGCGCGGACGGCCGCGATTATCACGACCGGCATCGGTACGGCGCTGGCGGTGGTGCCGGCCGCGGTCCTTGCCGGATTGCCGGGCCTGGAAACTCTCGGGCCGCTGGCCATGGTGCTGATCGGTGGCGTCATCACCACCACTCTGGTCAACCTCTGCGCGGTACCGGCACTCTATCTTCTGTTCGGGCGCGGCACTGCGACTTCGGACCTCCTGTCGGAAGGACATTCCCATGCAGCATGAATGGTTCCGCCTCATACCGTCGGCCGCGTTGCTGGCCGTTGCAGCAGCCTATGGTGCCGAGGCAGCCGGCGGTGGTGGCGGACCAGGCGAGGGCTATGTCGCCCCCTACGCGCTTGAGGAACTCGACGACGGGGAACGGGTGAAGATTACCCTGACCGAACGAGCGGTCGGCCGGCTAGGAATCGAAACCGCGGCAGTAACGGCCGAGGAGGCCAACCGCAGTTTCATTATCGGCGGCGACGTGTTGACCGAGCCGCCGAAGACCATGGCCGATGGCGAGGCGTCGGCGCCCGCTGCGCCCGGGCTGTGGATTTCCTTTCCGATCACCGAAGCGATCGAAGATGCCAAGCACCTGCCGATCCGGATCCGCGCCTTGAACGGTGGCGGCGGTGCCGGACTGGAGGCGCGACCCGACGAGGGGCTGAATCGCACGGTCACCGCCGAAGGCGGCGGCATGCTCTACTATCGCACGGTCGGTGACGTCGGCGGACTGGAGGCCGGCCATCGAGTGCTGGTCGAAGTGCCCTTCGCCGGCAATGGTGAACCCCATACGGTCGTGCCGTACGGGTCGATTATCTACGACCACAACGGCGACGAGTGGGTCTATGTCAGCCCCGAGCCGGGGGTCTATCAGCGCGAACCGGTGGATATCGCCTACATCGAAGGTGATAAGGCTTTTTTGCTGGAGGGACCGGAGGTTGGCGCGATGGTCGTGACGGTTGGTGCGGCCGAACTGCTCGGCACGGAGCAGCGGGTGGGGCACTAGAAGCGTTTTCAGGAATAGTGGTTCCACGTTTCCGCTCAGAAGGAACGAAGACTAGGAGCGTTTTCAGGAAAAGTGGTTTGCACTTTTCCGCCCGGAAGGAGCGAAGAAGAATGGCCGACGAGCAGCGGTCACACTTCAGAACGAACAGGTCGCCCAGAACAGGCTGGCTGGCCGAACCGACAGGCTGAGGGGGAGAAGCGCAGCCCATGTTCCGCTGGATCATTGGAACCAGCCTCAGATTCCGCTTTCTGCTGCTGGCGCTGTCGGTGGCCATGGTCGCCATCGGCTATGACCGCCTGCAGACCATGCCGGTCGATGTCTTTCCCGAGTTTGCGCCGCCGATCGTCGAGATCCAGACCATTGCGGTCGGTATGTCGCCGCGCGAAACCGAAGAGCTGATCACCATTCCGTTGGAGGATGCCCTGGCCGGTCTGCCGGGTCTGGATGTGATGCGCTCCAAATCGGTGCCCCAGCTCTCGGCGATCAAGCTCTATTTCGAGCGCGGCGTCGATATGCTCCACGCCCGGCAGCTGGTTCAGGAGCGGGTCGATCTGGTCAGTCCGTCGCTGCCCAGCTGGTCCTCGCCGCCGTTCATGCTGCAGCCGCTGTCGGCCACCAGCCGGGTGATGAAGATCGGCATCTCCTCCGACACCCATTCGGTGATCGACCTGTCGATGACCGCGTATTGGAAGATAAGAGCGCGGCTGCTGCGTGTCCCCGGCGTGGCCAATGTCGCCATGTGGGGTGAGCGGCTGCGGATGATGCAGGTACAGGTCGAGCCCCGGCGACTATGGGATGCGGGTGTCACCCTGGACACAGTCATGGAGGCGACCGCCGACGCCCTCAATGTGGGGCTGCTCCAGTATTCGCCGGATGCGGTGGTCGGAACAGGCGGCTTCATCGAAACCGCTAACCAGCGGCTGGGTATCCAACACGTCCTGCCAATCGTGACATCGGACGAGCTCGCCGAAGTGGTCGTCAAGATCGACGCCGATGGCACGCCGGTGCGTCTTTCCGACATTGCCAATGTTGTCGAGGATCATCAGCCGATGGTCGGCGACGGAATCGTCAACGACGACATCGGCTTGTTGCTGATCGTCGAGAAATTCCCGTGGGCCAACACGCTCGATGTCACCCGCGGCGTCGAGGAAGCGCTGGAGGCGCTTGCGCCGGGGCTGCCGGATATGGAGATCGACGCGGAGATCTTCCGCCCGGCAACCTTTATCGAGATGTCGATCGACAACCTTGGCAACGCGCTCCTGTTCGGCGCGGTGCTGGTCGTGGTCGTCCTCGGCGCCTTCCTGTTCGAGTGGCGGGTCGCCCTGATCAGTGTCGTCGCCATTCCGCTGTCGCTGGTTGCGGCCGGGCTGGTGCTCTACGCCATGGGCGTCACCATGAACACCATGATCCTCGCCGGCATGGTGATCGCGCTGGGGGCGGTGGTCGACGATGCGATCATTGACGTTGAGAACATTGTCCGGCGGTTGCGCCAGAACCGGGTCGCACTCGAGCCCCGATCGGTCGGCCGGGTCATTCTCGACGCCTCGGTCGAGATCCGTTCGGCCATTGTTTACGCCACGCTGATCATCGTGCTCGCGGTGGTACCGGTGTTCTTCCTCGGCGGTCTGTCGGGCTCTTTCTTCACGCCGCTGGCGATGGCCTATTGCCTGTCGCTGCTGGCCTCGCTGGTGGTTGCCATGACGGTGACCCCGGCGCTCTGCCTGATCCTGCTGGCTCGGGCGCCGCTGCATCGGCGGGAGTCGCCGCTGGTGCGGGTTCTGAAGCGCGGCTATCGGCGGGTTCTGATGCCGATCGTCCGCAAGCCGTTGATCGCCTTTGCCACTGCCGGTGTACTTGGCGTCGTCGGCATCGGTCTCTATCCGTTCCTCGGCCAGCAGCTGCTGCCGTCCTTTAAGGAACGCGACTTCCTGATGCACTGGGTTACAACGCCGGGCACCTCGCATGAGGAAATGAACCGGATCACCATCGCCGCCAGCAAAGAGCTGCGCGCCATTCCCGGCGTGCGCAATTTCGGCGCTCATATCGGCCAAGCCTACCTGATGGACGAGGTGGTTGGCATGCATTTCGGCGAGAACTGGGTCAGCGTCGATCCGAGTGCGCCGTATGACGAGACGATCGCCAAGATCCAGGAAGTCGTCGACGGCTATCCCGGTCTCTATCGCGACGTGCTCACCTATCTCAAGGAGCGCATCCGCGAGGTGTTAAGCGGGGCCGGTGAGGCCATCGTCATTCGTGTCTATGGACCGGAGTTGCAGGTGCTGCGCGACAAGGCCCAGGAGGTCCGCGCCAAGATGGAGCCGATCGACGGCGCGATCGACGTCCACGTTTCGCTCCAGCGCGAGATCCCCCAGATCGAAGTCGAAGTGGACCTCGCTCGCGCCAGTCAATACGGGCTGAAACCCGGCGACGTGCGGCGGGCCGTCAGCTTCCTGGTCGCCGGCCAGGAGGTCGGCGATATCTACAAGCGTGGCGAGACCTATGATGTCTATGTCTGGACGCCACCGGAGAACCGGCGGAGCGTCACAGACATCGAGTATCTGTTGCTCGACACGCCTGGCGGTGGCGCCGTGCCGCTGCGCGATGTCGCCAGCGTGCGGGTCGCCCCGACGCCTAACGTCATTCAGCGCGAGCATGCCTCGCGCTATATCAACATCGAGGCCAATGTCCGCGGCCGCGACCTCGCCGCGGTGGCGGAAGACGTGCTGGCCGCCGTGCGCACCATTGATTTCCCGCTCGGCTACCGGCCTGAACTGCTTGGTGAGTACAAGGAGCTGCGCGCCGCCAGCGAGCGTCTGTTCCTGGTCGAGATCGCCGCCTTGATCGGGATCTTCTTCCTGCTGCAGGCGGCCTTCGGATCGTGGCGCTTGGCCACGATGGCCTTTGCGATCCTGCCGATCGCCTTTGTCGGCGGCGTGTTTGCCACCTTCACCAGCGGCGGCGTCCTGACGCTGGGGTCGCTGGTCGGCTTCATCACGGTGCTCGGTATCGCAGCGCGCAATGGCATCCTGCTGCTCAGCCATTACCAGCATCTGCAGCGCGAAGAAAGCATGCCGTTCGGGCCCGAGCTGGTGATGCGCGGCGCGCTGGAGCGGCTGGCGCCGGTGCTGATGACCGCGATTACCACCGGCATGGCATTGCTGCCCCTGGTGATCGTCGGCGACATCCCCGGCCACGAGATCGAGTTCCCGATGGCGATGGTGATCCTTGGTGGCCTGGTCACCTCAACTCTGGTCACGCTCCTGGTGATGCCGTCGCTCTATCAACTTTTCGGCCGACCGGAAGAAGCCACCCGTCAGCCATCAGGCGAGGGTGCGTCGCAACCGGCCTAGCAGCGCCTGGAGTTGGGTGGCGTCGTTGCTGCCCCCTGACAATTGTCTCAGGCTTGAGTCAATCGTTGTCTGTCCTTTCTCTCAGCGTTCTCAAGCGTCAGCATCATGCTATCTTCGGTTTCTGTGTCGGGCGGCTGGTGGACGAAACCGCGAGCCTCTGCCCTTGCGCGTCATCTGCCGCGTTGCCGCGAAAACCACAGGGAGGCCAATGGCATGTTCAAACTGTCGAGATCCGGATCCAATGTGCCTGCTGAAGTTCAGCGGTGGCAGTACTTTCTTCGCACGCAGGGCATTTCGCAGGTCGGGCCGGTGGATTCCCAATTCGGTGGCAATACGGAAGTGGGGACAAAGATATTCCAGATTCAGTCGGGCCTGAATGCGCATGGACGGGTCGACGAAGCCACCCTCGATGCCGCATCGGCGTTGGAGTTCCGTATTCTCAATTCGAACTACTACGCGGACCGATCATCGCTCTCCTGGCCGAACGAGTCGACAAACCTCCGCTCGCCGTCCAACGCTTGGAGGAACCGGCTTTTTGTCTGTTTTGAGTTTCTGCAGAAGCGCCGGGGGCAGCGCCCAGATGAGGAGTCGATCGTCATCAAAGGCAGTTGCGACGACAGTGTCGCCGACTGGGAGGATGCCTTTATCGTCAATTTGCGAGACGACCGGCTTCAGTTTGCGGTCGGCTATCCCGGCTACATTCGGTGCCACCGCAAGGCCGCGCCAAAGATCCAATCTCTGCTGGATGTCTGGGAGCAGGAAAGCCTATTGCATCTTGCGATCAATTACGCCGGATGTTTTGTGCCGCGCTACATGCGCGGCAAGGCACCACACCGGCTCCGGGGGCACAGGCGCAAGAAGAGCAAGGACGTTTCAACGCTGAGCAACCACTCTTTCGGCTCAGCCTTCGACATCAGCACGACATGGAACTGGCTGGGAGACACGCCGGCCCAGTGCGGGCAGAAAGGATCGGTTCGTGAACTGGTCGAATCCGCCAATGCCGCCGGCTTCTACTGGGGCGGGCATTATTCAAGCCGGAAGGACGGCATGCACTTCGAATTGACGAAGCTGTAGTATCGTCGGCCAATATCGTGGCGTCCTTGAGCATAGTCGCGATCTCGCGCTGGGCGACGTGGCGAATCCGCCGGAAAAAGGAAAAGCTGAAATCCCCTGGCGATTCAAAGAGGGCATCATGCAGTTCTTTTTCACCTTTTCAAGACCGCTTGCCTTCATCGTGACGGAGGGCAGAAGCCACCTTTGCCGCGTTATCGTCGAGCTTAAGTATCCCCATCCCCGTCGACCGTCAGGCGACATCATTGAGAGGTTCCGCCCCTATTCGAAAAAGGGCCTGGGCATGGGAACTGCATCGAGAAATCTTATCGCTCGAACGGCACTGCGAGATCGAAAGCACGGCGGGCCGGGCACCATTCGCTGGACGGTTGAGCACACAACGTGCAGTGACGGGATACCCTTCATCATCAATTGAATTTGCGCTTCGTGTCCAATGATCCGGTCGGCAAAGAGTTCCCTAAAACGCCTTGGCCCAGTCCGTCGTGAGCCTCTGTTCGAGGTTGAGAGCACGTCGGCGCCATGGCCGGGAGTTGGGATCGATCGCCTTGACCCGGGAGTCGAACGCTGCGTCGAGAGCGTCGCGTTCTTCAATGTCGTTGAAGAAGACGGCGAAGGCCAATCGGTTGCCGGACGCCGTATCGATGTAGCCGGCAAGGCCGCGGGCATAGGACATCGTGCCGGTCTTGATGCGCGCGGTGCCCTTGACGTTCTTCCAGCCGATCTCGCGAAGCAGATCGTGGAAGTCGGCACCACCAATCGATTCCGCGGCATCGACCAGCATCGTGACGATCTGGCGTGGTGTCGTACGTGAACGCGACGACAGGCCGGAGTGGTTTTCGAGCAGGATGCCCGTCCAGTCGGCATCCGGTTGACGCAGTTGCCACCACCCGGCCAGCACTGCGGCGGACTTGTCGAGGGGAAACCTGCGACCGGTCAGAGCCCGGCTCGCGGCAAGGCCGACCAGTTCCGCCGACATATTGTTGGAATAGCGTAGCACCCCGCGGGCGATTTCGGAGAGCGGAGGGCTTTCGTGGCGTACCATCTCCGGCGCGCCGTCCGGCGTCGCGCCCGCCGCGGCCTCCGGCAGCTCTACCCCTTCGGCGGCGGCCAGCGCCCGGAACACCTCGGCGGTAATCAACGACGGGTTGCCAACCGGCAGCCAATCCTCGCCACGGGCCTCGATCTTCGGCGACAGCAACCAGCGATCCTCGAAGGGCGTGTCGGCGCGTATGACCGGGCCGGGTGGTGGCTCATCCGCGAACGCCAGTCCGATCATATCGAGCGGCAGAGAGACACCTTCACTTACAGCCGCCGCGGTCGCGGATGTCCCGTCGCCACCGTTGCGCCAGTTGAGGCGGATCCGGTTGAAGTTGACGGAAAGCGAACTGATGCCGGTGTTGTAGCCCACCGCCTCCGGCTGCATGGGGTTGATATGCGGTACCTCGATCAGCGCGCTGGCGTCGTAGAGAAAGCTGCCGTCGACCTTCGTAATGCCCTCGGTCGCCAGCGCCTTGGCCATGACCTGAAGGTCGTCACCGGTGAGAAACGGGTCGCCGCCGCCGCGAAGGATCAGCGAGCCGGTGAGGACGCCGTCGCTGATCTCGCCGTCGGCGTGAATTGTCGTCGCGAAGCGATGGTCGCCGCCGAGGATTGCCAATGCGGCGGCCATCGCCGGTATCTTGGCCACCGACGCGGGGATGAATGACCTGTCGGCATTGTGTTCCCCCAGCACTTGCCCACTTTCCAGCTCGACCACCAGGTAGCCGACATCGTCCAGGGCAAATCCCGCACCTTCGATCAGCTCAGCGTCATTCTTCGGCGGGTCGTCGGCCGCAACGGGACTGACAAGGACGGCCAGACTCACGAGCAGCACTGCAGCGATGTGTTTCATCAACGGGCTTCCAGTCATCGCATCACGGGGACTTGCGGTTCTTTGCCCTTGCCATGGCAGCGACTTGACCCGAGAACATAGGTCAGCCGTGATGCTTCGTCGACACGGGGGATATCTGATCCTATCACGATAGGGCGGCGCGCGGCGATGGCAAGGGCTTCAGCGGGGCTTCAGCGGGCACATTGGCTTTGTGGTCCGACTCGGACAGCGTTCGCCCGAGCAAGCGTCGGTGTCATCAGGACCACCAGCAACCATTTGATCCTAGCGTAGCTTTCTGAACTCGACATTTGAGCAAGAGCTTGGCAGCGAGCAGGATCGTCCTCCTCGATCATCGAATAGCCGACAAACAACAGGGCGCCGATGACCAGGAACTGGAACAGGGGTTCGGCGATGAGCCGTCGCAACGCATACAAGGGGTCGTTTTCCGGCCTGGCGCTGCTTAGCCGGCTATTCCCGATCGACCCGGCAGTTGGCGCCAGAAGCGCCCGGCGCATCTGCGATGCGCCGGGTACTCAGTCGTGTCGGCCTCACCCCGCCGGCGTGTACCAGATCGGTGAGGTGTAGGCGCGCTCCGTCGTCGTCATCGGAACATCCGGGGTCATCTCGGCGCCAAACCGCTTGGCTTCGTAGGCTGTCCATCGCGGGGTCGGTATCTCGATCACGCGGGCATAATAGACAGCGCGCTGATCCGGATCGAAATCCGGGTCGGACCAGAAGCCGATCAATTCGGGGGCCCCGATACTGTTGGTCCAGGTTGCGTTGGCGACGTCAACCGTATTGCCGACTGAAGGCAATTTGCCGTCGGCGCCAGCGACACGACCGTCGCTCCACACCACGTCATAGACCCTTTCCTGTGTTACGCCGTCACCATCGAGCCAGCCCTTGACGATCTGGATTCGATCGAGGTTGCCGCTATAGGGATCCTTCATCGCCGCAACGATGAAGTTGGGGGCCTGGCCGTCTCCGGCCGGCGGCAGGTCGCCACCCATCGGTACCCCCTTGGCGTAGCCGACATCGGCCGGCAGTCGCGATTTGGTATCATCCTCCGAGAAATCATAGCCGCCGAAGAAGCGCACGAGCATCCGCGACCCGGTCGTGCCGTAGACTTCCTTGCGCTCCATGGCGTCGAAGATCGCTTCGCGGGTATTCTCGGTCGCCCAGACGCCGGCATAACCACCGGCTGCCTGCTTCCAGCCATAGATCGTGAATTCCGGATCGGGCGCTTCGATAACCACATGTTCCCAACGGTGCGGCCCCGGTTCGACACCGGAGTGCTTGCCGAAGAAATTCTCCTCCTCGACGGCCGTCAGTCCCGTGTGCGCGTCGGTGCTGCCGACCATGCCGAACTTGAACGGATTGGTGCCGAGGTCGGCCTCCAGCTTGAGCCCGGTCTTCAGTGCCTCTCGGGCGTATTCGGCCGGCAGCATCTCCGGTGTCTTCGCCTCGGTTCCGTTCAGATTCGACTTGTCCCAGGTGTCGAAGTCAGCGAATTCATCCTCCGGAGACAGCAGGGGGTGGGCCTCGCCGTCGCCTTTGATCTGGGTCACCTCAATGAGCGGTTCGAACCGCGCGCGCAGATCGGCGAGTTCCTTGGGCAAGGGGGCGCCGTCGAAGGTAAGCACCGAGTACATGCGCCCATTGGAAAGATTGCCGTTATGCGGAATCGCCAAGACATCGGCGCCGGTCGTCTCCTCGAAGTCGGCGAGGTGGGCCCACAGGTCCTCGGGATTCTTGCTGTCGTATTGCGAAAACGGTACCGTTCGGTTTGCTTCGTCCGCTGCCCCACGGAAGATGACGTTGCGGTGAATGTTGTCACCGCCGGCCGATGTCCATTCATAACCGATCAACGCGGTGAAGTTGCCCGGGTCGTTATACTCATCGGCGAGTGCGGTGTAGTCCCGCCACGCATTTCGGACCGCTTTGTCACTCTTGATCGGCGGCTCATCTCCGGACAAACTGCTGACGATTTCCATCGCTGTCTGGAAGGTGAGATCGTCGTCGCCCTGTGTCAGCGCGTCGTACCATCTCCTGCCCGCTTCGGTCGCAAGCACTTCGGGGTCGCCTTGCAGAAGCTGAGGCATGAGGCCGTACATTTCGGCGTGGTCAGCGATCACGAGAAAATCCAACGGCCGCGATAGCTTCGCCTTCATGCCGTTGGTCGCGGTGACCTCCTCGCCGCGGGCGAACCGGAACGCGTCCTCCTGGGTCAAGCGGGTCATCGTCCCCGCATCGACTGAAACCATGGTGTGCGTGTGGGTGTCGCCCCAATAGACCTGCGTCGGGAACACCCGACCGACGTAAGGGGAGAACTGGCTAGGATCGATGCGGGCGCTGACCGCTTCCTTGGACGGCAGCATGTCCTGAACCTGAGCATGGACCGGCGCCCAGGATGCGATTGTGATCGAAGCTGCCATCGCGACAAAGCAACCTCGACTTGTCTTTCTATTCAACATGAACACCTCTCATCGTGTCGGAACATAGCAACTTGCATGTTTGACCAAACCATACTCGGCAAGATTTTGCTTGGCGAGGCATAAACTATGGCAGCGCTGCGACCGTGCAGCGCTCCCAATCGGGCAAGGGCTTTGCAACGCTGGCACGAAGCCCACGACGAGAAGCGTCAGGTCGCGGCGCCTTCCAGCCATTGTCGGCAGTCCGATGACAGTTCGCGCGCCGCGGTTTCTTGGTAGTCGCGGAGGTCGCCAGGAGTCAGAATGCTCCGCCAGCGTCCGTTGGTGCCTTTGTTGATGAAGGTTGCAGTCCCTCCGTCGAAAATGTCGGCGGCGGCGACGGCAATCTCATCGGCGGCCGCCTTCATCGATCGGAAACTCACCGCATCGGCAATGGTATCGCGTACGGAATCGGAGCAACCGATATCGAGGAAATCGGCAATCCTGGAGATCTCGGTCTTCGGACGAGCGAGCAGATCATTGTAGTGGACAAACAGGATGTTGGGCAGGTGCCGGAAGTCCCACCAGCTTTGGATGTGGCGGAAGTTGGACCAGAAGGGATAGCCTTCGGTGTCCTCATCGAACCATCCGCGCTTGATCCACCACGACCAGAATGTGCGCACGTCATCCGGGCATGGCGGGCAGGGGTCGCCGACGCGGCCCGGGGTATCATTGAACTCGGCGTAAGCCGCGGCGTTGTAGTGGCTGTAGTGGTTCCAAAGCGACATGAACACGTCGCGAGGGTCTCGACCGACGACAATGTAGCGGACCGCGCCATCGAACGGGATGCCGTCGATCGGAACATGGGACTTGACGCACCTGCGATGGGCCTGGCCGCGCAGCCGGGTGCGGATTTCGTTCAGGTCGGTGGCGCGGAATTCGATCCACGGTGACACAGCGAAGATGGGTCGCGGCTGGAGGTCCTGGAAGATCAGGTGCAGGACTATGGACTGGGTCCAGGTCGTTCCGCATTTGTAGGGGGTGGCAACAACGACGTCGTCGCCGCGATAGGCGATCGCGTCCCACCGGGTGTTGTCCAAATGGTGGTTCTGGTAGATGCGGCTTCTCGTGGGGCGGTCGGCGGCCATTCAGGGCGTTTCAGTTGGCGGGCGCCCGACTCTATCCGATGATCGAGCCGGGTGCCAGGCCGCTGCAACGCCGCGGTAAGCGCCAGGGTTTCCGCTTGCGCTGAGACGAGCGCCGTGGACATATCGATTCGCGGTCGCGGAGTTTGTTCAGAAAGCTTCGGCGGGAGACGGGCATAAGGTCGATGGATGGGGTGCGTCTATTGCCGCCGGTACTCGTAGGTGACGGCGGGCGCACCCATTTCAGTCGCGTCGAAGCTGTCGACGCGCACCCAGCCGCGTTCTTCATAGAACGCGATGGCACCACGATTGAACGCCCGCACTTCCAGACGCGTAACGCCGCGCGCTTCTGCATAGTCCATCATGGCAGTCCCGATACCGCGCCGTTGGAATTTCGGCGCCACGTGAATGTCCTTCAGTGTGTGTGCAATTCTGTGCAGGGCGCCGACGATTTCCTGTCCAAGGCAGACGATTTCGATTTCGCCGAGTGTGTCTGCCAGGATTTGCGACGCCGGATCCAATTGCTTGAAACGTTCCACGGCATCCGGGGGACAATGCGGCGCCCAGGTGGTCATCCAGGACTGCACGAGCAAAGTGTGCAGGGCGCCGCGATCGTCGGCTCGTGCCGGCCGGACCGTTAGTTTGGTCCGCACTGTGTCCGGCGCCTGCGGCTGGACGCCGGCCCGGGTCTGGCGCTGATTCATGGCTCAGCCCGTCTGCTCTTCAGCCAGACCCGGCGTCAGACATGCTGATCGATGAGGATCGGATTACCGTCCGGGTCGACCACGACGCAGCTCGCCGGTCCGGAAGTGGACTCATCGGCTTCCTTGACCAGTTCGATCCCGTCGGCCCTGAGCCGCTTCTGGATGTCGCGCACATCGATGAACGCCTCAAGAGTCTGGCCAGCGTCATCCCAGCCCGGATTGAAGGTCAATGTGTTCTTCTCGAACATGCCCTGGAACAAGCCGATGACGCAGGATGGGTTCTTCATGATGAGCCAGCCCTGTCCTGGATCGCCGCCGATAGCAGCAAAGCCGAGTTTTTCATAAAAGGTCCGGGAGACCGAAAGGTTTTTGACCGCGAGGCTCACCGAGAAGTTTCCAAGGTCCATGGTCCTGCTCCGTTCTTGCAATGCGATGGGACCTTGATCGCAGACAATCGCCTCGAAGCCAATGGGCGGATGCAGGCGTGCATCGGCAGATCGCGATGATGCCCATCGGGAGGCTGTTTTGTTATTGTCAGGTTGAATGTAAACGGTGTCGCGAGGCGGTTGGCATTGCCGCGCGAAGGACCGATCTATTCTGATGCCGTCGAGGTCTTCGGTAAGGGCCGGGGTTAGCGGTCCCGATGGTCGCTACGAGCGAGTTGGCCGCGGAACGAAAAGGGCGCCCTCTCGCCAGGGGCGCATCGCAAGGAATTCTGATATGGTCCGTCACGGTGAACCGCCGGGCGCGGCTCGCGGCGAGTGACAGTCAGATGGACGGGGGAGGGCGTGCAGACTGGAAACGCCGGCAGGGATGTGACGTGGTCACGCCTGTCAGTTCGCGTTGCGGCGCTGTGACGTCAGCATGGCCGCTATCTAGTTGTCGTCCGGGAAGCCTGCTTTGTCGTTGTTGGGAAGCACAGATGCCAGCCACGATTGCCGTCGCCTCGTTGACGCAGGAACGCAAAAAGCCTCACGCCGCTGCCGACGACCGCGCGTTACCATGTGCCGCACGGCAACGAGATCGTCGAAGGTCATGGCAAGACGAAGACCGAGGTCCCCGGGTTTCTCGGTGTTCGGCCCTGAGCCGGGGCTACGCCGCCGCCGCTTCTTGCCGCCTACGCCGTGGCCGGCGCACTGGTCACCCGATCGGATTTCGATGCGCTGCTCAGCGAAATCGAGGAACGGTTCACCGTGGCGGTTCCGGTCGACGGCGTCCTCCTTGCATTGCCTTGCGCGCTGGTGGTCGAGGATCAGCCGGACGGTGACGGCGAGATTATCGAGCGGATGCGCAAAATCGTTCCGGACTCCATGTCAATCGGCGTCAGCCTCGACCTTCGCGCCCGCGAACATGTCTTTGCGGTCGGTTATCTCCGCGGTCTGGAACGGGCGTTCACAACGGTGACGTGATCATGCCGACGAGGGCTTTCGACCATATCATCGTCGGTGGCGGCAGCGCCGGTTGCGTCGCTGCCTGGCGCCTTGCCGGCACCGGTGCGCGTGTTCTCCTGCTCGAAGCCGGGGGCGACTACAAAGACTGGATTCTCAAGGTTCCCGCGGGATTCAGCAGGGTCCTGGGGGACACTCGATATTTCACCCGGCACAGGACGGTTCCGCAGGAGCAACTGGGCGGTCGCGAACTGGCGATCCCGCAGGGCAAGGTGCTTGGCGGCGGCAGCAGCGTCAACGCGCAGGCCTACATGCGCGGTCGCGTGGCCGACTACGACGCCTGGGGTGCGTTCGCCAAAACGGACTTGTGGTCGTGGGAGAAAATCCTGCCGCACTTCACGCGGCTCGAGTCCAACCAGAGATTCAACAATCGTTTCCATGGGAGCGACGGACCGCTCAAGGTTTCGGATCCGGGTTTCGTCTGCGAAATGAGCCACATCTATGTGCGGACCGTTCAGGCGATGGGCTTGCCTTACACACCGGATTTCAACCAGGGAAGCCCCTCCGGCGTCGGTTATCTCCAAGTCACGGCCGGGGGTGGTCGGCGATGCAGCGCGGTCGATGCATTCCTCCCCGACCATGGAAGAAATGAGAATCTTGAAGTGGTCACCGGCGCAAATGTCCAACGGATCGTGCTCGAAAACACGCGGGCCGTCGGAGTCGAATACCTCCTGAACGGACAGGCCGAGGTTGCGCGAACCGATGGCGAGGTTCTTCTCGCCGCTGGAGCTCTTGCCTCACCGCAACTCCTGATGCTGTCGGGGATCGGTCCTGCGGACCAACTGAAAAACGTCGGCGTGCCGGTTGTCGCGGATCTTCCGGGCGTCGGTGAGAACCTCCAAGACCACGTCGGGGCGCCGCTTACCGCCTCCGCTCTCGGCTCCTACGGCTACCACCGGCAAGATCAGGGTATCCGCATGATCGCCAACGGCCTGGAGTATCTTCTGTTTGGCCGTGGGCGCATCGCTACCAATGGCGTCGAAGCCTGTTCATTCCACGTCCCTGAAGACGGCACCGGGGATCCGGTCGTCCAGATCTGGTGTGTGCCCAAGACGAGCTACGTCGACGGGGACGTGCGCAACGTGCCCGATATCGACGGCGTCACCCTTCACGCGGTGCTCATGCGGCCACGCTCCAACGGATGGCTGCGCCTGCGCTCAAGCGATCCCGGCGATTTGCCGCTGATTCATCCGAACTATCTCGGTCATCCGGACGACATCGCCCATCTCAGGGAAGGTCTTCGGGCGGCGCGGCAGATTCTCGCCGCCCGCCCGCTCCGCGATATCGTCCGCGAAGAGCTCTTTCCCGGCGCGGACGCAACCGATGACGCCTCGCTTGACACTCACCTTCGTCGCACCGTCAGAACGGACTTCCACCCGGTGGGAACCTGCCGCATCGGTCGCAACGAAGATCCCGCGGCGGTTGTTGATGTCCGCCTCCGAGTGCGTGGTGTCGACGGCCTGCGGGTGATCGATGCCTCGGTCATGCCGAAGCTGGTGACCGCCAACACCAATGCGCCGACAATGGCCATCGCCGACCGCGCCATCTCCCTTATGCTCGGCACGCCGTGAGGCTGTGAATGAAGTGGCAGGGGAACAGACCCCCCCGTTTGCAGCCTGGCGCGTGTTTCCAAGCTGCCGCGGTGCCGGGACTTGCGCCTCAGATCAGATCGGCCAGCATGCGAGCGGCGTGAACTGCCCCGTCGGAAGCAACCGGCAGGGCAGGGCGCGGATGGTTCAGTTCCGCGGCCATGG
>JAAEOR010000294.1 GCA_024222895.1 Hyphomicrobiales bacterium | reverse complement strand
GGCGATGAGCAGATGGGGCGCTTCATTCATGAGCAACTCGCCCGCGATGGCGTGGTTACCGACGGCGTCAAGACCGACCCGCAACGCCTGACCGCCCTCGTCCTTCTGTCCGTGGAAGACGATGCCACCTTTCCTCTGATCTTCTACCGGGAAAACTGCGCCGACATGGCGCTGACCGAGGACGATATCGATCCCGCGCTTATCGCTTCGGCCCGCGCACTGGTGGTCACCGGTACGCACTTCTCCACGCCCACCGTCGCCGGCGCCCAATTTGCCGCTATCCGCGCCGCCAAGGCCGCCGGGCGCCGGGTGGTGTTCGACATCGACTATCGGCCCAACCTCTGGGGCCTGGCCGGCCACGCCGCCGGCGAGGAGCGCTTCATCGAATCGACGCGGGTCTCGGAACACCTGAAGGAGGTGCTTCCCCATTGCGATCTGATCGTGGGAACCGAGGAGGAAATGCGCATCGCCGCCGGGGCGGATGACGCGTTTTCAGCCGTGCGTGCCGTGCGCGCCTTGTCGGACGCAACCCTCGTCCTCAAACGAGGGCCGATGGGGTGTGTCGTCTTTCCGGACGCTATCCCCGACAACCTGGATGACGGGATCGTCGGCGAGGGATTTCCCATCGAAGTCTACAATGTGCTCGGGGCCGGCGACGCCTTCATGGCCGGGTTTCTCCGCGGCTGGCTCCGCGGCGAGCCAATCGAAACCGCGGCAACCTGGGCCAACGCCTGCGGCGCGTTCGCGGTCTCGCGTCTCATGTGTTCGCCGGAGTATCCCACATGGGCAGAACTGGAGGCGTTTCTCCGCGACGGCAGCCAACATCATGCCCTGCGCCATGACACTGCCCTCAACCATATCCATTGGGCTACCACCCGCCGCCGGCAGCCGGATGAGTTGCTGGCGTTCGCCATCGATCACCGTGCCCAACTGGAAGCTCTTGCCGACCGGCTCGGAGCGCCACGCGACCGCATCAACGCCTTCAAATCATTGGCGGTGACCGCGACCGCGAGGGTCGCTGAGGCACAACCCGGCTTCGGGATCCTGCTCGACGACACCTATGGCCGTGATGCCCTGTTTGCCGCTTCGAAGGAACCGCTATGGATCGGTCGGCCCGTCGAACTTCCCGGATCGCGACCGCTGCGCTTCGAGTTCGATCAGGACATCGGCGGGCGATTGGCCGAGTGGCCGGTCACCCACACGGTCAAGTGTCTGGCTTTCATCAGTCCCGATGATGATCCGGCGATGATGACGGAGCAGATCGAAACGTTGAGCACTTTGCACGAAGCCACCCGGCGGCTGGATCTTGAGCTGCTCATAGAAATCATATCCGGCAAACACGGCGCCCTCGACGATGCGACGACTGCATCGATCCTGGCGCGCATCTACGCCGCGGGTATCAAGCCGGACTGGTGGAAACTCGAACCCCAGCCAACGCCGGATGCATGGACGGCCATCGAGGCGGTGATTGCCGAGGCCGACCCCTGGTGTCGCGGTGTCGTTCTCCTGGGGCTTGAGGCACCGCCGGCGGAACTTGAAGCGGGGTTCGCCCGTGCCGCCGCCTTCCCGATCGTCAAGGGCTTTGCAGTGGGGCGGACGATCTTCGCCGACGCCGCAGAGAAATGGCTGGCCGGCGACATCGACGATCAGACCGCCATCATCGACATGGCCACCCGCTTCGACGCACTGGTCACGGGGTGGCGGCGGGTACGGCCGACAAAAACCACTTGAAACGCAACGCCGGGAGCGTCATTGCAGCACCCGGGAGGATCAACATGACAAACCTTCATCAACGCCCGACCGATCCCGACAGCCAGCGCCGCCTGATCCACATCACGCCGGAGAGCGCCGATTGGGAATATGTGGGTTTCGATCTTCACCGGCTGAAGGCGGGCGAAACCGTCACGGCGGAAACCGCCGGCCGCGAAGTCTGTCTGGTCTTTCTGACCGGCAAGGGCCGGACGTCCGTCGACGGCACCGACCTTGGCGTCCTCGGCGAGCGGCTGAGCGTGTTCGACGGCAAGCCGTGGTCGCTCTATGTGCCCGCCGGCGCCCAATGGTCGATCACCGCGGAAGCCGACCTCGACGTCGCCGCCTGCTCGGCGCCCGGCACCGCCGGCAGCCATCCGGCACGGGTCATTCGCCCTGACAGTCACGACGTCATGACACGCGGAAAAGGCAATAATATCCGCTATGTGACCGATATTATTAATGAAACCGATGAAGCCGATGGACTGCTGGTCGTCGAGGTGATCACACCCGCCGGCAACGCCTCGAGCTACCCGCCTCACAAACACGATCGCGATGCGTTTCCCGAGGAAACCCGGCTTGAGGAAGTGTACTACCACCGGATCAATCCGCCACAGGGCTTCGGCTTCCAGCGCATCTACACCGACGACCGGTCGCTTGACGTTTCGATGACGATCGAG
>JAAEOR010000293.1 GCA_024222895.1 Hyphomicrobiales bacterium | reverse complement strand
GTTCCGTGCGGCGCTCGCTCACATCGGCGCCCATTACCGCTATTCCAGCGGGCGCTTTCCGCTTGGCGCGTTGAAGCCGATGCAGGTGGCGATCGTCTCGCTTGTCGAGGACGCCCGGGTCGAGCATCTTGCGATCAGGGATTTCCCGGGCCTCGCACGCCTGTGGCGGCCCTTCCACGTCGCCCGAGCCTCCGGTGGCCTTGTGGCCCAGACGCTGTTCGTGCGCCTGGCGCGAGCTTTGATCGATCCCGACTACGAGGACGGTGACGCTTGGGTCCGCAAGGGGCGGGCGATGTTCGCCGAACGGCTCGACCGCGTCGAAGACCAAGCGATCTCGCGCGAGATCGGTAATCTCCTCGGCAACGACCTTGGCCAGATGCGCGTGCAGTTCAATGCCAAGACCTATGTTGTCGAGCCGGCCTACCGTGACGACAATCTCGGCTTGTGGGACATGGGTGACGAGCAGCATGCCGTCACCGACGTGCAAGAAGTGATCTACGAGACCGTAAAACTCACTCAGACCGACGATCCCGAACGACAACCGCCCGACCGCGAACGCGCGGATCCATCGGACGAGGCGACCGGCCAGCGGGCGGCGCGGCTCACCGCTGAACCGGAAGAACAGGGTGTCCCGGTCGCCCGTTATCCCGAATACGACCACCTCACGGGCCGTGAGCGGTCGGAGTGGACAACCGTGCTCGAATATCGACCTCGGTCGGGGTCAGTCGATACGGCCCAGCGCATCCTCGATCGCAATCAGACCCTGGTCGATCGGCTGTCCCGTCTGATCCGCTCGGCAAGGGTCAGCCGCCCGCAGCGGCTGCGCCGCCAGATCGACGGCGAGGCGCTTGATCTCGACGCGGTGATCGATGCGGCGGTAGCGCGGCGTGGCGGCGATGCGCCCGACCCGCGAATCTATCAGACGATGGCGCGCCGCTTCCGCGATCTCTCCGTTCTGGTGCTGCTCGACGTGTCGCAATCGACTCGCGATCGGGTCAAGGGACATGTCATGTCGGTGCTCGATCTGGAGCGCGAGGCGACACTGCTGCTGGCCTACGCCATGTCGGAGATTGGCGATCCCTTTGCCATCGCCGCCTTCTGTTCGAACCAGCGCGATGACGTCCGATACATGCGCGTCAAGGACTTCGACCAGCCATACGATGCTGCGGCTGTGTCATCACTGGTCGGGCTGCGGCCCGGCTATTCGACCCGGCTTGGCGCAGCGCTTCGCCATGCCGGCGCGGATCTGCGTCAGCAGCATACCCACCGCCGCCTGGTGCTTGTGATCTCTGACGGCGAACCCTCCGACGTCGATTGCGCGGATCCCCAATATCTCGTCGAGGATGCGCGCCGGGCGGTGCAGACCCTCGGTGCCCAGGGGATCGACGTCTTCTGCGTCGGCCTGGATTCGGGTGGTGATGCTTACCTGGGCCGTATCTTCGGACGCAATGTCGTCCAACTCGACCGGATCGAGCGACTGCCGGAACGACTGCCGATGCTGTATCTTCGGCTGACCGCCTGACCGGGCAAAGCCGGCGACATCCATCGGCGTGAATCAGCCGAAGGAGACTCTCATGATCGAGCTTTCCGCCGATACTTTCCATCAGGCTATGGCCGCCAACCCCATGGTCGCCTGCATCCTCCATCACGGCGCGTTCGACAGCGCCGCGGAAGAAGCCGCCGCCGCCGCCGACAGTCGGTTTGTCTGGACCCGGATCGACGTGGATTCGGCACCGTCGATCGCGGCGATGTTCCGCGTGGCCGAAAACGAACCGTATCTCCTCGTCATGCGTGAGGGCGTTGTTCTCTACTGCGAACCACTCTGTTCGACCTCGCCCGAAGCCACAACGGCGACTGTTATCAGAGCGGCCCAACTCGACATGGCCGAAGTGCGCCGCCAGGTTGACGAAAGCCGTCTTGGTCGCGACTCACTGTTCAATCGGCGGGCATGCCCGACCACCTGGCGAAAACGAGCCCACTGATATCAAGAGCATGCCAAAAACGGCGAACGCCTGAAGCGCAATCGTTACCGAAATGTCGCGCGCCTTTGCCATTTCGATCACGGCCCGAAACAGCGCTTCGTCGGAGGTATCGAGCCGGTGAATGTGAAACTCACCAATGCCCTCATGCGGGTACATTTCCAGCCGCTCGGCCAGATAGGCTTCCATGCCGGGCGCCCTGGTCCAGTTCGATGATCCGGCGTCTCGGTGATAGGGGCGCAGTTCCGGCACGATGCGGTTGGGCGCATAGTCCCAGAGTCTGATGGTCCCTACATCGGGCGTGGAGGAGACGAGGCCCATGGCGACGTCGCTCTCGTCCATCAGTTCGATGATGATGTCGACCGGATAACTGTCCCAGGCCGGCTCCTTGTAGTGAATATGAGCATCGAAGATCGGAATGTCCTTCACAGCCTCGCCAATCCGGCCGGGACCGTCATCGGCTGCCGCCGAAGAATCCGAGGCGATCCCAGCACAGAAAACGCAGGAAAAGATGAACGCGTGACGCATCACCATTCCCTTGGATCTCCAGATATTGCCTCGAAGCTCGTCCTTGCATCTTACATCTGCTCCTCCCGGTTCCCGGCCGTGCCCTAGGCCAACCAGCGGATTCCGGTCTGGCGCGGCCTGCATGCCGAAGATACCATGTCTGACTTGGCGGAGGAGGGGCGCGAGCGCCCCGCTCTTTCCCGCACGCCCTCGACAAGAGACGAGTGCCTTGGCCATCCACGATCACCTTCTACGCCTGCGCCCGCAATTGTTCGCCTATGCGCGGGCGCTCTGCGGCACGCCGGACGAGGCCGAGGATCTCGTTCAGGACGCCCTTGAACGCGCGCTCAATGCCGATAATCCGCCCGCCGAAATGGACGCTTTGCGGCCGTGGATGTTCCGGGTCATCCGCAATCTCCACGTCGACGCAGTCCGCAAGGATAAGGTCAGGAGGGAATACGCGGCACATCACGGACGTTTGTTAAGCGACGAGTCTGAGGAGCCGGGGGACCCGCTGCAGGACCTGCTGGTTCGTCAGGCTTTCGAGGCTGTCTCGCCGCCGCACCGCGAGGTGGTCTTTTTGGTAGACATCATGGGAATGCGCTATGCGGAGGCGGCCGACGTGCTGGCGGTGCCGGAGGGAACAGTGATGAGCCGGCTGAGCCGCGCCCGACGGGCGATCCTCGACCGGCTGGACGAGAACAACGTGGCGCCGATACTGCGACGGAAACGGAATTGAGTATGCGTGACGATAACGCGGACTGGGAACGGCTCAACGCCTATCTCGACGACGAACTGCCAGAGAGCGACGCGCGCGCGTTCGAGCAGCGTCTGGCGGTCGATGACGGTCTCAGGCACGAACTGGACCGCCTTCGCAACATGAAGCGCGGCCTGGCCCGTATGCGACCGCAAGCGGTCAACCCTGCGCCGCCGGCGCCGGCGCCCGCCCGCTCGGCCTTCTCAGGATGGGCCGTCACCATTGCCGCTTCGCTGGTGGTCGCCGTCGCTGCCGTGGCCGGCGCGCTGCTGTTCGATTCTGGGCCGAACACCTGGCTCCGCCATGCCGAGGCCCTCCACGCCGAGCAGTCCCGGCAGGCCTATGTCGTCGAGGAACGTTATGTGGTCCAGACGGTTTCTAGTGGTCATGCACTGGAATTCCGCACGCCCGACCTGACTGCCTCGCGGCTTTACCTGGTCAACGTTGCCACCTCGCGCTGGCGCGACCGCGAGTCGATCGCCGTGCACTATCGCGGCCTCCACGGCTGCCGTCTGACATTGGTAGCCATCGAAGGCATTGGCTCCGCGGGGACAGTCGAAGTCAGCGAGACCGGCGATCTGGTCCGCACCTGGCTGCACGGCGGTTTTGTGTTTGCGGTCGTCGCCAATGGAATGGATGTCGGGCGGTTCGAATCCGTCGCCGACTATGCGCACGCGGCCGTGATCGACTCGATTCGCGATCACGATCAACACCGGCTGCGCACCGCGATGGCTCAAAGCCAACGGCGCGCGGCACCTTGCGTCTGAAGGCTCAAGGCCGTGGGAAGTTGGGGCGGTCCTCGTTGTAGTTGGCCGCCAGATAGTCGAGGACGATCGAGCGGTCCGGCTCCTCGATTTCGGCCATCCCCTGCTCCTCGATCATCCAGTCGAACAGATCGGCCCAGTGCTCGCGGGTCTTACCCTGCTGGGCGACAATCATCTCCGAATGGCACGCGGTACAATAGACGAAAGTCTCTTCTACTCCGGGCGCGTCGAACAGTGTCCCGAAGTCGGCTTCCTCCGGCTCTTGCGCGTCGGCGCCTTCGCCGGTCTTGCCATTGGTCGGGGTGAAGGACATCGGTTCCGGGCTGGTCTGGTTGAGATAGGCGATCAGGTCGGCGCGATCCGCCGGTTTGGGCAATCCGGCAAACGCCATTTTGGTTCCCGGCACCACCTTGCGCGGCCTGGCCAGATATTCGTCGAGCCGTGCCGGCTCCCAGGACCCGCCATACGCGTGCATGGCGTCGCCGTAGGCGTAGCCCGCCACGCTCGCTACCGGCCGGCCGACCACCGCCCATAGATTGGGGCCAATTCGGTCGGGGCCACCTTCCTCGATGGTGTGGCAAGCCCGGCACTTCTTGAACACCTTGGTGCCTTTCGCCACGTCCGCGACCGCCAGCAGTTCCTCAAGCGACTGAGCGCCGGCGGCGCCAGCACCCAGAGCGATCAGCACCAGACCCGCGCCCGCGAGACGGAATAACATCGTGCCCTCGTAGTCACTCACCAAAAAAAGGAGAGGCGACGCCGGACGTCGCCTCTCGGTGCCGATGTCTTCGTCACCCGATCTAGGCTACGCGGACGCCGACCCGGTGCATGGAATTGTTGAGGTAGCCCTTCGGGTTCCACGCGATAGCGAACGGCTGGCTGACACTGGCGCTGTCGGTGGCCCGCGACCAGATTTCATAGTAGCCGGCCTGCGGGAGAGTGACCTCTTTCT
The DNA here is from genome assembly GCA_024222895.1 of Hyphomicrobiales bacterium. Taxonomy (GTDB): domain Bacteria; phylum Pseudomonadota; class Alphaproteobacteria; order Rhizobiales; family Kaistiaceae; genus Bauldia. Next base: position 2,641 of record JAAEOR010000293.1, on the reverse strand, counting down.
TCCAGTTCTGCCAGGCACCGAAATTGGCCGGCTCATCGAGTTCGGCGGCCATCCAGGTCGCGCCGAAGTCGATGGAGATGTCCACCTTCTCGATTGTCCGGTCGCCCGACCACGCGTGGCCACGCACCTCGACCGGTTTTTCGGCCAGATCGGTGCCGGTCGCTGGATTGGTGATCAGCGATTTGACCGGCATCCGCTCGATGATCTCGAAATCTTCCTTGGCGACCTCCTCGCCCGGCGCAACCGGATGGTTGGGTACCCGGTAGGATGTCCCTGTCATCTTGGCGCCGTCGTGAACCACGTCGCGCAGCCAGATGCGCTTCAACCATTTCTGCGAGCATGATCCCGGCCAGCCTGGTACCACCAGTCTGAGCGGCGCGCCGTTCAGCACCGGCAGTTCCGTGCCGTTCATTCCAAAGACGATCAGGACGTTCTCCGACATCGCCTTTTCGATCGTAACGCCACGCGAGATCGGCTTCTTGCTCGCATCGCCGGAGAGGTGTGTGTCCGCTCCTTCGTGCGCCGTATAGACGACACCCGCCTGGACGCCGGCCTTGCTGAGGACGTCGGCAAGTCGCACGCCGGTGAAGTTGGCGCAGCCAACCGCGCCATAGGTCCACTGGTTGCCGCTGGCCGGCGGATCGAAGAACGCCCGGCCGTTGCCGCCACATTCGAGTGTCAGCGCCATGGTGACGACTTCGAACTGGCTCTTAAGGTCGGCGATCGACAGCGTCATCGGATTATCGACCATTCCGTCGACCGTGAGTTCCCAGCCGTCCGAGCTGGTGTTTTCCGGCACCACGCCGTTGTTACGCACAAAGAACCGATTATTCGGCGTGATCGGCGCGTCCAGCAGATGCGGCGGCGTCTCTGCGTTGATCGGCCGGTCATTGAGCAGCGTCAGTCCGTCTTTGCCCTTCAGCACGTCTTCCTCGGCGAAGGCGACCGGCACAAACCCGGCCGGCATGTTGCGATGGAAGGGAATGGCGGTTCCGAGCATCGCTCCCATGGTCGCCAGTCCGGCGCCTTTCAGGAATCCGCGACGGTCGGAATGGGCAACGCGGCCAAAAAAAGCCTTGTCCGCAGCGTCCGGATTTTCGTCGAAATATGCAAAAAGCCCCTTCGGCCTGTCAGTTTGATCCGTATTGTGCGGCATTGCTTCCTCCGGTTTGTTGCCGTCGTTCCTAAACAAACGTCCGGCGGACGCCTTTCATTCCGCGTGTCGATCCAAAATGCGGAACCTGATGTTCGGCGAGTTTGCCAACCACCAGTTGCTGCCGTTCGACGCCGCACACGCTCACAGCGGCGCACCGGCTCGGCAGGTTCGAGCGTCCGGATGCAATTGAAGTGGCCATTGATGTAGAGTCGGGCGGTGCGGCGCGATGTCGACCGTGCGCGCATGCCTTCCGCGAGTATGTCGCAAAGGGAAGGCATCAATCCGAGCCCCCCGCAACCGACCCTCGGCCCGATGTCCTCGGGAAACACCATGATCATGGTCAACGATGCGTGTGGTGTCGGTAGATAAATCGACCCGATAGCGAAGCCCCGCTCCTGCGGTGCCACGCCGCGGACACTGGAACGACCGACGCAGCAGCCATGAAATCTCGATCATCGTTGAATTCGTGGACGCCAGCGATGGAATGTTGATGGCTCATCACAGACGGTTGCGAATGTCGCAAAGGGACTACAGCCGTTGCCGTGTCGGTTCTGCTAGGCTGAACGCCGGCCGCGCGGACAAAGACCCGGGAGGACAGCATGGGCAAGATCAAGACCGTTTACATCTGCAATCACTCGCACACCGATATCGGCTTCACCGATTTCCAGGATGAGTGCTTCCGGCAGCACGGCGAGTTCGTTGATCAGGCCCTCGATCTGATCGAGGCCACGGACGACTATCCGTCAGAGGCGCAATACCGCTGGACGGTGGAGACCACCGGTCCGTTCCTGAAATATCTGCGGGGTGCGAGCAAAGCCCAGATCGACCGGTTCCGCCATTGGCACGAGCAGGGCCGCATCGACATTGCCGCCATGCAGTACAATCTCACGCCGTTGCTCAACATCGAGCAGATGCACCGGACACTCTATCCGCTACGCGCTATCCGGGATGAATTCGGCTTCCATGTCGAGGCGGCCATGCAGGATGACGTCAACGGCGTTTCCTGGCTCTACGCCGACCTTCTGGCCGATGTCGGCATCAAGTTCTACACCGCGGCTATCAATCCGATCCGCGGCGCCCGTCCCAAACCGTTCCCGGGAGCGTTCCGCTGGGTGGGGCCGAGCGGCAAACAGGTGCTCGCCTGGAACGGCTATCACTATCTGTTCGGGCGCAACCAGGCCGGCCTCGGCAACTGGGATCTCGTCGACCGACAGCTGCCGCGCTGGATCGATCAGCTCGAGGGTGACGACAGCTACCCTTTCGATTTTCTGTACTGTGAGTCGACCCACCCGGTTCGGGTCGACAATGGCCCGCCCGATCCGCGCATGCCCGAATTCGTGCAGAAGTGGAACGCCGATCAGCGGCCGTTCAAGATGCAATTCATGACGGTGACGGAGTTCGGTCGCCTTCTGGAGGAGAAACACGCAAGCGCTATCGGCACCCAGCGCGGCGATTGGACCGATCACTGGACGGACGGTCCGGCAT
>JAAEOR010000292.1 GCA_024222895.1 Hyphomicrobiales bacterium | reverse complement strand
CACTCCAGGTAATCCACATCCGACGGCGAAAGCCCGGCACGCGCAAGCGCTTCTCCAATCACCCGCTCCTGAGAAGGACCGTGGGGCGCCGTGAGCCCGTTGCTCGCCCCGTCCTGATTGACCGCGCTGCCGCGGATGACGGCAAGGATCCTGTCGCCGTCCCGCTCCGCATCCGACAGGCGTTTGAGGACAACGACACCACATCCCTCGCCACGCACATAACCATCCGCCGACGCGTCAAATGTCTTGCAACGACCATCCGCGGAAAGCATGCCAGCAAGCGAGAAAGCGACCGTCATGTCCGGTGTCAAGATCGTGTTGACGCCGCCAGCAAGCGCCAGTTCTACATGTCCCTGGCGCAACGCGTCGCAGGCCTCGTCGACCGCCACAAGGGACGATGAGCACGCCGTGTCGATTGCCTTGGCCGGGCCGTGGAATCCGAACACATAGGACAGGCGGCCGGCCGCAACGCTGAACGCATTTCCGGTCCCCCTATAGAGATCGAACTCTTCGGTGCCGCTGCCGCCCAGAAGACGTGAATAGTCATTACTACCGATACCGACATAGACGCCAGTTTGACTGTCCCTCAGGTCCGCGGGGTCATGCCCGGAATTCTCAATCGCCTGCCAGGTTGTCTCCAGGAGCAGGCGCTGCTGCGGATCCATGGATGCCGCCTCAATCGGAGAAATCCTGAAAAACGCTGCATCAAACTGGTCAACACTCTGAAGATACGCACCGAATTGGCTTGCGCCGGGCGGTAGCGAAGGCCCGTCCCAGCGTTCAGGTGGAGTCGGGCCGAAGGCGTGATCGCCGTCGCGAAGCAAGTCCCAGAAGTCATCGGTACGTTCACCGATTCCAGGAAGCCGCGCAGCCAGGCCGACAATGGCAATCTCCTGTCCGCCACCGTGCCCATTCGACGAAGCTTGTTTGTCGCGGTCCGCGGCTTTGTCCAACGCCGTGAGTTCGTCCTCGGCTCCAAGATACCGGGCAAGAGAGCGCAATGTCGGGTAGTCATAGAGTTGGCTCGGATCGAGCGGCTTGTCGAAGGCATCCTCTAGCCGAGCCACAAGCTGAAATGCAGCCAGAGAATCGACGCCAAGAGACGTCGTGTCGACATCAATCTCGATATCGTCTCGTGAGACGTTGAGAACTTCGCCAACAATGCCTCGGAGCTGATCAAGTATCGGCGTATCGACGGAGCGTCGATCGCTCGGACGTACCGGCGCTCCGTTTGCCGTCAATTCTGTCCCGCTCGTCGCCGCGGCCTTCTCGATCTGGTCGGCCTGATCCCTCCGCAGCAACACGTCTTGCGTATTTTGCTCACCGGCAAGCTGCTGCTCCACCTCACCCACGCGTCGATGCAGATTGCCGGCGAGTGTCTTGAGCGCCCCTCCCGGCAGAACTTTGGTCTCGTCGAAGGTCTCCAGAGCACGGGCGCGGGCTTGCACGAACCGCTCCCACATGAGCCGTCGCGCCCGGGTCAGGTCGGCATGGTTGTCGCCAGTGCCACCGATACGATCGCCATGTGTGACTGACAGCTCGGATCGCGCCGTATCCAGGAGAGCGACGACGAGTGCAATCGAGGCCGCTTCGCCGGCTGGCAGGTAGGCCTCGGACGAGGTAGCTCCGGCAGCCACATCGGAGCGTTCGCCAACCCGTTTGCACAACTCGGCAAGTGCGTTCGCGCTTTCCTCGGCTGCCGAACCGATTGCCCTGATGTACCCAACGAGCACGCTGCGATCGCTCAACACCCGATAGCCAAGATAGCTGCCGACGGCTTCGGTTGGTCCCTCGAACACGCGCAATATGCGGGCATCACGAAGCAGTTGCGCTGCGCCGTTGCTTTCGATGTAGCCGCGGCCACCCAGCATCTGGACAAGGTCGTCCGCCGCCCGCCATGCCAATTCCGGGCCGAGCACCTTTGTCGCGTGAAAGACATCCTCCGGCACGTTGCCGTTGTTGTCTAATTGCCCGGCGACATGATCGACAAGGCATGACAGAGCTGTGTGTTCCGACAGGATTCGGCTGATACGCGCGCGGGTCACCGGATTGTCCAGCAGGCGACCCGAACCCACCATGCGGCGATCCGCGTACCGCACCATCATCTGCACGCAACGGGCCATTCCACCAAGGCTCACCGCGCAGATGCCAACGCGCCCCAGCATCATGCACTCAAGCGCAAGACCCAGCCCGTCGCCTTCACGGCCGAGCATTTGGGCGCGCGTAACTCGTACGCCGTCCAGGTGCACTGAATTCTGCACCATGCCCCGCACTCCCATGGTCAGGGCTTCTTCGCCCAGACGCAAGCCGGGCTGGCCACGCTCGACCAGGAAACCGGCCGTCCCCCTGGCCTGACCGCTGTCATCCAGGATCTTGCAGAACACTGAGATGTAGGTGGCCCAGGATGCGTTGCCCGACCAGGATTTTTCCCCATGGAGGCGCCACTGACCCGGACCATCGGCAACGGCAACCGCCTGCATGGCGCGCGGGTTGGAACCGGCACCGGGCTCGGTAACGGCAAACGCCGTCAAACACGAACCGCTGGAAATCTCGGACAAGACCCTCGCTTTGAGCTCGTCTCGAGCTCCACGGGCAATTGGCTCGATGCCAAGTACATTGCTCAGACCGACGAATAGCGCGAGCGTCAGGTCGATGGCGGCGACCTGCTCGACCACCCGCAACGCGTCGGTGAAACTCAATCCCGCCCCCCCGAGATCAGCGGGCAGTTGCATTCCCATCAATCCATGGCGGGCAAAATCGAGAACGATGTGAGGCGGAATTGTGCGCCGCTCATCGATCAGTCGCGAATTGATGTGGTTCTCACCGTATTCACGCAGCCAGGCAATTATTCCGTCCGCCGTCCGAGCACTATTTGCCTCGTCAAGGTTGACGACCTGGCGCAATATTCGGGCGGGCGGCGGTGGGAGTGTGGTGGCTGGATGGTCCTGTCCTGATAGCTCTGGATCGAGGCCCCTGCCCGCATCCGCGTTTCGCTCCCAACGCTGAACCTCGGCCAAACCGCCTGTGAGGAACAATGAGCGCGCAGTGCTGCGCTGCAGTTTGCCGGACGTCGTCCGTGGCAGGCTTGCCGGCCGGACAAAGACCACTGCTTCGATGTTGATCTCGTGTGACTCCAGGACAGCCGCATGCATGGCGGTCGCCACGACTTCCGGGTCGAGATTGCGCATGGACCCACGGGTAAGCTCGTGCACGAGCACGACTCGCTCCTCACCCTCACGCTCGACCCCAAAGGCGATTGTGCGATCTGCTCCCAGCGCCGCGCCGCTTGCCGACGCGGAAAGCTCGACATCTTCCGCATAGTGATTACGGCCGCGAACAATAATCAGGTCCTTGATGCGTCCGAGAACAATCAGCTCGCCCTCTACCAGACTGCCGAGGTCGCCGGTGCGCAGCCAAGTCGCACCGGTCAGATCACCTGCCACTCGCGCCCCAAAGATCGCTTTCGTTTCGTCCGGTTTGTTCCAATAGCCCGCCGCGACGCTCGGCCCTGATACCCAGATTTCACCGACCTGTTCGCGAGCGCACTCGACCTTTGTCTCCGGGTCGACGATCTTCAGTGCGTGTCCCGAAATCGCGGGGCCGCAGGATGCGTGCACCGAAACCGCCTCGGAATTTTCTACGGGGAGATCGGTGCGATTCAAATCCTCGCGGATTGCCACCCGCTTGGAAGCGAGATCGTTCCCATCGACGGCCACTTCTCTTGGTCCGGTGGACGAGACGCGGCCGGATGCAAGCAGCACGGTTTCAGCCATGCCATAACCTGCTGCAAACCGGCGGTATGCGAACCCGGATGCAGCGTACCGTTGAGCGAAAGCGCGCAGAGTTGCCGGACGGACTGTCTCCGCACCACAAACCGCCAGCCGCAATGTGCTCAGGTCAGTGCTCTCAACTTCCCGACTTGTCAGATTGTCGGCGCATAATTGATACGCGAAGTTTGGCGCGGCGGTATAGGTTGCATCGAAGTTGCCGATGGCCTCCAGCCACCGCGCCGGGCGCTGCAGGAAGCTCGCCGGAGCCATGAGCACATTTGTGTACCCAATGCAGACAGGCCCGAGAACGCCGTTCACAAGCCCCATGTCGTGATACGGCGGCAGCCAGAAGCATCCGACGTCTGACCGATCCAGCCTTGTCGTGGTCGCGACGCGCGCGATGTTGTCAGCGATCTGGTCCTGACGGATCATGACCCCCTTTGGTGAACCCGTCGTGCCGGATGTGTACTGCAGGTACGCCAGGTCGTTCGCGCCCACATTCGAGTCCACCCAATCCGAGGCTGCCGTGGTGGCGACGTCATCGGCGGATATCATTCGCGGCAGTTGGTTTTCCCCGCCGGCCCAATCGGCGAGGCGACCGGACAATGTGGTTGGCGCCAGAATGGCCGAGGCGCCTGCGTCCACCAGGATTGCCTGGAGCTTCCCCATGTGCTTGGCATTCCGCGGCGGGTAGGCGGGCACTGCGACGATTCCAGCAAGCTGGCAGCCGAAGAAGGACGCTACGTAGTCAAGCCCGGGTGGGCACAGAATCAGAATCCGCTCGCCGGCGGCACAATGAGCCTGCAACTCGGCCGCAATCGACGTTGCCCGCCGGAGCAGGCCACCATAGGTGAGTCTGATCTCCTCCGGCGCGCCCGGTCTGCGGTAGGACAGGAAGACGAACGCGCAGCGCTCGCCGTCAAGCTCCGCCCGGTCCCTCAACATGCCCGCAAGCGTTTGTCCCGACGAAAGGGCAACTGGCATCGTCGGAGCATCTTCCGAAGTCATACCACCGCCCTTGGTACGGCGGTCGCCGGTTTGGTAGTCTACCCTGCCCGCCAAAACACTGTCGCTGTCGCCGACAACCAAATCGATTGGATCGGACATTTTCTGCTATTTCCTGGAGAGGGCCGCATCGGGCTTATGTGCCAGGTCCGCTACCGAAACGTCGGCGCGGAGCGCAGAGCAAACACCCTCTCGACGTACGCTTTGTCGTTCGGATTCCGGCCGCCACAAGGTCCTGCCCGCCGGAAAAGGTCGAGCGTAACGGTCGCAGCGCCGTCCGGCGCTATCAAGCATAAACATGATGGTATCAGCCCTGGAATTACCCTCTATTTAGGGTAACTAGAGCAGAGCCGTAGATAATCAACCGCCGCCTACGAATTTGATTGTACGATGTTTAAGGGGGAATATTTGTCATAAATTGACAACACTTTTGAGGCGAAGAATAACGATATTACGAAACGGCCGTGATATATATTGCAGTTTCGTACAATTGCACGTTTTGTTCGGACGATAACACTCGGATGTTTCACCGAATATCTTGTTTTTTTGAGCGTGATACCGACCGCCCAATCACCGTGGGACAACTTGACCTGTGGCGATACCGTCCGAACCGGCCATTTGGGTCTTGACGGATCCTGATGCCACCTGTGGCCAGAGGCGCAAGCGCCGGTCAACGACCGGCATAGTGACTTTCGGCCTAATCTAACTCACGCCGTGGAGCATATCGAATACCGTTACGCTGGGTTCAACCGCAGTGATGTTTCGCGAAATAAAACCGGCGGATGGCCTCCCGGGCCTGGCGAATATCGTCGGGGCCGGATCGGTTGCCGGTTTCGGACTGACGCGCGGACGTCACCAATTCGCTTTCAGCGGCTTCGAAATCGAATCCGGTCAACATGCCATCCCTGACAACCATTTGGCCGGCGACGACCAAGGTCTCGACATTGGCGGCAGACGAACGGGCGAAGACCAGGTCCGCCACCAGGGCGTCACCGACCAGCGAGTCCTCAACGAGTGGCGCGACGTCCAGGACAAGAAGATCCGCCCTGGCGCCGGATTCGATCGCTCCATAGTCACGATCGCCGTTGAAGACACGGAAGCCGTGCTCAAGCGAGGCATGGAAGACGGTGGCGGGCGGCATCTCGTCGTTGAGGCTCATCCCGCTTTGCAGGCGTTTGATCAGCCTAATCTCACGAAACATGTCCTGGTCGTCGTCAAAGGCCGCCCCGTCCAGACCGATGCCGAAGGCCAGGTCAGATTGCCTATAGACCGATACCGGTGCGATTCCGGAGCGCAATCTCAGATTCGATGATGTGTTTACGGCAACAGTTACACCGCGCTCGGCGAGCAGATCGCATTCGTCGGAACGCAGCCACACGCCATGGGCGACGGTCAGCCGTGGCGACAGCAAGCCGATCCGGTCGAGCCAACCAACCGGATCCTGCCCGTAGGTCGCGTCAAGCCATTGACGCTGTCGCTCGGTCTCGAGGAGATGCATGTGAACCCGCATTCCTGTCGCGGCCGATCGATCGGCGATCTCTTCGAGGGTCTCGTCCGTGCACCACTGCGGGCCGATCGGACCGAATTGGACATTGAAGATGTCACTCCTGAGGGCCTGGCGGATCTCCAGCGCGTTTTTCACCTGCTGCTTGCCGTCTATCGGACTGCGGCCGGCGCCGAGGCGTTCCTCCGGATAGCCATAGTCAAGGATCCGCTTGGCATCACCATAGACGATCGGATTTCGATCGGCGATGGGACAGGAAAACGCAACCCGAATACCGACCGCGCCGGCAGCCCGGGCAACCGCCTCGGCCTCGGCCGGCAACCGGTCGCGCCGCAACGAATTGTGGCAGTGTACCGTCGTCCCGATACCGGCAAGCGCCATACGCCCAAAGGCAACCATCGCCTCCAGTTGGGGATCGGTATCAGGGCGGTTCGCCAGGCCCGGAATCCAGCATTCCAACGCATCATCACACGCGCCAACCGCGAGTGTGGGGATGCCGTAACCATGGTCGTGGGCGTTGACCAGCGCCGGCAGCATCAGCGAAGGGTCGGCCTGTCCGGCTTTGCCAACCTTGTCCACTCTCGCCCCCTCGACAGAGACCTTGAAGGGCCCGCCCTCAGGATCGAAGCCGGGCGCTCGCAGGATGTGAGAGACGGTAAAGTTCATTCGGGTTTGCCTGTCTGCCTGACTTCGGCGTCGAGAACGCCGTGCAATTCCTCCACGAACATATCGATCGCCCTAGTGGTTCTTCGCCCCGACGAAACGATCGTTGCAAGTTTCAGCGTCGATGGCCGCCGCTCCTCCAGCGGCACGGCCACGACCGTGCCCACCTCAAGTTCCTGGATGAAACCGAAACGCGTGAAGAACCCAAGGCCGGCACCTCGCAAGATCAGGCCCTTGCTGGCAACGATGGTGTTCGTCACGAGGATCGGTGCGGAACTCTGCTTCACCGACGCTATCTCGTCGCCGAGCAGAGGCGTCACCGGGCCGGTGTCTTCCTGGAGGATGATGTCCGAGGTCAGGCAGTCGAACACCGAGAGCCGCGCCCGTCCGCTCAATGGATGGGTGCGATGCATGACGACGCAAAGCGGCGCCGGAACCTGATGAAGAACGGCGATGCCCGGCTGGGCGGCGTTTTCGAATGTCAGACCGATGTCGGCACTGTCATTGCTGACAAGGCGGGTAACGCCGGTCGGATCGGCGGTCTCTATGCGAAAGGTCACGCCCGGGTGTCTCTTACGGAATGAAATGATCGCTCGCGGCAGGATGTGAACGGTGATGCTGTCCAGCGTAGCGATCCGGACCAGCCCCGTCAGCGTACCGAGCGATTCTCCTACCTCGCTCCGCACGGCCTCGAAGTCGTGGAGAGTCCGGCGCGCGTGCTCAATGACCAGGATGCCGTGCACTGTCGGTTTCAGTCCATTGGCTCGCCGCTCGAACAGTTCCACGCCGAACTGTTCTTCAAGCTTGATGATCTGTCGGTTGATCGCCGACGCCGAGATGTTGAGTTCTTCCGACGCCCGCCGAATCGATCCGAATCGTGCAACCGCGTCGATGTAACGGAGCGCGGCGTTGTGCATGATCCTAGCTCGGGTTCGGACGAACCGCTTTCACGCGCGAATCGTCCAGATCGGTCTTGAACTCATCGTCGTCATAACCGCCCGGCATGCCCCAGCCGGTCACTTTCGGCCCAAAGAAATCCCGATTGATTTCAATGTAGGAAATCCACCGCTCCGGAACCTTGTCCTCGACGAAGATCGCATCGACGGGACAGACCGACACGCACAGGCCGCAGTTGATGCACTCATCCGGCTGGATATACATCATCCGGCCACCGACATAAATGCAGTCGACCGGGCAGACCAAAAGGCATTCGCCATCCTTGACGTCGATGCAGGGCTCGGTGATGACGTAGGTCATGGTTCGGTCGGATGGCCGGCGGCCCTCATCGGCCCTTCCACACAGGCGCACGCTTCTCGCGGAATGCCCGGACGCCCTCCTCGCCGTCTTCGCTGGCAAGCGCATCGATGAGCGGATCGGTTCGCAGCCGCGCCGCGTCGGACGCGGCCATATGATCGGTATTGCGGACCGAATGCTTGATGGCCCGCACGGCCAGAGGCGCGCATTCGAGAATCCCGGCCGCCCATCGATCGACGGCGGCATCGAGCTCCGACCGCGGGACCACTTCGTTGACCAGCCCCCAACGCTCCAGTTCGGCGGCTAGGGCACGTCTGCCAGTCATCATCATGCCGAGCGCGACGTTGCGCGGAATGAGCCGCGAAAGCATGATCATGCCGCCGTCAACCGGCAGGCGCCCGACCCGAGCCTCCGGCAGGCCGAACGACGCTTCCTCACAAGCCACCACGATATCGGCGCCGAGCACCATTTCGAAACCACCGCCAAGAGCGAAACCGTTGACCCGGGCGACAACCGGTATGTCCAAGCCGTTGCGAAGCGCGATGCCGCCGAAGCCATTCGGCCGGCTCTGTGCCCAATAATGGAGGCCGGACGCCGATTGCTCCTCCTTCATGTCGGCGCCGGCACAAAAGGCGCGGTCGCCGCCTCCGGTCAGCACAATGCACCGAATGTCGTCGCGCGATTCGATCTCAGCCCAGACACGGTCCAGAGCCTCCTCGCTCGCCCGGTCGATGGCGTTCATCCGCTCCGGGCGATTGATCGTCACCCGGGCGATGAAATCGGCAACCTCAAGACCGATAGTCATTCCGCCGCCGCTGCCAATCCGACTTCGGCAAGAACATCCAACGTATGCTCGCCGAGCTTTGGCGGCGGCTGGCGCACCGTGACCGGTGCGTCCGACATGGCGATCGGCGAGCCAACCAGACGTACGGGACCGCCGGCGGTCGGCGGCAGATCGAAAATCATGCCGTTGACAGCCGTCTGCGGATCATCAAGCGCCTGCTGCAGGGTCTTCACTGGCGCACACAGAATATCCACCGCCTCGAGCCGCTCCAGCCAGTGATCGGTGGTATCGGTGGCAAAGGTCTGCTTGAACAACGCTTGGAGCTCGGGGCGATACTTGCGCTGGGTGTCGAGATCCTTGAAGCGCTCTTCTTGCGAAATGTCCTCGATCCCGAAGGCTTCACAGATATCCCGTAGCGGGTTTTCCTTGAAGGCGCCGACAATGACGATCGCGCCGTCGGTGGTTTCGAAAACACCGCAGAGCGGCATGGCCGCCCAGTTGAGTTCGTTGTCGCGCATCATCAGGCTGGCTGCTTCCTGCATCTGCATGGCGAGCATCGAATTGAACAGCGCTACCGAAACGATCTGGCCCTTGCCGGTGCGCTGGCGTTGCAGCAGCGCGAGAAGAATGCCCTGCACCAGATGCATGCCGGCCGAATAATCGGCCAGGGCGGTCGGATAGATCGAGAGCGGGACCGTGTCATCAGCACGCCGCCACATGGCCCCCGACATCGCCTGCGCCAGGACGTCCTGCCCGCCCTTTTCCTTGTACGGGCCATCGAGACCGTAACCGGTGCCGACGGCATAGATGACCCGCTCGTTGATTGCCTTCACGTCGTCATAGCCGAAGCCGAGCCGTTCCATGACGCCCGGACGGAAGTTGTTGACCACCACGTCGGCGGATTCGATCAAAGCCCGGATGGCGGCGCGACCGGCTTCCGACTTGATGTCGAACGCCGCCGATCGTTTGTTGCGGTTGAGGCTGGAGAAGACCGGATTGTTCAGTCCGTCGGGGTCCGATCCCAGGCTCCAGCGGGACAGATCGCCGATCTCCTCGCGCTCAACCTTGATCACATCCGCTCCGTAGTCGCCGAGCATCTGCGTGCAGCAGGGGCCGAGCATGACCTGGGTGAAATCGATGACCCTGACGCCGGACAGCGGCAGATCCGTCCGCCCATCAGATTGCGTACTCATTCAGCGGCCTCCTTGATAAGGGCATTTTCGGCGGGAACATCTCCGGGATCGGCGCCCTGGGCGCGCAGCTGCCGCTGGATCACCGCCACATCGGCATCCCGGACCAGGACGCCGGCGTTGAGTGCCTGCACCGCAGCGACGCCGGCCGCCTCACCCATCGCCATGCAAGGGGGGATTTCCCGGCTCGTCTTCTGGGCCTGCGGCGTCGCCGAATAGTGGCGCCCCGCCACGATCAGCTGATCGACGTCCTGCGGCAACAAGGCCCGGTACGGCGTGTAATAGTCCCGGCCGCGACACACGCTGTCGGCAAAGTGGACCCGTTTCATCACATCGGACTTCTGAACGACATACTCACCTTTCAGCAGACGAGTTTGACGCACACCGGTCTGGGGCGCGAAATCCACAATGCACGCATTCTCGAATCCCGGCATGTGCTGTCGCACATAGTCGAGCAGCGTCTGGATGCGCCGCCGCCCCTCGATTTCGGCCTTGACGAGGTCGCCAACCGACAATCCGTCCAGCCCGGTCATATGCGGGCAGTTGAGCCAGACGACCCCGGGCAGCGGTGTCTTCAGCCACCAGAAGTTCCACGAACCGCGGATGATCTTCTTTGCCCCCGCGTCGATTTCATCGAAGCGATCCGGCTCATCGAATTGAAACCGTTCCGCCTCATCGGTGTCGACGCCGCCCATGCGCGAAACCGTGGTGAGGATGAAACTGCCCTGGTCGTAGTCGGTGCCCGCCGACGCGGCAACGTCCAGGTCTCCGGTGGCGTCGATCACGACCTTGCCCAACAGGGCGTGCCGGCCTTCCTTGGACTCGACCGCGACACCGGTGGCGGCACCGTCGGTCACTAGCGTTTCGCAGAACCAGGAATGGAGACGCAGGTTGATGCCGGCCTCGACGACCATGTCCAGGCTCGCCTGTTTGAAACCGTCCGGGTCGAACGCCGCCGCGAAGATGATCGGATGGGGTAGCGAATGGGAGTGAAAATCGAAAACGCCCCAGCGTGCCCATTTCTGCCACATCTCCAGCGACTGGCGGACCTTGGGGTCGCGATCCGGGTCAGGCGGAAAAACGGCCAGGCCCTTGCCATGCATCCGCTCGATGATCTCCATGGCCAGGCCGCGAACCGAGATCTCCGTGTCGTTATGCATATCGTCGAGAACCAGCACCATGCCCCCGGTCGCCAGTCCACCGAGATAGGGATAGCGCTCGACCAGCGTGACACTGGCGCCGTTGCGGGCCGCCGAAACGGCCGCGGAGATGCCCGCTGGCCCGGCCCCAACGACGAGGACGTCGCTTTCTGCCCTGACGGGCACGGCGCCCGTTGAACTTTGAACTATATCGCGAGAGACCATGTCGCTTTCCACATCGGTTCACAAGAAAATCGGGGTATCACGCCGTTGTCGGTGATCGCCACCTCAGCAGCCACCGCTCCGCCAGCGTGGTCGCCGTAAAGAAGGAGACGGCAAGGCCGGCGCCAAGAAACACGGTCGCGTAGAGCAGCGGCGATCGAAAGTTGTAGGTCGCTTCGATGATCAACGCGCCCAGCCCGAAGTTCGAGCCGATCCACTCACCGACAATCGCGCCGATCACACAGGTCGTCGAAGCGATCTTCAAGGCGGCGAACAGATAAGGCAGCGAGGCATAGAGCCGAACCTTGAAGAGAACCTCACGCGGGCTGGCCGACAAAACGCGCATCAGTTCGGCCATCTCCGGCGAAATCGATTTCAGTCCACGCACCATGTTGACCAGTGTCGGGAAGAAACAGATCAAGGCCGCAATGACGATCTTCGGCGCAAAGCCGTTGCCGAGCAGCAGAACCAGGATCGGGGCGATTGCGATGATCGGGATCGTATTGATGAACACCGCAATCGGATAGAAGGCGCGCTCGGCGAGGCTCGAATGGACGAACCAGATCGCGAGCAGAACCGCAACACAGTTGCCGACGATGAAACCGGCGATGGCCTCCATGAATGTCGGCCAGAAATTCATCCACAGAATGTCACCGCGCTCGGCGAATACGGTGACGACGTCCAGCGGGCTCGGGGCGATGAACTGGCGCACGCCGAAGACCACAATAATCAGCTGCCACAAGACAATCAGGCCGACGGCCGCCACAATCGCCGGGAGTCGATTGCGCCAGCGGCGGGAAAAGGAACCAGAACGCCTCTGTTTGGATACCACGGCCGTTGCGGTGCTGCCGGGTGGGCCCGACGATGTGGACTTGGCAAGCGTGTTTGTATCGCCGACGCTCATGCCGCCTGCTCCAGCAGCGTCCGCAGGTGGCCTGTGATCTTGACGAATTCCATGCTGTCGCGGATCGACAGCGCCCGTTCGCCCGGCAAATCGATATCCATATAGGAAAGAACGCGGCCGGGATGGGCCGACAGGACCAGCGTCTTCTGACCGAGAAAGGCAGCTTCGGGAATCGAATGCGTGACGAACAGGATGGTGGTACCGGTCTCCCGCCAGATCCGCAGGAGCTCAACGTTGAGTCTGTCACGCTTGATCTCGTCCAGAGCCCCGAACGGCTCGTCCATCAACAGGATCTTCGGGCGGCAGATCAGGGCACGGGCGATGGCGACGCGCTGTCGCATACCGCCGGACAGTTCCCGCGGTAGCGCGGTCTCGCGCCCCTTCAAGCCGACGAGGTCCAGGAGTTCCTCCGGTGACGCATGCTGTTCGATCGCTCCGCCGCCGCCGACCTCCAGGGGTAGCCTGACGTTGTCGATGGCAGTGCGCCACGGCAGCAGCGTTGCGTCCTGAAAGACAAACGCGAATTCGCGGGAGAGTCGCGCTTCCGATGGCGACTTGCCGAAAACCGAGACACCGCCGCTGGCCGCCGGGACCAGATCGGCAATCAATCGCAGCAGGGTCGACTTGCCACATCCCGACGGACCTAGAATCGTCACTAGGTCACCGGCGCGAAAATCGATCGTTACGTGCGAGAGAGCGACGACCTGTTCCTCGTCTTCTCCGAAAACCACCGACGCGTCGTTTACCGCAATCGCCACATCGGACGACGACGGGATGCTAGGCCCGTCGTCAATCGTCGCGGCCGGTTCGGCAAGCGCCATGACCTATCCGACCTTTTTTCGGATATCCGCCGTTGCGTTCAGAATGTCGAGGGTCATGACGTCATCGATGGTCGGGGTCTCACCCTCGAACTGATCGAGAGACGCGTAGGTCTCGATCTGCGCCGCCCAATTCTCGCGATTCATGGCGGCCCAGCCTTCGCTCTTGGTGGTGTCGTCAAAACTGAAACCGAGCACCGGACCGACGGCCTCCATTTCGCTCGCCTTGTCGAGATTCGGGTATTCGGCGACAAGCAGATCGACGGCCTCTTCCGGATTGTCCTTGGCGTAACCCCAGCCGCGGGCGGATCCGGTCAGGAACGACGTGAGCGCGTCCGCCTGTTCCCCCAGCATCTCGTCGGTCGCGTAATAGACGTTGGCATAAAGCTGGATGCCCGTGTCCCAGAGCATCATATCGACCCGTTCGGGGCCAAGGATTGCGAGCGCATTGGTGTTGGTCAGCCAGCCAGTCACGGCTTGCGCCTGACCGGTCAGGAGCTGGTTCATGTCCGAACCCATGTTCACCGCGTTCACTTCGTCCTCGGGGATCCCGTTCTTCGCAAGCAGTGCCCGGAGCAGGATCATCGCCGTCGGCTGGGTCGCGATCGTCTTGCCGATCATATCGTCCGGCACCCGGATCGGGTCACTCTCGAGGGAGAAATAGGTGAATGGATGCTTCTGATATCCGGCTGCAAAAGCCTTGATCGGGATACCGGCGGAACGCGCCAGCATCAGCGACGGACTGGATGACAGTTGACCGACTTGGGCTGCTCCGGCGGCGACCGACGCGACGCCGTCGACGCCCGGGCCACCGGGGGTGATTTCCAGCGCAACCCCTTCTTCCTCGTAGAAGCCCTTCCGCTTGGCAACAACTTCGCCAAGGATACCGTTGGACGCCAGCCAGCCGAGCTGCATGCTGATCGCTGCCATACCGTCCTGGGCGCGGGCCGCCGATATCAGGGCTTGCCCCCCCAGCGCCGAGGCGAGGCTCGCCCCACCGAGGACCGATAGTCCCTTCAGCGTCTCCCGCCGTGAAATGCCGCGTCGTGCCTTGTTCCGTGATGTCATTGCCGTCCTCCCGTGCCAATGGGAACCTCGCCAAGTTCCGCTACCGAAGGTTCGGTCCGATGCATATCCGGGCCATCCAAACGGCGGCATGCAAGGTTCGTGGGGGCAAGGTGACACGGATTGAGCGTACGCGATATCGATAATTATCGAGAGATGCGTTCGAAAAATCAGAACGCCTTGGGCCGCCTGCGGCATTTGATGCGCGCTGCAGCACCTGCTCCATCAACCGAGGGTTTTGGCGACAGATATTCCGATTTTGGAGCCGGCCGCGCGGGCCACCTCAATCCGCTTGCCATCAACATCGGCTCCCTCGCGCTCGGGACCGTCCCCAATCCAAAGCTGCGCCGACGACTGGGTGTTGTGCATCTATGCCATGACTGTTTGAATGCGGAAGCCAACGGGAGGGGCGCGCGAAATGGCAGACAAGTTCAAGCCTGATCCGGACGAATTCAAGCCTGATCCGGACGATGACCAATCGGGGGTCAGCCGCAGGGATCTGTTGAAAGGTGGAGCGGGTGCCGCGGCGCTCGGGGCGCTGGCGGGCGCTGAGAACGCTCATGCCGCCGACGCAGAGCAAGCCGGCGAATCGACCACCGAAGCGCCCTTCCCGGCCAGTCGGACCGAGCCGCCCGATCGTCCGTATAACCTCGTCTTGTTCATCTCCGACGAGGAAGCCTATCACGTTCGCCCGGCCGAAGGCTTTTCGACACCGGCGCGCGAAGAGCTGCAGCGGCGCGGCACGACGTTCCACAATCACTATATCGGAACAGCAATGTGCACGCCCTCGCGTGGCGTCATGTTCTCCGGCCAGCCGCCACAGGTCAACGGCATCTACGACCAGATGGAGCTTGGCTATATACCGAGCTTGGCGACCGACAAGCCAAGCATGGGCACGATCCTCAAGCAGCTCGGCTATGAGACTGCATATTTCGGCAAGTTCGAGTTGCGCAAGGACATCATCACGCCGAAGGACAGCGTCAACTATACCGATGCCCTGCGCCGATACGGCTTCGACACCTTCGCGCCCGACGGCGACAAGGTCGGCGGGCCGGATCAGGCCTACGACACAGACACCTACACCGGCAGTGAGGCGATCCGCTGGCTGCGGACCAACGCCCAGGAATTGAACCAGCAGGGCAAGCCCTGGTGCCTTGTCGTCAGCTTCGTGTCGCCGCACGACATCATGTACGCCGACACCAACCAGCCCGGGAAGACGACGCAGGTCTCCGAGGTCGGCATGACCCTGACGCCGCCGCCGGACAACAGTCATTTCGCCACCCAATGGAAATTTCCGGAATCACCGAGCCATTCGCAGCCGATGGATTCGCCCGGCCGGCCCCGCGCGCAACTCGTTTACCGGATCGGCTGGTCGGCATTCCTGGGCGATATTCCGGTGAATGCGAAACCGATGTGGAACACCTACTACAACTATTATCTCAATCTGATCCGCGACAATGATCGCAACCTGCAGGCGGTCATCGACGCTTTGTCGGCGCTGGATTTGTGGGATTCGACCGTGGTGATGCGCACGGCCGATCATGGCGAGCTCGGCGGCTCCCATGGCGGCCTGCGCGGAAAAGGCCCGCTGCCCTATGAGCAGGAGACCCACGTTCCGGCGGTCATTGTTCATCCCGAACATGCTGGTGGCCGAAACTGCTCTGCGTTGACCAGCCATATCGATCTGATTCCCACACTGGCCGGTCTGACCAACGCGGACGCCAGCCTGGCCGAGAGCGCCCTTGCCAATCTGCCCGGTCATGACTTCAGCTCGCTTCTGGAGGCGCCGGAGACCGCGGCCGCCAACGCGATCCGCGACGCTGTTCTGTTCAACTATGTCGGCCTTCAGACGGTCGATGCGGTCTACATGGCTCGCGTTTCGGGCGATATTGCCCACGGCCGTTTTGCCCCGCCATTCACCGAAGCGAAGCCGGACATGACCGGCCGCGGCTTCATCAGCTTCGTCTTCGATGGTCGCTACAAATTCGCCCGCTACTATGCGCCGGACGACTTCAACACACCCGAGACGCTGGAGGCGCTGCTCGCCCATAACGAAATCGAGCTGTTCGATCTTCAGACCGATCCGGACGAGATCAACAACCTCGGGGTCGATGTCGAGACCCACAAGGACCTGATTCTGCGCATGAACACTTTGCTCAACCGCATGATCGCCAACGAAGTCGGCGTCAATGACGGCAGCTTTCTGCCGGAGACGTTGCGCGCCGGCTAGCCCGGGCTAAACCTTCACCGACCCTGCGGTCATGCCGGCCAGGAAATACCGCTGGGCGATGAGGTACAACAGCAGGAGCGGCAACGAACCCAGCACGCTCATGGCCATCATCTCGTTCCATTCGAATGCGTGCT
>JAAEOR010000291.1 GCA_024222895.1 Hyphomicrobiales bacterium | reverse complement strand
TGGAGGTAAGCAGACGGCAGTTTATGGTCTCACAGCAGGAGGTGGAGGAGGACGGATAGCCGTATACTTTAATGATATATCGGGTTTTGACAAGACGAATATTACTGCTCATGGAGGCATAGGTAATAATGCCAACGGTGGTGCAGGTACCATATACACAAAATCATCCACACAGACCCATGGGGATCTGATAGTGGACAATAACAACACGGTAACAGCCGTATACTCAACGCCGCTAGTATCGGTAGGCACGGGCACGTCTACGGGCCTGACGGCAAACACAATGACAGATGGTACCCGAAGCTGGAGAACAGATGATCTTGTGGGCATATACCTCAACCCGAATACGGGTCAGGGAAGTGCAATGAAGGTCCTTAACAATGGTGCTACTACCATCACGGCAGACCTGAATGACGGCGACATGACAACAGTAGCAACGACAGGAGACACATACCGGGGTCTACAGATCTTTGACACACTGGACATAAAGGGTCTTGCCAGGGTACAGACGGATGATGACATAAAGGTCTTAAATCCAAACACGGTCAATGGATTAGAGATAGACGGAGCTATGGACGTAAACAGTATAGAGGTAGACAACTTTGCGATATTTGTAAATAATGGAGGAGTAACAGTAAATGGTAACGTGATAAATGCAACTGACTATAACCTGGACAACGCTACGTTTATTGTAGATAGCATAACGTCAGACACGCTGACACTGTCAAATAATAGTCTGCTGACACATCCTGGAGCGACGACAACGGATGAGTATAGTTTGGCAATCAACACAACCACCCTGACCATCGATACAAGTAGCAGCATAGACGTAACCGGCAAGGGTTATCTTGGGGGCAACTCAGGCGGCAACAGCGGCAACTACGCCCGCACGATAGGGAATACGACAACGGGAGGCAGTTTTCAATCCAGTGCGGGAAGCTATGGAGGATTGGGCGGTAAATATAGTACTCAGCCCGTAAATGCCGTTTACGGAAATCTGTACAACCCAAACGAATTGGGAAGCGGAGGAGGAGGAGACAATGGTAATAGCGGAGGTAATGGCGGAGGACTGGTCAGGATAGTGACAAATGATATAGTGCTAAACGGCCGTATAAGTGCCAACGGAGGAGACGGAGCTAACAGTTATAATGGAGGAGGAAGCGGAGGAGGTATATTTATATCGACCGGTACATTAAGCGGGACTGGTAGTATGACGGCGAATGGAGGTAAGCAGACGGCAGTTTATGGTCTCACAGCAGGAGGTGGAGGAGGACGGATAGCCGTATACTTTAATGATATATCGGGTTTTGACAAGACGAATATTACTGCTCATGGAGGCATAGGTAATAATGCCAACGGTGG
>JAAEOR010000290.1 GCA_024222895.1 Hyphomicrobiales bacterium | reverse complement strand
GCAAGCGTTCTCATTCATTTTGCCGCCCTCGACGGTGCGGACCCGGAACGAACGGGACAGATCAACCGGATTGTCGACATCTTCGAGACGGGCGTCGTCACCGCCGAGGATGACACCGTTCACTGGAAGTATTTTCCCTATTTCGCCGACCAGAGCATCGGCCCGAACGGTCGGGAATACTCGGAAAGGATCTGGAAGGCCTCGCAGACGGTTCCCTTCATCTACCGTGCGTTTGCGGCAGGCTATGAGGTTCCCGAACCGCTAATCGAAGCGATCGTCAGGACGTTTCTGACCCATGTCGTTCAGGGTGATCGCATCTTGCGCAACCTGTCGCCGATCGAGTCTCGTGAAGTCGAGGCCGACGAAGAAGGGGGCCATCTCGACGGCATCGTCACCTGGCTGGAACTCGCCGCATACGAACCCGAGATTGCCGATCGTGTCCGCCACATATTCGCGGCCAGGCCCGATCTGTTTCCGGGTGGATGGTTCGGTTCGACCAACAGTGCCCGTGGCTATGCGCACTTCCTGGGTAAGGCTGGTCGCCGATCTACATCAGGCGCGATGGTCGATCCCGAACGCCACGCAGAAACGCCTCTGCCTTGACCGGCTGCTTGCCGGCACGCTGAAGCTCGATCAGGCGAACGGCGCCTGAACCGCAGGAAACGGTCGGATCGTTGCCGATCAGCGTGCCAGGGGCGCCCTGACTGTCGGCGAGGGTCGTGCGGAGGATCTTGACCCGCTCCGGGCCGCGACCGAAATCGGCCTCGAACCAGGCGCCCGGCCATGGCGAGAGCCCGCGGATGTGATTGTGGACGTCGGCGGCCGGCTTCGACCAGTCGATGCGGGCTTCCGATTTATCGATCTTATTCGCGTAGGTCGCGCCTTCATCGGACTGGGCCGCGGAAGCAAGTCCGCCACGGGAGAGGGCAGCAAGCGCGCGTACCATCAGGTCGGCACCGAGACGAGACAATTGATCGGTGACCTCGCCGGCCGTTGCATCGGGGCCGATCGCGACCCGCTCGGCCATGGCGACCGGTCCGGTATCCAGTCCTTCGTCCATCTGCATGACCATGACACCGGTTTCGGCATCACCGGCCATGATTGCCCGCGCGATCGGAGCAGCGCCGCGCCACCGCGGCAGGAGGGACGCGTGGAGGTTCAGGCACCCATGGGCCGGTGCTGCCAGAATGCCGGCCGGCAGAATCAAGCCATAGGCCACCACGACGCCAACATCGGCGCCGCGCGCCGCGAGAGCCGCCGCGGCGTCGTTGCTGCGGAGGGTAGGCGGTGTTTCGACGGGAACACCGAACCGATCTGCCGCTTCGTGAACCGGGGATCGGCGCTCGGACAGGCCGCGTCCCGCCGCGCGGGGCGGCATCGTGTAGACGGCAACAACGTCATGGCCCTGGCCAATGATCTCGGTCAGGGTAGGAACGGCGAAGGCCGGCGTTCCGAAAAAGGCGATGCGAAGGGTCATGTCGAGATGGTACCGCGAAACGAAAGACGGCTGAGCCGGCGCAGATCACATCGCGTGTGAGGATTGCGCGGTAAGCCCTATGCTGTAGCGCTCGTGGCCTGTCTTGCCTGTTTGGTGAACTTCCTGATGACCATGTCGCGCCGCAGCTTCGACAAATAGTCGATGAACAGCTTGCCGTTCAGGTGGTCGATCTCATGCTGGAGGCAGGTAGCAAGAACGCCCGTGGCCTCGATCTCCTGCTGGTTGCCGTCTCGGTCGAGGTAGCCGACGCGAACCCCGTCCGGACGTTCAACATCGGCAAAATACTCGGGAATCGACAGGCAGCCTTCCTCCCGGACAACCCGATCGTCAGATACTGAAAGTACTTCCGGATTGATCAGGAACAACGGTTCGGGTTCAGCGTCTTCATCCTCGCGCTTGGCCACGTCGCAGACGACCATGCGCCGTTCCACACCGACCTGGATCGCGGCGAGGCCGATCCCTGGCGCGTCATACATTGTCTCAAGCATGTTGTCGAGAAACCGCCGGACCTCGTCGTCGACCCGTTCGACCGGTTCGCTGGCCACGCGCAGTTTCCTGTCCGGAAGAGTGATGATATCGAGCATTGCCACGCGCCTGAGATATGAAAGGTCGGGCTCGCGGTCAACCGGGTATACCGTCCGTCACACCATGGCCAAACGCAAGACAACAAAGCCGCCTGTCGCGGGCAAACCGCCGCGTAATCCTCACGCTCGCGTGCTCGGCAGCGGTCCGTTCAAGCCCAAAGTGGTCAAGCGCAAGGACGAATACCGCCGCCTGCCCAAGCACCCGAAACTGCTGTCGGAGGACGATAGCAGCCGCTAACCGCACTGCTTGTTCTCTTTTTGTACCGAATCGGTTAGGTTGCCGCCATGAATGAAGAGGTCTTGCAGGTCGCGGGGGTTGCCGTTTCGCTTGGCGAACTGGCGATTGGCGGCGGGGCGATCGTTGCAGTGATTGTGGTCGCGCTGTTCGTTGCATGGCGTCGTGCGTTGGGCCGGGCGGAATGGGCGGCCATTGCCCACGCCCGGATCGTCGAGGTCAACCGCCGGCAGCTTGACGAAATCAACCGCACCCAGACCGAGATGCAGGGGCGGATCCAGACGATGACCGAGGTTTTCGGCTCGCGTCAGTCGGATCTGGTCAAGGGCCTGTCGGAACGTATGGACGGGCTCGGGGCAAAACTCGGCCAGTCGATGATGGACACGACCCGCCACACCCACAAGAACCTTTCGCGGCTGGCGGAGCGGCTGGCGGTAATCGACAAGGCCCAGCAGAATATCACCGAGCTTTCGAGCCAGGTCGTCGAGCTCCAGCATGTCCTGACCAACAAGCAAACGCGCGGCGCCTTCGGCGAAGGGCGCATGCAGGCGATCATCCAGGACGGGTTGCCGCAGAATGCCTATGCCTTTCAGCCGACGCTCTCAAACGGCACCCGTCCGGACTGTACGGTTCTCTTTCCCAATGACGCGCCGTGCCTGGTCGTCGACGCGAAATTTCCGCTAGAGGCCTGGAATGCGATTCGGGCGGCGGACTCGCCGGAGACGACCAAGGCGGCCGAGACGCGGTTCCGCCGGGATACGCACAAGCACATCCAGGATATTGCCGAGCGCTATCACATCGTCGGTGAGACTCATGAGACGGCGTTCATGTTCGTGCCATCGGAATCGATCTTTGCCGACATTCACGAGCGGTTCGAGGACGTCGTGCAGCGCGCCCATCGGGCCCGCGTGGTCATCGTCTCGCCGTCACTTCTGATGCTTTCGGTTCAAGTGGTCATGTCGCTTCTGCGCGATGCCCGGATGCGCGAACAGGCCCATGTGATTCAGCATGAGGTGATCCGGCTGGTCGAGGATGTCGACCGTCTCGACGATCGGGTCCAGCGGCTGAAGACACATTTTACGCAAGCCAATAAGGACATCGACCAGATCGAGATCTCCAGCGGCAAGATCAGCAAGCGCAGTGCCGGGATCCGCTCGGTCGAAATCGAAGTGCCGGAGGGTGGCATCGAGCCGAGGCCGGCCAATACGGACGGTCCGCCGGAGTTGCCGCTTCACACTGCCGAGGGCGCTTGAGAAGATTGCGGCGGTGATCCGACCGCGACGATACAGGTCGGCAGACCTATCCGACCGGGTTAGTAACCCCGACCGTGTTCCTTGAGAAAGGCTGTTTCTTCCTCCGTCGATTCGCGGCCGAGTACCTGGTTGCGATGGGGGTAACGCCCGAACTTGCGGATGAGGTCGCGGTGTTTGCAGGCGAAATCCAGAGTGTTCCGCTTGAGGTCCTTCCACTCGGCCGGCGCGTGGATCGCCTGCTGAGCGTAGTAGAGAAGCGATCGGTCCTGGTCGGCGACGTCTTCGCTGTGTTGCAGCGGGATGCAGACGAAGGTCTGCTCGACCAGGTAGAAGCGGTCGAGCCCCGATTCGAGGAGCACGTTTGCGATTGCAAGGGATTTGGCGTCGTAGGCAAAAGCCTGGCCGGAGTCGCGGTGGATGTTGCGCGGAAACTGATCGAGCAGGATGATGAGCCCAACCTGTTCCTCGCGTGAGAGAGCGTCAAGATCCCAATCGACCGCTGCCGCCCGGTCGATGAAGTGGCCGTAAGTGTCGCGAATGTGGGCGTCGGTTTCGTCCGAACGCTTGAACCAGATCTCCGCCTTCTCCGGATTGCGGGCCGTCGGCGAATCCAGCGGCCCGAACCAGTAAGCATGGATGTCGCTCAGGATGGGAAGGAGTTCGGTCTGTTGTTCGGACGGCATCAGCTGGCCTCTTGGTGACGGTCAGTGAGGCCATTTGTAGCGTCGCCGTCGGGTAACGCAAATCGGATGCCAAGCCGATCAGCGCGGACGAGAGCTTGATGACCGCCCGAGGTTACCGGCGCGATGCAGCGACCCCGGCAAAGAAGACAAGAACGGCCAACAGCATGAACACCGGCGTGGCAAGCTGGGCAACGGCCATGCCGGCCCGGTCGGCGGCGTCTCCAAGAAGCGGAGGACTCAGGAGAATTGCAAGGCCAGGCGCCAACATGATGCGCGCGCCGGCGCGGTCGGCGGCGGGCCCCGCCACACCCATGGCAAAACTCAGGCCAAGCGGGAAGAGGAGGGCCATGCCGAGGCCGATGACGAACAACCCCACAATCGAGGCCACCGGCTCTGCGCTGCCCCAATAGGCGGCAAAGCCGACAAAGGTCGTTGCGGCCGAGGCGAGAAAGAGACGTCGCGTTGTGAATCTGCGAACGAGGAGCGAACCGCTGAGCCGCGCTGCGAACATGCCTGCGAAGAATGCGGCCGCAGCCAGCGCCGCGGAACTCTCCGATAGTCCGACGACCTGCTCAAGATAGGCTGGCGCCCAAATGAGGATGGAGAACTCGGCGGCAACAGATAGCCCGAGCACGGCCCAGAAGAGCCAGAAGGCGAGGGGGGCGGGGGCCGCTGCGCCCTCCCGCACCTCAGCACTGACGGGCATCGGATAGCGAACGAACGATGCAACGATCACCACGATCATCAATGAGATGGCCAGGATCGCAGGTCGCCAGCCCCAGCCGATCCACACAAAGACCGCCGTCAGCACGGGCGCGATGATCGCGAAGAGATAGGCGACGGCGTTCGCTTCGGTGTAGGCAATATCCCGGCGCGGTCCATGGATGTCGGACAGGATGGCATGGAGTATCGCCGGGATGAAGGCGCCGGCCAGTCCGAATAGCAGAGTGGCGCCAAGGCTTGCCCAGGCGGCGGTGGCAAGCGCCAGCAGAACGGCAGCCACTGAGCATACCAGTCCGGCGGCGGTGAAGACCGAATGCCGGCCAAAGCGGCGCACGACCCGTTCCCCGATGGACCCGACCATCAGCATGCCGATGGCGATGGCGCTGGTGTGAAGGCTGACGGCAGCGTAGCTGAGGTCGAGCTCGGCCTTCAAAAACGGGAGGATATTGCCCTGAATCGAGATAACATAGGTGAAGCAGCCCAACAGAAGATACGTGTACCAGGTGACCGGACCGCGCCGAAACTGGCGGTCGTCGTCAACTGGCGCTGCATCATGCATCGGGAGTCGTCCGGCGGGGACCGCGACTATGGCATGTCGCCCGCCGGTTGTCTCATACCCCTGGTATCAGTTCATACTGCGCTCCCGCGCCATCAGATACAGCGATGCCCCGACGATCAGGGCCGCGCCGAGCCAGAGGTTGCCCGGCGGCACCCAGCCGAAGACGATGAACCCGGCCAGCACGTTGAGCGGCAGTTTGATCAGGTCGAACGGCTGGACGAAAGCCGCATCCGCCCGGGAGTAGGCCAGGGCAAGGAAGCCCTGAGCGGCAGCCGTCAGCAGCCCGGCGACGATGATGATCATCCAGGTGTTCCCGTCCGGTATGGCGAACCCGGCCGGTACTGCAAAGGCCAGGTTGAACGGCGTCAGCAGGACCAGGAGCCAGGCTGTGGTTGGCCAGACCGACTCGTCGTCGACCACACGCTTCAGGCAAAGCGACGACCCGGCCCAAAGCGCGGCGGCGCCGAGCGGCAGCAGACTCGCCCACTGGAAAACACCGGCCCACGGGTCGAGGATGATGACGGCGCCGGCGAAGCCGACCACCACCGCCAGCCAGCGCTCGATGGTCACCCGTTCGCCGAGGAAAAGCCGGGCGCCAAGGGTGACGAAGAATGGCGAGGTCATCAGCAACGCGATCGCGGCCCAGATCGGCACCGGATAGGCGAGCCCCGCTACCCATAGCTGGACCCCGAAAGCGGCAAGGGCGGCGCGGAAGAGGTGCAGCCAGAAATACCGTGTGCGCATTGACGGAATTCCGTGGCGCAGCACCCACGGGACCGTAACCGCCAGGGCGATCAGATATTGATAGAAAGCCAGGGTGAAAGAAGATACGCCGGCGCCTGCGGTCGCCAACTGCACAAGCGTGTTGATGACTGCAAAGACGGCGCCGGCCAGCACCATCCAGACGGCGCCGGACAGCGGCGATGAGGACGTGGGAAAGGTGGTCGCACTCATGGCGACCGCCAGTCGGCGCAAAGCACCGAAATGAAGACAAAGTGATTCATGTTGCACCTCCAAATGAGCAGCAACACGTAACCAGAGCATCTGATGACGGCAGATACACCGCATTCGTGGTCGATCCACGACTGGCGGCACCTGTCGTTCTCTCTCATCCGGACTATCACCGTCGGCTTCGGAATCGCACCGAATCTGCTGACCCCTTCGCCAAGTTGGGAAGGGCGCTCGCGGGCTTACAGAACTCGAAGGCCCTGCTCACCGCCGGTGGGGAGTTTCACCCCGCCCTGAGAACGCGGCCCGGCGATCCGCCGCCGGGCAGTCGCCATATAACCGATCGGCCGGCGGGGTTCAATCCGGCGACCGCCGTCCTGGCTTGGTCGTTGCCCCTGGAGGCGCTATCTGATGAAGCCTGATGCAAGCTTTCGCAGCCCTCCTGGAACGACTGGCGCTGACACCGCAGCGAAACGTCAAGCTGCGGCTGATGGTCGACTACTTTCGTGCCACGCCCGATCCCGATCGCGGATACGCGCTGGCGGCGCTGACCGGCGGGCTGTCGATCCCCAGCGTCAAACCGGCGATGCTGCGCGGACTTGTGACTGATCGCGTGGATCCTGAGCTATTCGGCTATTCCTACGACTATGTCGGCGATCTGGCCGAGACGATCTCGCTGATATGGCCGCGGAACAAGAACGCGAACCACTCGTCGAAACTCGGCGAAATGGTCGAGGATCTGTTGCGGTCGTCGCGCAGCGATGGTCCCGGCCGGGTCGAGCGACTGCTCGATTCTCTGGACGCCACCGGCCGTTGGGCGCTGATCAAACTGGTCACGGGCGGCCTGCGAATTGGTGTTTCCGCGCGGTTGGCAAAGCAGGCATTGGCCGATTTCGGCGGCGAGCCAATCAACGACATCGAAGAACTGTGGCCGGGCCAGTCGCCGCCCTACGCGGAGCTGTTCGCCTGGCTGGAGGGCGCCGGTGCACGACCGGTGTCAACCATCGCTGCGCCGTTTCGGCCGGTCATGCTCAGCCACGCGATCGCCGACGGCGACCTGGAACTGATTACCCCGGACGCCTACGCCGCCGAATGGAAGTGGGACGGAATCCGGGTGCAAGCGGTGCGTGAGCGGGGTGTCGCCCGGCTTTATACACGGACCGGCGACGATATCTCGCGCGCCTTTCCCGATCTGGTTGATGCCCTGAATTTCGAGGGGGCGCTGGATGGGGAACTTTTGATTGGGGAGCGCAGCGATATGGGATTCGCGACCGGTTCGTTCTCGGACCTTCAACAGCGCCTCAACCGAAAGGCCGTTTCTGAGAAACTGTTAGCGCGGCATCCGGCTTTTCTTCGCGCCTATGATTGCCTGGTCGATGGAAGCGAGGATATCCGCACGCTCGGATTTCGTCAGCGTCGCGACCGGCTTGAGGCACTGGTCGCGCGGGCGTCGCCGACGCGGCTCGACCTTTCGCCATTGGTCACCTTTACCGACGCCGAGCAGCTTCGCGCGATGCGGGCTACGCCGCCAGAGCCTGTCATCGAAGGGCTGATGCTCAAGCGATGGGATTCGATCTACGAACCGGGTCGGCCGAAGGGGCCTTGGTTCAAGTGGAAGCGGGACCCGCATGTTGTGGACGCAGTGCTGATGTATGCCCAGCGCGGCCACGGCAAGCGTTCGTCATACTACTCCGACTACACGTTCGGAGTCTGGCGGGCCGGTGAAGCCGGCGATGAACTGGTTCCCGTGGGCAAGGCGTATTTCGGTTTCACCGACGATGAACTTGCTGAGATCGATCGATTCGTCCGCAACAACACCACCAACCGTTTCGGGCCGGTGCGTGAAGTGGTCCACGACGCCGACAGGGGTCTGGTCATCGAGGTTGCATTCGAGGGCCTGCAGCGATCGACCCGCCACAAGTCCGGCGTCGCAATGCGCTTCCCGCGGGTTTCGCGTCTGCGATGGGACAAGCCACCCGGTGAAGCGGACCGACTGGAGGTGCTGGAAAAGTTGATTGACGGCTGAAAGTGGTCGACGCGTGCGCGCTGTCAATAAGCCCGCTGCTTGACGGCAAGCATTGTGGTTCGGCCCGCCATTATCCTGGCGTAGCGTCGTTCGCGCCGATCGCGCTTGGCCGCGGCGTAGAGATCCATGACGCAGGCGGCTGCCCTGGTTTGTTCGGTGTAGGTGCGTGTCATTGTCGATCTCCGCTATCTCTTTTGGTTTGCCCGATTCCCGGCCCCCCGGGGCGTCCGCCTTGCAGCGAACCGTGATTGGCAATTTTGATGTGCCATATCGGGCGGCGGTTGTCGGTGACGGCGTTCACAGGAGTGCAGTCGCGGGAGACGGGGCACGGACGCACGCCTCCCGCTCGCGGTTCATCGGATCGGGTCGTTTATGACCCGACGAACGCTGCCGGTGTAATCGCGCTCGAGTCCGATGTCAGCGAGAAAGCCGTCGGACATGTGGGCCACGGCGCGCGCATTACGCCGTGCGCGGCGGGCTTCGACAAAACGCTTGATGAAGGTGGTGTTCATGGCCTGGTTCCCGGTTGAGGCGGATCCGGCTCCAGGAGGAGTTCCCGGGCTTACCGTTCCGCTTGACCTCAGCATTTTCGCGAAAGACCGTCAGTCGGCTGTCAGCGGGCAGAACGTCCAGCCGTGAAAAACATGTGAGTTCGCTGTGAAACAAGCCAGAGGTTGCTGGTTCTGCTGTTGTCTCGGCTGGTTTGAAGGGGCGTGTTTGCAAGGGAAGGCGGATTTGAAGCTCGGTTTCTCGCGATTTCAGGCTCATTTTCCGTCCGCCCCATGATTCCCTGAAGGTCCTGCATTGGAGCGATCGGATGCAACCGAAACAGCAGCTATGCCGCAACAATTACATCATCACACATCAAAGGCGCGTGTTGGCAGGCGAGTCCGTGAAGTGCATGAAATGGCCGGCCGAGTGGTTCCGATGTCGCGATGGTTCCAAATTCCGGACGCTTTTCCTATATAAGCCAGACGTTTTCTCGGAGATCGAACCATGAGCGGCACCGTCACGCGTTTCCTCGGAGGCTCCCCCGGCCGGGTGGTGTTTCAGCTCATCGTCATGTCGTTCGTCGTTGGCATCATCCTCAGTCTGCTTGGCGTTTCACCCTTCGATATCCTCAAGGGCCTCGAACGCCTGATACAGCGCATTTACAACATGGGTTTCGACACGATCGAGTGGGTCTTCCGCTACTTTCTGCTCGGAGCGGTCATCGTCATTCCCGTTTGGTTCATCATGCGCCTGTTTCGTCTTGGTCGCGGTGGCAACGGCTGACACGCCGCATTGTCGTCCCGTCCCGGCATGAACTGCTACAAACGCTCCCGCTGATCCGGATCGCCGATGACGGCGCGCCGCATTGGCGGCGTGTGGGGTAGGTTGGGGAGCATTGGAACGAAATGAAGTTGAAGGGCAGGGTTGCCGTGGTCACCGGCGGCGGCACGGGTATCGGCCGGGCCATCGCCGGGCGCTATGCCCAGGAGGGGGCGACAGTGGTGGTCGCCGGACATGATGGCGGCCAGGTCGAAGCGGCCGCGCGTGAAATCGGGGGGACCACCTGCGCCGTCCGCCTCGACGTTACATCGAAGGAGTCGATCGCCGAGATGGTCGAGACCGTCGTTGCGCGCAACGGCCGTATCGACATACTGGTCAACAACGCCGCGATCTTCGATCTCGCTCCGGTCCTGGACGTGACGCCGGAGAGTTTTCACAACGTCTTCTCCGTCAATGTCGAGGGGCTGTTCTTCACGCTCCAGGCGGTTGCCCGCCACATGGTCGATCGCGGTGGCGGCGGAAAGATCATCAACATCGCATCACAGGCCGGGCGGCGTGGGGAGGCACTGGTGGCCGTCTATTGTGCCTCCAAGGCGGCGGTGATCAGCCTCACCCAGTCAGCCGGTCTTGACCTGATCAAACACGGGATCAACGTCAACGGTATCGCGCCCGGCGTGGTCGAAACGCCGATGTGGGAGGAAGTTGACGCCCTGTTTGCCCGCTACGAAGGCCGGCCGATCGGCGAGAAGAAACGGTTGGTCGGCGCGGCTGTGCCTTATGGGCGGATGGGTGTGCCGGAAGAGCAGGCCGGCGCTGCCGTGTTTCTAGCATCCGACGACGCGGACTATGTCGTGGCGCAGACGCTCAATGTTGACGGCGGCAACTGGATGAGCTGATCGG
>JAAEOR010000289.1 GCA_024222895.1 Hyphomicrobiales bacterium | reverse complement strand
GACAACGACGTCTTGGATATCGCGGCGGCCGTCAAACCGTCGTCGCGGGGCGAGATCGAAATCACCGATGTCAACCGTGCCTATATGGAACGCGGTGATCTCTACGTCGAGGTCATGGGACGGGGGTATGCTTGGCTTGATACCGGGACGCACAGCTCGATGATTGCGGCGGGCCAATTCGTGCAGGTCATCGAGGAACGCCAGGGTATGAAGATTGGCTGCCTGGAAGAGATAGCCCACAACATGGCTCTCATCGACGCCGAACAATTAAGGCGGGCGGCGGAGACGCAGGGGAACTCCGAGTATGGCAAGTACCTGAAGCAGCTTTGTCCCGACCCAGATCGCTCGTGAAGAACGGCGAGGTGGGCTGAGATGACCGGACTATCGGGAAAAACACGGCACGCCCGAAAGTCCTTCAGATCTGCTGCAACACAATTGCCTCCGCTACCGCTTCCGGAGCTCCGGCCGGGTTGCCCCGTGGACCTTTGGCGGAGCCGAAGGCGCCTATCAGGTAGAGGTCGACGGCAGCTTGATTGCGAATTCCTCGCCCGTGACCGTTGAACTGGCGATCCGGGGATTGGGGCTAACCTATACGTTTCGGGACTACTGCACCGACGCCCTTGCGCGCGGCGAACTCGTGGAGGTCTTGACGGAACATCAGGCTCCTGTACCCGGCGTCAATATCTACTTCCCGCGAGAATACAGCACCATGTTGCCGCTACGCCTTTTTATCGATCACTTGAAAGAGAACCGCGGCTGATTTGGCAATCGGCAAGGAATGTCCGAGTCAGCATCATCGCAAAGCACCGAATACTTCGATCACACCGGGCGGCCGAGCCGGCCAAGAACACCGACAACCGTCAAATCCCCATAGATCGTTACCGTCGTGCCGAGCTTCCCGCGGGTTCCTTCCTTGGAGGCTTTCCGACGCCGGCCCCCCGCCAGCCCCATCGTCACAACCGGCCGGCTTCCGAAATCCTTCACAACTCCGGACTCTTGAGCCGAGTTCATGGCGGGAACTGGAGGCTATCAAGGACCGGTCGCTGACTTGCCTGCAGGAGAAGCTCATCAAGATCCGCGCCAAGGTTGTCTGCCATGGCCGCTATGTCGCCTTACAGTCAGCTGAAGTGGCTATCCCCGGCAGGTGGTATCAGGAGATACTCCGGCTCGTTGCACAACTGAAGGTACCACCTGATCCAGCGACGACAGACTCGATCCAGCCGAAAACCTTCTCGTGGATCTCGTGCGGCAAGCGGCCGCGCGTCTTCGACAGCCAGGAGTGATCGGGAACCTTGTCACGGCTCGCCAATCGCAGGAATGAACGTAGCGACAGCGAATCCGAACAGCGCCAGGCGATACCGCGCTCGGCGTCGATACCTTCGAAATAGCCGATCATGTGCATCCGGAAATCACGCCCCGGCGGCAGCGACGGAGCCCCCATGCGAGGCGCGTAGAATGGCTTGCACGTCGTCTCGACAAAGGTGTCGAAGCCGGCATCAGCCAGCACCTCATGCAGCCTGTCGTAAAACGAGTGTCCCGGAGATCGCGGCATCTCCGACTATGCCACAACAAGGTCGTTCTGAACCTCCGCCTCGCGTCTCATCGCCATGGCACAAAGCTCATCCGAACCTCGATCGTCAGACGGAATCAGCACAGAACAACTTCGTCAACGGGCTGCTGAACCACTTCCCGCGAAACAGCCAATTTTGACCGGGAGTATAGGGACCGTCGACACTTGGCAGGGCATTATCTCGAAGTCGAAGCAATTCCGACTTGGTCGCCACCGTCGGTCTCGGGGCCAAACCGTAAGTCGACAAGCGAAATCTCTCCCTGATGGACGCGCTGCGACAAATTGTCGACAATTGCTCACCTGGGGTCGTTTCTTGGTTCGGCGGATAGTATCCTTCACTCGGTTTCGCGCCAGAGGCTAGTTGAGAGCGTCACGATGATCGATGCTCGTTACTTAGTCGACCATGCATCCGATGCTGCATTCGCCATTGACGGCGAATACAGGATCGTCGCTTGGAATGACCAGGGCCGGCGGCTCTTGGGCTACACGCGCCGCGAAGTCGTTGGCAGACATTGTTCCGATGTGCTGCAAGCCGTTCTGCCCGACGGCGAGCCCCTGTGCGTTCCTAACTGCGAGGCCGCGCGCTGCTTCGGGCGGTTTCGTCCGTTTGGGGCGAGGTCGTGTCTTGCACGCCACAAGGACTGCCACTGGACTCCAGTGGACATCGCCTCCGTGGTCATGTCGAGACCCGCGCGAAACGGCGATCAGCCCACCGGGGTTACGGTCATTTTTTTGCGCAGTGACAAGGATAGAGCCGAACCGCCGTTGGCTGGTACGCGGTTGCGGATTTTTACGTTCGGCCGGTTTGGCCTGAGCGCCGGCAACCGCGGTCTCAAGGTGGAGAAATGGGAGCGCCGGCAGGCCGTGATCCTCCTGAAACTCCTGGTAGCGAACCTGGGCCGGGCGGTGCCGCGCGCGTGTCTCATCGATGCCCTGTGGCCGGAGGCCGATGAAGAGGCGGGCTGGAAGCGGCTCAAGGTCACCGCTTGTTCCTTGCGCCGTGAGTTGCGGGCAGCCGGCATCGACGAAGAGGTCGTGGAGACGATCGGCAAGGCCTATGTGGTTCGCCGCGAAGCGGTCTGGCTCGACATCCAGGCCTATGAAGCGTGCATTGCCAAGGGAGCCGAGTGTCGTGATCGGCAAGACTGGGACGGTGCGCTCGATCATTTCCGCGCCGCGCACCGGCTCTATCGCGGTCCCTACATGAATGAAGATATTCACGCCGACTGGTGCGCCGAAGAGCGCGAGCGATTGCGCGAGATCCACCTGGAAATGTTAGCCGATCTGGCAGAATGCCATGCTCAGCTCGGCCAATACGCCGAAGCCGTTGGCGTGTGCCGCACGATTCTTGTCGACGACTCCTGCCGGGAAGGCATCCACCGCGCGCTCATGGTATACCTCGTTTGCCTCGGCCACACCGATTCGGCGCGGGCTCAGTATCATCACTGCCGACGGGTTCTTGCTGCCGAACTCGCGGTGGAGCCGATGCCGGAGACACAAGAACTCTACCGGCAAGTCATGGCCGACGAGCCACTGGGCTCGGCGACAAAGCCTGATTGAGCCGCCGATTTACGCACTCCCGACTAAAGCGTCCTACCCCCAGCGTCAAAAGCCGCGGCCGTTCTTGGCACCGCACCGCCGCTTCTTCCGGCCCCGATCAGGCCGCCGTTACCAGACCGTTACCAGGCCGTGCTAGCACTCCGTAGCAGCGTGGGCGGTTTCTGCGAGTTCTTTCGAGATGGCCAAACAGCGCGACCCAAGCTCCTTTGTGGTGCGGATCCGGTTGGAACGCGAAACAAACGGAGGCCCGCTATGGCGGG
>JAAEOR010000288.1 GCA_024222895.1 Hyphomicrobiales bacterium | reverse complement strand
TCGTGCCGGGAGTGTAGGGGCGACACATCCGCGGAGGGTTGGTCAGAGGTGTGTAGAATACTGGCGTGCATGTGAAGACGACCCGTCGTCGCAGGGGCGACAAGACGTATGAGTATCTGTCGCTGGTCGAGTCGGTGCGTGATGGTGACAAGGTCGGGCACAAGACATTGCTGCGTCTGGGGGAGGTCACTGCGCTGCGACAGTCAGGCGAGCTGGAACGCGTCGTTGCCGCGCTGGAAGCGCACCTGCGCCGTGAGCGGGTCGATGTCGCGGCGCTGGGCGCCGATGGCGCGGTGTCGGTGGGCGGCGTGGCGGCGGTGGCGGCGGTGTGGGAACAGCTCGGCCTCGACGTGTGGTTCGCGAAGCTCGGCGTCGACCGGGGCGCGGAGATGTTGGAGCCGGCAGTGTTCGCGATGGTGGCCAACCGGCTGGTGGCGCCGTGTTCGAAGCGACGTCTCGGTGAGTGGACGACCGCGGATGTGTGCATGCCCGACGGGTGGTTGCCGCCGTCGCTGGATCAGTACTACCGGGCTATCGACGCGGTGGCCGACACCAAAGAAGCGACCGAGACCGAGCTGTACGCCCGGCTGTGTGATCTGACCAACCTGGACTTGCAGCTGGTCTGCTATGACCTGACGTCCACGTTTTTCGAGGGCGCCACCGCATCCTCGGAGAGGTTCGCGTCTCGGGCGTTCGGCTACTCCCGCGATCACCGCAGTGATCGGCCTCAGATCGTGATCGGTCTGTTGTGCACCGGCGACGGGATCCCGATCGCGCATCACGTGTTCGCCGGCAACACCAACGACGCCGCCACGCTGGGCGAGGTCCTGGCCGACCTCAGCGAACGGTTCGCGGTGGGCCGGATCTGTGTTGTCGCGGACCGGGGCCTGATCTCGGCGGCCAATGTCGAGGTGGTCGCCGACACCGGGTTCGATCACATCTTGGCCACCCGCCTGCACCGAGACGCCACCTGTGCTGAAGCGCTCGAGCTCGCCGAGGGCCCTGACACCGTCTGGGTCGACGTCGACTCCGCGAACAGCCGCGCCACCGACGTGATCCTCGCGGACGGGACCCGCACGGTGGTCGTCGAATCAGACGCCCGGCAGCACCGCGACACGCTTCGCACCGCGGAGCTAGTCGCGCGAACCGAAGCAGACCTCCTCGCCCTCGAACAACGAGTCCGCGACGGCCGACTCAAAGATCCCGCCAAGATCGGCCGAGCCGCGCAACGCATCCTCGGCGCCTCCGGTGTCGCCCGCCTGTTTGACGTCGAGATCAGCGAGGGCCGGTTCCTGTACCACTACAACGACGAGGCGTTCGACTACGAGACCCGCCTCGCCGGGCGCTACGTGCTCACGACCAGCCTCACCCCCGCCGAAACATCCACGCAGCGTGTCGTGACCGCGTACCGCCAACTGCTCAACGTCGAGTCCCGGTTCCGGGTCCTCAAGGACTTCCTGCACCTGCGCCCGGTTCGGCACTGGACCGAACAACGCGTCCGCGGGCACGTCGCGATCTGCGTCTACGCGGCGGTGATCGAGACGCTCATCAACACCGCCCTCACCGCCGCAGATGTCCGCGACCCCGACCTCGACGACCAGCACCTCACCACACAACGGGCGCTACGAGAACTCCAACGCATCCGCCACGTGGAACTCACCGCCGGCGGTCGAGACATCGCCATCACCACACGACGAACCCCGCTACAACACCAGATCCTCACCGCGCTCGACGTCGACACCAGCCCCTGGAACAAGGCCACCATCACCTAACCGGCCCAGGGCCACCGGCCACCACTCACCCCGATGTAGGGGAAACACCCACCCACCGCGCCCCCGCTGACCAGGCCATACGCGAACCACCCGCCAAACTCGGGCCAGATCCTCACCGCGCTCGACGTCGACACCAGCCCCTGGAACAAGGCCACCATCACCTAACCGGCCCAGGGCCACCGGCCACCACTCACCCCGATGTAGGGGAAACACCC
>JAAEOR010000287.1 GCA_024222895.1 Hyphomicrobiales bacterium | reverse complement strand
GCGAGCGGGACTCAAATGTCAAATTCGATCCACTAGCATGAGCCGGGGCCGGAACTCACATTCCGGCCCCGATCCACAAACTATTCGACGACGGTACTGGCCCGCTCGATGACCGCTGCCGGAATCGAAACGCCCATTTTCTTCGCCGCACCGGGGTTGACGAACAGGTCGCTGCCCGTGGCGAAACTCACGTCGATACTACCGGGGGCCTCGCCGTTCAGGACGCGAGCAACGACCTTCCCCGTCTGGACCCCGATGTCATAGTAATTGAAGCCAACCGATGCGATCGCTCCGCGGTTCACGCTGTCCGTATCACCGGCGTAAAAGGGGATGTCGTTCTCCTCCGCAACCAAGATGGCAGCTTCCAGTGCAGACACAACCGTGTTGTCGGTCGGTACGTAAATCGCGTCGACCTTGCCGATGAGGCTGCGGGCGGCAGCCTGGACATCGGCCGACTTGGTGACGGAGGCCTCGACCACTTCGATCCCCGCCGGACCGGCAACTTCCTTCAGCCGGTCGACCAGCGATACCGAGTTCGCCTCGCCAGGATTGAACAAGACACCGAGCGTCTTGACGTCCGGCGTGATCTCCTTGATCAGCGCAACATGCTCGGCCATCGGCGACATGTCGGAGAGCCCGGTGATATTGCCGCCGGGCGCCATCAGCGACCCCACCAACTCAGCGGCCAGCGGATCGGTCACGGCGGTGAACACAATCGGAATGTCCTTGGTCGCAGCCAACGCCGCCTGTGCCGACGGTGTCGAGATCGGAACGATGACGTCGACCGCGTCGCCGACAAACTGCCGAGCGATCTGCGCGGCGGTGGCGGGTGCACCCTGGGCCGACTGGTAGACAAAATCGATGGTATCGCCATCGACGAAACCTTCGGCGGCGAGCGCATCCTTGACCCCGTCGCGGGCGGCGTCCAGCGCCGGATGCTCAACAATGGCGGTTACGCCGACGGTGATATCGGCGGCGAAGGCGGGCGCGGCAAAGACCGCTGCCAGCAATGCGAAACCAAGCTTACGCATGAAGTTCCTCCCGTGATTGGCCGACCCAGGCAAGAAGGCCGAGCCTGATAGCCG
>JAAEOR010000286.1 GCA_024222895.1 Hyphomicrobiales bacterium | reverse complement strand
TTCATTGGGATGCAGGTCCGCTTCGGTGTTGTAAATTCCTCGCAGTAAACTGCGTGCATCGTCATACCGGGAGATCGATTCGCGTATGATCTGCGCCATTGCGGTCTCAGCCCGATAGGTGTTGCGTTGCACGCCTAAGGGCACGATTCGTTGCAGGATCCCTGTCATGGAAGCCCCCGCCTAGGTTGATACCCCCTGTTCCGTTCCGAGCGCCCCCCCCTGTCATGCCGGAACGGAACGGCCCACGGGAAGATCGGCGATTGCCAATCAGATCCAATTAAAGAGAAAAGAAAGCCACCTCGATGAATGCCCTGTATCCCCGTGAGCTTGCGAACAAGCCAACGGGTGGCCCGGCAGGTTGGGAATGAGTATTAAGGCAGGAGAGACAAAAGGCAGCGCGAGAGTTGCCAATTGTCGAGGTCGTCCGGGTCGTGGTCTTGAGGTAGGTCGATCCGATGCACTTGGGCAAGGGTGTACTTGTTCAGGGTCTCGACAATCCGGTGGCTGGCTGATCGACCGGCCTGATCGCCGTCGAGCATTAGGACGACCCGTGAGGCCTGACCCAGGAGTTGCAGCTGGGTGTGGGAGAGAGCAATCCCGAGCAGCGCCACGGCAGGGATGCCGATCTGGGCCAGGCGCATGACGCCCCAGGGACATTCCACCACCGCTATCCTCTGGCGCAAGCGGGAGGCGATGCGGTGAAAGCCGTACAGGATGTCCCGTTTTGGCAGGCCCGAGGGAAACTTCCACTTCCCGTATTGCTCGGCTAGCCTTGGGTCGAGCCGGCGGCCGGCGTAGCCGATGGGACGACCTTCGGGATCATGGAGCCGAACGGCGACACACCCCTTGAGAAAACCAGGGCCATGGTAGGCTCCTGCCTCGAAGCGCCGAGCTGTCTGTGCACGGATCCCCTTTTCAACGAGCAGGGGTGCATGAGGATTGAGCCTCAGGTTTCTGGTATAGGGTCGATACGGGCGAGCGGGAGAATTCACCTCGGCCCTTGCGGGCGTTGGCAGGACCTGGGCCAAGGAAGCCAGGTAGCGGGCGACGTCAGGGTATCGGCTGTGGTCCATACGGCGCACCAGATCCACCACATCGCCGCCCCCGCGGCACTGGGTAAAGCAGTGCCAGAGATCTTTCGAGAGATCGACGACGAAGGCCTGCGGGTGATCTCCGCGATGTACGGGACAGGGACCGATCAGGCGCTGACCGCGCTGTTTCAGGGCTGTCATCATTCCCCTGGCGGTCAGCACCTGCTCGATGGAGACCCGATGCTTGAGGTGTGAAAAGGCTAGAGTGGAAGGGTGCATTGGACGAGTTCGGGCGCTTGATGGGGCAGCGCCTTGGATGGCGGCGTATGGACATCATTGCAGCCGGACTGTCCTTGGCGCACGGCTATCCAGCCCCGCTCGGTAGGCACGGCGGTCCCCTGTTGCTTGAGCGTCTCCAGGGCCTCGCCGAGGCGCTGATTGTTGACCCTTAGGGTGTCTCTGAGGGCCTTGCGCGAGATCGGTTTCGAGGCATTCTGTAGCACCGGCAATGCCCGTTCAGCCAGGGAGGCCGAGGGATCGGGTGCGATCTCGGAGCGTACTTCAAGGTGTGCATGATGGCCCTGCGAGGTGGTAACCAACTCCAGGGTGATGGGGTCGAGCGGCTTGGCGGTGCGGTGTTCACTGGTCAGAACCAAGTGATCGTGTTTGCGGGCCAGATAGGCGTTGGAATCACCGAAGGCATGTAGATCCGAGCTACCGCGCAAGGCTTGTCCCGGCTGTGCACGGTGTTTTTTGCTGGCGTGGTGGACCAGGACGATGGCGGTGTCGTAGGTGCGCTGCAAGTCCCGCGGGAAGCCGAGCAGCTTGGAGATATCCGCGGCGCTGTTCTCGTCGAGCTGATGGAGGCGTACCAGGGGATCTAAGAGAACCAGGCAGGGCCTGAGTCGGGCCAGCATCGCCTCGAGGAGTTGCCGATCCGACCTCAGGTCTAAACGCAGGGACGGGGCGGTGATGACATACAAGTCCAGTTCTCGGAGTTCCAGCTCCCGATGCGCGCACAGGCCCTGAAGCCGTGCGCGCACCGCCGGCAGGGAATCTTCGGCCAGAAACACTAGGGCAGGACCCTGGGTCTGTACCGCAAACCGCCCTAGACACGGCGTTGCCGAGGCCACGCTCAGCGCCATATCCAAACCCAGATAGGATTTGCATGTCTTGGGCGCGCCACCAATGACCCCCACGGCGGCATGGCCCCAGAGATCTTGGATCAGCCAGGTCTGTTCCGGTGGCTGGACTTCAAGCTCCCAGGCCCTTTGCATGGGCAAGTTCTCCAAATTCATGGCCATAGCAAGCGCCTCGCCTCGGTGACATGTTGCGCGTCCACGACATCACATTGATTGTCATGGGCCAGTTCCAGGGCCTGCGGTGCCAGATGGTCGGTGGCGCGCAGATTGCCACGGCCGATCTCGTAGAGGGCTGGAAGGGCACTGCCATCGAAGGGTGCGGCCGCGGCACCGGCAATCCGGCAGCGGTGCTCGATGTAGTCGGCGGTCTCCTTACGGGACAGCGGCCGCAAGGTGGCGCAATGGGCCAGGCGGTGGGTTACATCCACCAGGCGCTGGTCACGCAGTAGCTGGGCCAAGGGTGGTTGCCCGGCGAGTACAAAGCTCAGCACCAACCGAGAATCCATGTCGAAATTAGTAAGGATACGGAGTATCCCAAGGACCTCCGGGCGCATGCCATGGCTATCGTCGAGGAACAGGACCGGGCGCACGGCGTCGACGTCCAGGTCATTGGTGAAGCGCTCCTGGAGGCGGCGCACCAGGGTGGGATAGTTTCCCGCGGGCTCCGCCCCCACCGAGGTGGCGATCTCGCGGCACAGATCGCGCTTGGACAGATCCGTGACCTTCACGTACCGAACCCGGTAGCGGGATTCGGGAAGGGATCCCATCAAGGTCCGCAACAACGTCGTCTTGCCGGTGCCTGCCGGAGCGATCAGGGCCGCCGACATACGTTTGTCTACGGCCCGGCGGAGATATTCCCGGGGCCGTTCATAGGCTTCGTGGGCAAAACGGTCCGCGACCCGGATCTCGCGGGTAAAGGGAATGGAATGAAAGCCGAATCGGCCTGGCATGGTGCTATTCATAAGTCTTTCTCGTCGGTCTTGGGGTTGTTGGACAAACCGCCATCGGCATCGACCACGGGCCGGTAGGCCTGGTCGAAGGCGATTTGGGCAGCGCTTGGATGCGGCGCTGGGGTGGGGGGCTCGTTTTGCCCTCGGGCACGGCTCTCATTTGCATTGGCGTGTAAATCGGCCCCGGCCAACTGGACCAGACGACCCTCGTGCAACAGGGACACGGTGCCGTCGAGCAGATGACGATAGAGCATCGCCTCCTGGCCTCTAAGCCCGAGGGGTGTTTCATAGGCGACCCCATCGACCTGGACGGTGTGATCCAGGGATACCCGGCGGTTCTCGTGCAGCACGAAGGCCTGGCGTAGCTGCTCAGTGTGGTCGTGGAAGCGCAAGGCCCGTGAGTCCTGGTGGAAACGTTCCCAGGGGGTCGCACCGTCCAGGGCCTCGTGGGACGTGTGGTTGTAGCGCTCATGCAGAAAGTGGCGCAAGCGTAGCTCCAGGGCCTGGCAATCCGGATCGATCTCGGGATTGCCCGGGAGCAGCCGCAGCACTTGCTCTAGAACGGTTCGGTTGAAACGTTCGATTTTTCCATGGCCCTCCGGATAACCGGCGGTGCCGTGGATCAGGTGTATCAGGAGTTTGCGGGCGACTGCCAGGGTATCCAGAGCAATAAAACCGGGCCCATTGTCGACAAACAGCCGGATCATGAGCCCAAAGTGCAGGATGCACAGGTAGAGGCCACGTAAAAAAAGAGCGGTGTTCTCCGAAGTACCGACCACTACCTCAAGACCGAAGCGGGTGGCGTCATCGAGGAAGAACAGGGCCACCCGCTTGCGAGACTTGGCCCCGGCCCGGAAATGCTTACCGTCACACAAGACCATGTCGAGCCGGTGGGGGTAAGCGAAGCGCCGGCAATCCCGAACCTTGGGGGACTTGATGCGTGTGGTGGACACCCCCATGCGCACGAGCGCGCGCCACACGGTCGTGCGGTTGAGCTTTTCGTGGGGAGCGATGCGTCCTGTTTCAAAGGCACGCCGGATCAGTTCTGGGACCGAGGTACGGGGGTCGGTCTCCTTTTGGTCTTTGAAAAAGTCGAGCAATGTCAGGGGCAGAGCCACCGGCCCCCCACTGCGCACAGTGGGGGCCAGGGCGTTTGGGCCGCCCTGCTCAAAGGCCGCTAGCCAGCGGTAGAGGGTGCGCGCGCTGACAGAGCGTTTCCCCCCTTTCAGGTCGATATGCTGACCAGCCACCATTTCAATGGCCTCAGGGCGCGTTTTGGCCTGATGCTCGTGGCCCAGGACCTGGGACACGAGGGCGTAGCGGAACAGGGCCTCTGTGTTGGGTGGTTTGATTGGTTCGTCCTCCATCGGGTCACCTCCGGTTGTTGTGGGAGATGGCAGTCTAGAGGGACTGTTCCGGCCAGGAAAAGAAATAAAATGTGGACGATGTTGGCCCTTAGGGAGGGATGACCGCGGCCCGCGTTCTCACCCAGGGGAACTCTCTGGGCAGCAGCTGGCGCCGCTGTGGATGCCAAACATGGAGCGGGGGCCACAGGCCCACGGCTGCACCAAGGATGGCGAGAGGCTCGAATACTCGGGTAAGGGCGGATGGGATAGCCTCCAGCACCGTGCACACGGCACGACCGAGACCTTTAAGGTCGGCTTGCTGCTCAAAGATCCCCGCCGCGTCGTGCAAGGTCTGTCCGGGGATGGAGAGGAGCTGAGCGATGACCCCGCGCAGGGAGGGCTCTTGATTAACCCCCAGTAACCGGATCGAACGGCTCAAGTAGCATGCCTGGGTGAGATCGCTCGGTCTGAGGCAATCGGAAGG
Source organism: Hyphomicrobiales bacterium (assembly GCA_024222895.1). Taxonomy (GTDB): domain Bacteria; phylum Pseudomonadota; class Alphaproteobacteria; order Rhizobiales; family Kaistiaceae; genus Bauldia. The sequence continues at coordinate 2,187 of JAAEOR010000286.1, read as the reverse complement.
GAGTACCTTCTCCCGTTGCCAGGGAACACCCGCCGCTGCATCCAAAGCGGCATCGAAGTAGGTGTTGCGAAACCGCTCGACGGGGTCTTGGGGATCCGACACGCTTTTCGCCGAACCCCAAGCCTTGCGACCCCAGGGAGTGAATCCGGGCGGGTAGAGGGTGAACCCGATACCGTGCGCACGGCAGCGCATTACATACAGACCAAACCGCGGTCCGGTCTTACGGGGGCGAACGTGATCCGGAAATACCCGGCAGGGTGTCCCTTCCTTCGCCCCGAGTGGACAGGTGTCCGGGGTATACGGCACCAACTTGTCGCCGTCCGGCTCATAGGGCGTAACTACGTAATGGCGACGTGCAACAGTTTGTGGATCCTGGCACACTAGAGTCGTTCTCCTGGTGCGCCGGTTCCAGGTCGCCAAACTCGGTCGGTGCACGGGGTTCGGCGCCCACAGCTCTGTGGGCGCCATCTTCTCTCATTCTCAGCGGTTTAAGAAACGCCGATGGCGTGTATCGGACTACAAACGTCGCTGAGCTCCGGGCAGGGCTATATCCAATTCTGCCATCCCGAATATTCTACCATCCCCTTGTATGGATCGGCCGTTTCACCATGTCACGGAACAGGCAACGAGAACAGCCGAATCCGTGCCATTGGGACCGCAACGTAAGACCCGCCTCGATGCACGCCGGATCCCCGCCTTCTTCGCGGTGCGCGGATTCACCGCCAGGGCCAGCGCTGGAAGACCCATCAGAACATCTCCGCCTGTTCCGGCTTCTTGCCGTATTTCCGCTCCAGGGCCACCCGGCGGGATGCGCACCGCGCATCGTGGGCCAGGAAATAGGCCGCGCGCACCGGGGGAGATGCGGGGACCTCGAGGTCAGGTTCCCCCGCCAGTTGGCGTCGGAAGGTATAGCAACAGCTATCCAGGCCCCACTTCTGGGCCGCCGACAACACCGTACCGGGCTCGTGCTCGGCCAGCCACACCATACCCCGCACAAACCGCAAGGCCCAGGGAGAGTGCCCCAGACGGCACCGGGAGAGGGCCAGGGCCTTGGCTTTTTCAATCTTGGTCATGGGGACCAGGTCCTGGGTTTGTTCTCTTCCTGAATTACCGGGGCAGCTGGAAATGCGGGCTGTTACGTTGCGGTCCCAATGGCACGGATTCGGCTGTTCTAGTTGCCCGTTCCGTGACAACGCAAGCTCTTTTTTCCTTAATCGGTAATTGCTTTGTTTATCAACTGGTTACGCATGTCTTTAGTGCACCGTTCCGATCCCCGCCAGGGGGGCGCCTAAAGCGGAACACCTGGAATTGTCCTATTGCCCGGGGCTTCCTTGCCAGGGATCTTGCAACGAAAATTGTGCCATGGCGTGCAACGTAACAGCACGGGCAACGGCGTGACGGCCTTCGCCACGGTTGAGCTGGGTCAGGATGCGGCGGCGATAGTCCTCGTCATCGACATAGTTGAGCAGGTAGATCGTTTTGTTGATCCGGCCGACCTCTATGATGGCTTGGGCCAGAGAGGAGGGACGTTCGCTTTTTAGAAGAGAGCGCAACAGTTCGGAGGCCTGAACGGTGCCTAGCTTCAGAGAGCCTCCTATAGGCCTTAAACGGGGTCTGCTCACGAAAGGGAAAAAATCGTACGCTAAGGACGGTGTCAGATTGGAGTGTACCCCCAGATTGACGTCAGCGAATTCGGCGCACGAACGTCAGAATAGCCAATACGTGCGGGTGACAGGACATGCGCCCAATTTTGCACGCATCCTGCGAGAGTATTACTGAGTAACGCAAAAAAACACGGCCTAGCGGTGGGGAGGGTAGGGGAGCACAACAGATTACTACCCAAAACGTTCCTTTCGGATAGGTACTTGTGCTAGTTTGGTGCTATGAGAACCCAAAACCGGGACGAAAACGGGCTACAAATAACTACACGAAATGATTCTTCGGGGACGCTCGCGGCGTCGGTGGCTGATGTCTCCGATACCCTTTCAGCCTGGCTGCTGGCCTACTTCCGGTGGGAGGTCACCACGCTCTCTTCCTCCCGCCAAGTGCAGGAGAGGGACTTGGCGGTCTTTCTACAGTTTTTCAAGGAGGCCGAGGGTTGCGAAAAGGTTGGACGGTGGACGCCACGGCTGTCCAGGGAGTTTCAGAGCTGGCTCAGGATAGAAGTGAAAGAAAAAAAGGGTGTAG
>JAAEOR010000285.1 GCA_024222895.1 Hyphomicrobiales bacterium | reverse complement strand
TACTCCGGCAACGGCCAGACAGGAGATCTCCCGGTTCCCGTACAAGGAGCGTCCACGCATGCCGGGGTCTCCGACCACGCCGGGCCGAGCGGACACTCGCGATGGCGCGCCCGCCCGTATTGCCTTCCGCACTGTCAACAACGTCGGCACCCGGGGCTAAGTAACTTTCGCGGCTCAATGGCCGGCCTGCGCGATCCCCTGTCAACGCTTCGACTGCACCCTCGCGAATGCAAACGCATGACTCGGGGCCGATGTGGGTCGCTACTCCTTCATCGTGAGAGACTTGCACTCCCTACTCCTTGCCGGTCTCCCGGCGCTCTGACAGTTTACTCAATCCCCTTTTGTCTTTGGCCCGCGCTTCAAGGACGCGAGTTCCCAACGCACTACTGTCTGTTTGATCAGCGGGTCGCCCAGCGCTGGCGCATGCGCGCGCCAATATCGATGCGCGGCCCGTTCGGCCGCCGCGCCGCGCCGCGATTCGAAACCGGTGGCCAGAGCCGCGGCTGAAAGCGGTCGACAATCCGGTCGGGGATGAAGCGGGTGCGTTGTGTCGTGACATGGCGATCGCCACGCCGCGCCTGATGGTGAACGTAACAGCGCTGCGGCACGATCAAGTCGAGGTGATCGCGCGCCCGGGTCATCGCCACATAAAGCAGCCGGCGTTCCTCCTCGATCTCTTCACTGGTGCCGACTCCGAGATCGGACGGGATACACCCGTCGATACAATTGAGAACGAAGACGGATTTCCATTCCTGTCCCTTGGCCGAATGGATTGTCGAGAGGATCAGATAGTCCTCGTCGAGATGCGGGACGCCGGCTTCGTCGCTGGTCGCGCCCGGCGGATCGAGGGTGAGTTCGGTGAGAAACCGCTCGCGAGACGCATAGCCGGTCGCGATCTGTTCGAGCTGGATCAGGTCGGCGCGGCGGATCGCGGCATCGTCGAAGATGCGCTCGAGATGCGGCTCATACCATTGCCGCACTTGCTCGAGATCGGCCGGCCAGCCGGACTGACCGCCGCCGAGCTGGTCGATCAGCGCCGAGAACGCCGGCCAGTGTTCGGCCGCCGCCGCCGGTGGAGCGAACCCGCCGAGTCCCCGCCCTGCCTCGGGCGCCTGGTCGGCAATGTCGAGGGCGCGGGCCGCGGTCGCCGGCCCGATCCCCGGAATGAGCTGCAGGACGCGGAAGCCGGCGACCCGGTCGCGCGGGTTCTCGGCGAGCCGCAACATCGCCAGCACATCCTTGACGTGCCGTGCATCGAGAAACTTCAGCCCGCCGAACTTGACGAACGGGATCTTGCGCCGGGTCAGTTCGATCTCCAGCGGCCCGGAATGGTGGGAGGCGCGAAACAGCACCGCCTGCTGCTTCAATTCGGTTCCGGTCTCGCGGTTCTCCAGCACCGCGTCGGCCACGTAATTGGCCTGCGCCGCGTCGTCAATCAGCGTCACCAGCCGCGGCTTGCCGCCGGCCGGCCGCTCGGTCCATAGGTCCTTGGTGTAGCGCTCCCTGGCCAATCCGATCACCGCGTTGGAGGCGGCGAGCACCTCCGAGGTCGAGCGGTAGTTCCGCGCCAGAGTGACAACACCGGCAGGCGGCGAAAACGCGTCCGGAAAGTCGAGGATGTTGCGCACGGTCGCGGCGCGGAACGAATAGATCGATTGGGCGTCGTCGCCGACCACGGTCAGGCCACGGCCGGTCGGTTTCATCGAAAGCAGAATCCGCGACTGCAGCCGGTTGGTGTCCTGATATTCGTCGACCAGCACATGGTCGAACCGCGCCCCCGTTTCCGTGCCAAGCGTCGGGTCGTTGAGCATTTCGGCGAGGTAGAGCAGCAGGTCGTCATAATCGAGGACGTTCTGCCGCTGCTTGGCCTCGACATAGCCGGCGAAGAGTGCGCGCAGTTCCTCCTCCCAGTCGGCGCACCACGGATAGGCCTTGCGCAGCACCTCCTCGAGCGCGGCCTGTTCGTTAACGGCGCGCGAATAGATCGCCAGGCAGGTCGCCTTCAGCGGAAACCGCCTGGCCGTGTTGGAGAACCCCAGCTCGTGACGCACCAGGTTGATCAGGTCGGCGGAATCGCCGCGATCGTGAATGGTGAAGGACGGGTCGAGGCCGATTTCCTCGGCGTGGATACGCAGGAGTCGGGCGCCGACGCCATGAAACGTGCCGGACCATGTGAGTCCGCCCGCCGCCGCTTGGGCGCTCGCCGCCATCGCCTGGGCGACGATCCGCTCGACCCGTCGGGTCATCTCGGCGGCGGCCCGGCGCGAGAAGGTCAGGAGCAGGATGCGGCGCGGATCGACGCCGTTGAGCACCAGATGGGCGACCCGATGGGCGAGGGTATTGGTCTTGCCCGACCCTGCCCCGGCAATCACCAGCAGCGCCGCGTCGCTCGGGTATTCGGCGGCGCGCCGTTGGTCGGAGTTGAGAGTGGCAGGCGCGTTCACGGGGACCGAATCAGCTGGTTGACGACATCACCAGCCAATAGTATTCACGTTTTGTTCGCAAACGGTAAATAGCCCGGATGGCGGTCAGCAGGTAGTGTCCTAAGCAAAGGAGCGAGACCATGAACCGAATTGTGTCAATCGCAGCTACTTCGGGCGCTCTACTGTTTTTGCTGTCCCCCTTTCAGGTGCCTGGGGGGCGAGCCCTGGCGCAAGGGGCAGCCACCGCGTCACTGACCACTGAAGCTGGCAGCTACGAGCTTGCAGGAAAATCGTATCCGGCAGACGTCGGCACGCTGACGGTTCCCGAGACCAGGGGTGAGCCGGATTCACGATCGATTGAGCTGCCGCTCATCAGAATCCGGGCAACCGGAGACAATCCCGCCGAACCCATCTTCGTGCTAGCGGGCGGGCCCGGGGACAGCAATGTCAAATGGGGCGATCCCACCGTGGTCGAACTGCTTGAGCATCATGAGGTGGTGATGGTGGGCTACCGGGGGATCGATGGCTTGGTCTCCCTCGACGCCCCGGAAGTCACCGAGGTCTACCGGACGTTTACCGAGGACCCGCTGTCCGGTGAGAACCTGGAGCGCCTCGGGCAAGCCTATTTCGCCGCCTTTCAGCGCCTGCAGGGCGAGGGCATCGATATGGATAGCTACACCATGATCGATGTCATCGACGACTTTGAAGATGCCCGGGTGCAGCTCGGTTATGACCGGATCAATCTGTATGGCCTGAGTTACGGCACCCGGGTCGCTTACCTCTACGGGCTGAGGTATCCGGACAGCTTGCACCGCTCGGCTCTACTTGCGGTGAATCCGCCCGGTCATTTCGTGTGGGAGCCGGCCGGGATCGACGCGCAACTACGGTACTACGCCGAGCTGTGGCAACGCGATGCCGACGCCGTCGCTAGGAGCCCGGACATCATCGCGACCATGCGGGCGGTGCTCGCGACCCTGCCGCAACAGTGGCAGGGCTTCAGGATCGACCCCGACAAGGTGAAGGTCGTCACCCACTTCCAACTCTTCCACCGGGGTGACGCGGCAAAAGTGTTCGACGCCTACGTCGCCGCCGAGAAGGGGGACTACGCCGGGCTGGCGTTCCTGTCGGTCGCCTTTGACCAGATCATCCCAACCGTGGCGAACTTTGGAGATCGCGCCTCGAAGGCGCTGAGCGCCGATTTCGATGCCGATCGGGACTATTTGGCGGACATGAATCCGCCGGACTCGATTCTGGGTTCGCCGCTTTCCGCGGAACTAGGTGGCGTTGGTGATGATAGCTGGCCGATCGAGCCGATACCGGAGGAGTACCGGACGCTGCGCGAGTCGGAGGCCGAGACGCTGCTCGTCAACGGCAGCATCGATTTCTCCACGCCGGTCGAGAACGCTCAGGAATTGCTGCCGTTCCTGCCCAACGGCGAACTGGTGGTGCTCTCCGAGATGGGCCACACCAAGGACCTGACGCTGCGTCAACCAGAAGCGCTGCTGCACCTGCTCGAGACCTTCTATCTCACCGGGGAAGTCGACGCATCGCGCTTCGAGTACGACCCGATGAACTTCACGCCCGACAAGACCTTCCAGCAGATGGCTGAGGAGTTCGCGGCGCGGGCGAGAGCGCCCGAGGTGCCACTCGAGGCCCGGTTGCAGGCCACGCTTGACCGCTGGCGCGAGGCCAACGACGTGACCGGCGTGACGTTGGCCGTGTCTGCGCCGGAACGGGGTGTGATCGAACTGGCGAGCGGCCTCGCCGTCGCCGCTGCCGGCACCGCTATGACCCCAGATCATCGTCTGGTGATCGCCAGCATGACCAAGACCTACGTGGCGACTGTGGTGTTGCAGCTCGTCGACGAGGGCGCGCTGACGCTCGACGATACGTTGAGCCGGTGGTTGCCTGACTTCCCCAACGCCGCCGACATTAACGTGCGGCAGATGCTGAGCCACACCAGCGGCGCTACCGACTACCTGCCGGAAAACCGTGTGAGGTGGGCCACCATGACGGTCGAGCGGAAGGCGAGCGACTGGCCAGGCCTGACACCCGACGAACTCATCGAGGCTGCCGCTGGCGTGGAGCCGTCGTTCGAGCCGGGCACGAGCTTCGCCTACTCGAACTCGAACACGGTGTTGCTGGGCCGGATTATCGAGCTGCTCACCGGGAACCCGCTTCATGTCGAGTTGCGCAGCCGCCTGTTCGAACCGCTGGCGTTGGAGCGCACCTTCTTCGCCGGCGCGGAAGCGATCCCCGGTGACTGGGGGCCTGGCTATGCGACCGAGTGGGCATCGCTGTTCGGCGCTGCAGAACCCCCCGCGGTGATGGGCCGACGAATGGCGGCGCTCGTGGCGACCACCGCCTGGGCCAGCGGAGCCCTGGTGGCTACCGCGGGCGATGTCGTCCGGTTCGAGCAGGCGCTGTTTGGTGGCGAGTTGCTCGAGGCGGCGACGTTGGCTGAGATGATGACGCCCTCGCCGGTCGTGGCTAACTTCGTGGCCGACCTGGGGGCAACCGATATCGGGGGCGGATTGGGCGTCTTCATGTACCCGTTCCCCGAGCCGATCGGGACCGGATTCGGTCATGACGGCGGAGAGCCGGGTTTCCGCTCGATCATGCTCACCTTCCCCGAGCACGACATCTCCGTGTCGGTACTGGTCAACGACGGCCGGCCGAACTTCAACATCTTCCCCCGCGGCAAGGACGTCGACGCATTGGTGGGCGAAGTGGTGCGCATGACCCTTGAGGCGGTGACAGGCACGGAGATCCAACTGGGTGAAGCGGCCACAGCGGAAGACGTCTACCAAGATCCGGAAGGCCGTTTCAGCATGACGCTGGTCGGGGAGTGGACGCGCGTTGAAACAGACGGAACCTATGCCCGGTTCGCCTACGCTGAACCGCCTCTCAGCATGTATGTCGCGACCGTCGAATCCGATGACCTGGGGGTCGGGTTGGATACGGCATTAAGGCAAGTTGGTATTGACCCGGCAGCCCTAACCGAGACAAGGCGGACGAGCTTGAATCGATGGAACGTATTGTTTCATTCGTCGGGGGAAACCCAGGGGGTCAGCGTTCTCGCCCAAATAAGAAATGGCACGAGCTATTGGATTATCTTCACGGGCGATGAGGCGCTCACGGTAAGTCCCCCCGAGAAGGTGATGGCGACTATTGGCGGCTTCGCCTTCGTCGGCGATGAAGCTGTCCTTCCCACCACGGTCAGTGAATTTGAGATCTACATCAACAGTTTTGTGGGGGACATTCCACCGGGGCTGTCGATTGCAATCGCGCTCGGCGGGGATGTTATCTACGCCAACGGCTTCGGCATGGCGGATGGCCCGAAAGGGATGGCAGCCACGCCGGAGACGGTTTTTCAATGGGGCTCGATCACCAAGACGGTGACGGCGACCGCCATAATGCAGCTCAGTGACCAGGGTCTGATTGGTTTGGACGACCCGGTCTCCGATTATCTGGACTACTTCCCCGCCCAGTATCCGATCACGGTGCGCCAGCTGCTCGGCCACAGCAGCGGGCTGCCGGAACCCCCTGGTTTTGTCTGGGTCAATCTCCGTCTGGACGGTCAGCCTCCGGTCGATCCAGGCCTGGTTGACAGAGCCTACTATGAACAGGTCCCCAGCCTCATGTTTGAGCCCGGTTCAGACAACGCCTATGTCAACCCGGACATGGTAACGCTGGGACAGATCGTCGCCGAAGTCTCGGGGCAGCCCTACGTGGAGTATGTTCGCGAACACATCCTGGCCCCGCTGGGCATGGAGAACACAGACTTCACCTACAGCAGCGAAGCCATGATCGCCAATGCCGCGGCCGGCGCCGTTCCGGTGGCTGAGGTAGCGCCCATCATCGCCCTGCTCGATGAGGTCAGAGGCCTCGGCGATGGGGCTGATTTCTTCCGCGAGGCCGATGATCAGCACGCCTGGATGAGCCGTCTCAACGTGTTCGGGCAGGCTGGTGGCGGTCTGATTGGCCCACCAACTGAGGCCATTCGCTTTGCGCAAATGGTCTTGAACGGTGGCGAGTTCGACGGGGTTCGCGTTCTGTCGCCCGAGTCAGCCGCTCTGATGCAGGAAGTGCCGCTTTCCACCAGCGGTGAGCCGCTCAGTTTCGGTCTGGCCTGGCATGTCGTTGCGGACAGTGAACATCCCTATATCGAACATGACGGCGGTGGAGCCGGCATCACGACCAGGATGCGGCTGTACCTGAATGAGGGGTTCGCGATTGTCCTGATGAGCAACGGCACAGGGTTTGACCGGGGTGAGGTCACAGACGCCGCGGCGAACGTCGTGTTCACGATGCTGGCGCCCGATATCGCGGCTCCAGCCAGCGCCCCCACGGAATCCACAGCGGAAGACGTCTATCAAGATCCCGAAGGCCGCTTCACCATGAAGCTCGCCGGCGAATGGACGCCGGTCGAGACAGACGGAACCTATGCCCGGTTTGCCTATGCTGACCTGCCGTTCCAACTCTCGCTGGTCGCCGTTAAGGCTGCCGACCTCGAGGTCGGCGTTGATGCGGCGCTGAGACAGGTCGGCGTTGACCCCGCAGCACTGACGCTAACGCAAGCTGGAAACACGCTCGGCCTTTGGTTCGTGTTCTTTTATTCGGTTGGTGACGGGCAGGGTGTTGCAGTTCTAGCCCAGGTAAGGGACGACACGACCTATGCCATCATTGCCACGGGCGATGAGGATGTCGTCGTACGGGCCGAGCCCCCCGGAGACGTGCTGGACACCATTGAAGCTTTTGCCTTTGCCGGCGAAGAGTCTGTTCTTCCCACCACGGTCGGGGAATTTGAGACCTACATCAACAGTTTTGTGGGGGACATTCCACCGGGGCTATCGATTGCGATCGCACTCGGTGGGGATGAAATCTACGCCAATGGCTTTGGGCTCGCAGATGGCCCGAAGGCAACGGCAGCCACGCCGAACACCGTGTATCAGTGGGGATCGATGGCCAAGATGGTTACGGCGACCGCCATCTTGCAACTCCGCGACCAGGGCCTGATTGACCTAGATGCCAATATCTCCGGCTATCTGGACTACTTCCCCGTCCAATATCCGATCACAGTACGTCAATTGCTTAACCACAGCGCCGGATTCCCCGAAGGCGATGTGGCGCTTGAATTGTTCAATGTTGACGGTGAGCCTTTGCCTGACCCGGACCTGGCCGCTAGAAAATACGCCGAGCAGTTCACTGGTCCCATATTTGAGCCTGGTTCAACGTCTGCCTATGCCAACCCGCACCTGCTGTTTTTGGGGCAGATTGTGGCCGCGGTCTCCGGGCAGCCCTACATCGCGTACGCCCAAGAGAATATCCTGAAGCCGCTGGGCATGGAGAACACAGACTTCACCTACAGCAGCGAAGCCATGATCGCCAATGCTGCGGCTCATGCTATTCCGGCTGCGCTGGCAGAGCCGCTAATCGCCACAGTTGGTGAAGTGTGGAAGCTGGGCGATACGGCTGACCTGATTCACGACATCGACGACAAATATGCGTGGCTCAGCCGTCTCAACCTTTTGGCTGCTTGGGGTGGTCTCAAAGGTTCGCCAATCGATGTCATTCGCTTCCTACAGATGCACTTGAACGGCGGCGAGCTTGATGGAGTTCGCATCCTGTCACCCGAGTCGGTGGCAATGATGCGAGAAGTCCAACTTTCTACCAGCGGCGATCCTCTGGAGTTCACTCTGGGCTGGCGCATCGGTGACGATGCCAAACATCCCTATGTCGAACATGCCGGCGGTGGTCAGGGAATCAAAGATCTGATGCGGTTGTACCCGAATGAGGGGATCGCCATCGTTCTGATGAGCAATGCTGCCGGTTATGACGACGTAGCGGTAGTGAACGCTGCGGCGAACGTCGTGTTCACAATGCTGGCACCTTAGCGTTGCGCCCGGCGTCTCGTCGAAGAAATGACAGTCGCCGTGTGGGGTGCCTCAAGCGTAAGATGTTCGCACCTTTTGGCGGGCAGCTCTGCCAGTCGGGGGTGGATGAGCCGACTGTGACGGGCCACTTCCGCTCCGGGTCATCAGGCGACGACAAAGGCGCGACCAACGCCGAAGCGCTAGCCGCATGCGCTCTTCGCAAACGGTAGACTCGGTTGTGAGCGGATATTGGGCTGCGGTGCGACGCCGAGCCGGTGAATAGCCCACAAATCAATTGTCTTCTACCCCCACAGGGCTAGCGCGATAACAATGGCAATTGGCAGGCTGAAATAGATCACACCCGTTATTGTTCGACGCATACTCTCCAATGTCCCGACCGCCAGCGTGGCGAAAATTGCGCCCACCGGTGGCATCAACAGGCCCAGAGTTGCGACCAGAGCGAAAGCAATGGTGAAGTCTATGGGATCGATCCCGACTGCCAAAATCGCCAACAAGGCTAGGGGACCAACGACAAAGAGGGTGACCAGCAATCCCGTTATCGCGCTGGTAACGAAGGTTAGCACCAGTATGCCCGCTAGCGCAGCTGGAGGACCTGCCACTTCACTCCAGTCACCCAGCATCATGGGAAAACCTTCGTACGTGAGGGCAAATGACAGGACGCTCGCAAAGACAATGACGAGAAATATAGCCCCGATGTCATAGAGCGAATCCTGCACCGCTCTCAGTAGAATACGACCGGATAACTGACGCAGTAGTGCGCCCAGGATCAGTGCGAAGGCTACCGCGAAGGCTGCGGCCTCCGCAGGAGTCAGGATTCCAGCGCCGATCAGGCCAAGGATCCAGATCGGTGCCAGAACCCAGAGAAAGCTCAGCCACTCGATCTTGAGTTTGGTCCCACGTTGAGAGACAGGAATCCGGCCTGCCGGGATGGCCAGCAGCAGGATCAAAGCAGCGGCAATCAACGCCCATGGCAGCATTTGCTCGAATAGACGAAAGACCGATTCCTCGAACACAAACGCCAAGATGATGAGCACGATACCCGGTGGCATCACAACTCGTAGGCAGGCAAGTCCGGCGGCCTGGCCAAGGGCACTCCAGCCGGCGGTACCAGCCATTCGCAGGCGGTTGACCGTTGCCGCTGCGTCGTCGTTTCGCTGAAGGAGTGCGTCCCCTGCGGTATCCGGCTGGATCAGGCTCGCCAGAATCTCGCCGATTGTTGCAGCGATCCGCCGCCCGCCGAACAGGGCCGAGAAGCTCGTCGCAAACCGGTTCCTGATCTCCATGCCGGCGCAGAGCCGCCCATAGAACAGGAACAGCACGATCGCACCAAGGACGTGGTCCTGCATGGCGTCCGCGATCCTCATGCCGAGGATCGGCGCGGACGTTAACGAAAAGTCGGAGAAAAAAAACAGAGAGACGAGTGAGGTCGCACCGAGCGCAACAGGAACCGAGAGGCCGAAGACAAGTAGCCCGATCAGAATCAGAAAGATGATGGCGGCGGTCACCGCGGCCTTCCCCCGCGAACTGGCCGGACAATGGCAGTGAGGCTGAACAGGGTCAGTAGGGCGAAGGCCACCGTTGCTGCGACATCTACAATACCGAGAGGTACGCCCCCATAGGTCGTCTCCCCGACTTGCAAAGACCGAGCCGCATGCAGGCCGATTGCATAGGTGCAAACACCGAACACAAGGGCCGAGATGATCCCCTGGAGGATGGTCCGTAACCGGCCGGAGCCACGGCGAAAAAGCAACATCGATACCGGGCTGCGAATACTCCGGCGGTTCCGTTCCGCCATTGCCGCGCCGAGGATCGCGGCGAGTGCGAGAAGGGGCGGCGTCAGACTGTAGAGCACCGGCGATGCGATCATAAACAAATAGCGCCCGATGGTAGATGCAAGCAGGCAGGCAAGGCCGGCGACAAGAAGCCCCATGATCGGTAAGTCCATCCAGCTCAGGTCGCTGAAATCGATATAGCGGCGACGTTCTGCAATAGACCGCGCCGTCAATCCCGGAATTGGCGTTTCGCCGGCGGCGGGCTCTTCGCGACGTTCCGGTGTCGTCCTCCGTGGCACAGGTTCCGGAGGCGACTCCCGCGGCACTTGCTGCGACGGAGAAGGGGCGGACGCGACGGGTGCTTCGGCGGGTACCGCTGGCGCGGACGGCGCCGCTCGAGAGGGCGCAGGCCGGCCGACGATGCTCTCAAGTTCATCGATCAGCGGGCCGAAGCCGCCGACAGGCTCGTCGTTCCGCCACTCCCATAGAGGAATGTATTTGACGGTCGCGAAACCCACCGGAAGCTGGGAATCGCGCTCGACCATTACCGGGCAGATAATGTCGCGGTTCAGAGCATTGTGCGCTTCCTCCACCACCCAGTGGGAGGTCACAGAGGATTTGGACCACAGGACCACGACGCAGGACGCGGCGCTGATCTCGCGATTAATCAGGACGATGAAGGATTCCCCAGAGCGAATTTCCGGATCCCACCAGACCGACCAGCCTCGGACCCCAAGTTCGTGGGCGATCTTGCTGGCCTGCTGGGTATCCTGATGCGAATAACTGATAAATATCTGGGCCACTTTTTCCCGCCAGGTCGTCCCAGTTAACGCCTCATACCCTGGGCCCAACACTCCAGGGCAATTCGCCGTGCCCCGGATTACTAATTGGCTTTCGGGCTATTTGCAAAACCACAAAGAAGCTCTAATCCCCGCCCGGCGCCGGAACCGCCGATCGTTCGTGCCGGTGAGGAGCACTATCCTCCCCCCACCCCTCAGCTGATCGAACGCACGGGACCGTCAATCCACGATCTCGGCGACCTGCAGCAGGTCGAGCGGCGGATAAAGCTCGATCTTCTTGGCGACACTCATGTTGATAACAACGGCAAAGTTGGTCATCTGCAGGACCGGTAAATCACCCGCGGGGATGCCGTCGACAAGGATCTTTTCAGCCTGCTGGCCGGCCAGGATCCCGACATCATAGTAGCGCGCGGCGACAGCGATCAGCGCGCCGGATTCGCGCACCGACGACTCGTAAGGGCTGAGCACCGGAACCGCGTTTGAGATCGCCGCAGCCATCACGTCGTCCTGGTTCTCCTGCAGGAACGATGAGGAGCCAAGGTAGATAAAATCGACCCCGGCCGCCTCCAATTCCGCAACCTTCGGTGCGATGTCTTCGACGCGCGGTTCACCATCGTCGCCGAGCGGCAGTTCGAGCGCGGTCAGTTCGAAGTCCATTGGACCGGTCAACGCGGCGACCTCGTCGCGCTTGAGAACCGAGTTCCGTTCATTGGCGTTGTAAAGCAGGCCGAGGTGCTGGAAGCCCGGCAGGTAAGCTCGGATCGTCTGGATATTCACGTCCTCGGGCACACGATTGTAGGTTCCGGTCACGTTGCTCCGTCCGGAATGGTCCAGGCTCTCGACGATGCCGGCGCCGACCGGGTCAGCGACGATCGTGAAGACGGTGGGGATGTCGTGATCGAAGGCCGGATCGTCGAACTCGGAAAGCGTTCCGGCCATCCCGCGTGTGACACTCGTGCCCCAAGTGAGCATGAGATCGACTTCGTCGGCGCGAGCCTCGGCGCGAAACCCGGGCAGGGCCGCCTTGTTCTTGTTGGCGTCGCGCAAAATGAACTCGGCGTCGATCCCGCCTTTGGTCAAATGGTCCTGAAAGCCCTGGCACGCGTCCTCACAACCGCGCCAGGTAACGACCATAATCTTGTACTGGGCCGCGGCGGCGGACGCCGAGAACACCATCGCAAGCGCCGCAGCAATCCTTACGAAGGCCACATCGTCCCTCCTCCAATCAGCTTTGCCGAAGTCGCCCGACAGCCAGGACGATAGCATAGAGGGCGACGCCCAGCAGCGATGCAATTCCGAGCGCGTAGACGCTGCTGAGGGCGCCGACATTGCGCAGCAACAACACACTGGCAGCGAGGCCGACGATTGCGCCGACGCGCTCGATCAAGCGCAACGCGCTGAGACCCGCGCTGGATCCGTCAGTCGTCTCAAGGGTCAAACTGAAAAGCGGCGCCCGTATCAGCGTGTGGCCGATACCGAGACCGGCCACCGCCAAGGTCACGGCCCAGAAACCGCTCCACGCCGTCAGTGACAGGAGCGCGACGCCGGAGACAATCGCCCCCGAGCCGACCAGCGGCAGGGCGCCGACGCCTCTGTCCGAAAGGCGCGCAACGGTAGGGCCGATGAGGACGACTGCAAGATAGTAGAGCATGACCACGCGAGCGATCTCGGCGGGCCCCGAACCCGAAGCGGCCAGGATCAACGGTGTCAGGTACCATATGAAGATCACGGTCGAAGCCGCCATCGGCACGGCGATGCCAAGGAGCAAGGCAACGAAGCGGCTGCCGAACCATATGCGCCGGCGGGGTTCGACAGCGACGGGGACGGTCATGGCAGCCGCTTCGGGATCCCCTGCCCTTCCCCTCATCACGACGATGCCCAGGACTCCGGAGATGGTCGCAGCTGCCGCGCCGAAAAGGAAAGCGACCTCGAAGCCGAAGCGACCCGCCAGTACGCCGCCCAGAGCTGTGCCGCAGAAGACGCCGGCATAGACGACAGCGACAAAAGCGCCGAACGGGCGCGTGCTTCTCCGGTCTTCGGCGGT
>JAAEOR010000284.1 GCA_024222895.1 Hyphomicrobiales bacterium | reverse complement strand
GAGACGACCACGCCGGCAAGACCGCCGACGGCACCACCGATCACGAGCCACGTCGCGATGGACCAGTCGACGAAGCCGGAGAGAGCATAATTGCCGGCGGTCGTCAGCCCGAATGTGGTGACCGACAACAGCGATGATCCCACCGCGTTGAGCAACGGCATTCCGGTTGCGTAGACAAGGCCCGGCACGATCAGGAAGCCGCCGCCGATACCGAAGAAACCGGCAAGGAAGCCGACACCCAGCGCCATTGGAATGATCCGCGGCAGCAGTCGCTTTGCGGTGTTGCGATTGAGCTCGACACCTGGTTCACCAACCTCTGCCGGCTTGCGGGCGATTGATACGCCGACGGCGATCATCACCACGCCGAACAACGCTAGGAGCCGGTCGCCGTCGAACGCCTTGCCGGCCGTCGATCCGAGCGCTGCGCCGGCAATGCCGAACACCGCGAAGGCGAGGGCGCAGCGAAACTTCACATTGCCGGAACGGAAGTGGGTGGCAAGGTTCAGTGCCGCACTGACGGCCACCGCAAAGGCACTTGTGCCGATCGCCACATGGGAATCGCCGACGCCGACGACATAGACGAGCAGCGGAACAGCCAACACCGAGCCGCCGCCGCCAATCAGTCCCAGCGAAAAGCCGACAAGGGCGCCGGAGATCAGGGTCAGAACTTCCGGGGTGAAACCCATAACAGAGGCTGGCCGTCCCTGGCGCGATCAGCCGCCTTCAGTGGGGTACCCGGCTTGCTTCCACGCCATGATGCCGCCGGTCATACGGTAGGCCGCGTCGTCGACAAGAGCAGCGAGCGCGTCAGCGTTTCGTCTGGTGCGGACACCGGACCCACAAAGGAAAACGGTCGCGGTTTTCTTCGGCATGTCGGCCGGACTGCCACGGGCGATCTCCGACAGCGGCCACGCAACGGCGCCGGGGATG
>JAAEOR010000283.1 GCA_024222895.1 Hyphomicrobiales bacterium | reverse complement strand
CGGACACCACCAGCAGCGGGGCGGCGAGATAAAGAAAAAACAGCCCGACATAGAGTCGATAGACATTCCGCAAGAGTGGATTCTGGGGAATTGAAGGGATCATCTGCCGCCCGCCTCCTGGCCGCCCGCCTCCTGGCCGACGGTCTGGCCCAGTGTCTGACCGGTCAGCTTGAGGCCGCCCCATACGATCAGCGACGAGAGGATCAACAGCAGGAAGCCGAAGGCAGAGCCCTGTTCCCAATTGAAGCGCGTAATGAACTGCGCATAGATCTGCTCGGTAAACCACAGGCTGTCCTTGCCGCCGAGCAGGATGGGCGTCAGGTAGTTGCCGAGCGATAGCATGAAGACGACGATGCAGCCGGTTACGATTCCCGGCATGGCGTGGGGAATGATGATTTCGCGCAACACCGCGAAGCCGCTGCCGCCAAGATCGTAGCCGGCCTCGATATAGCTGTTGTCGAGACTGTCGAGGGTGGTGACCAGAGGTACCACCATGAACAGCATCGACGTGTAGACGAGCCCGACCATGATCGCCGCGTCGTTGTAGAGGAACTCAATCGGTCCGCTGGCGAAGCCCAGCCATTGCAGCGCGTTGCTGACCACGCCGGTTTCGCGCAGCAGGATCATCCAGCCGAAGGTTCGCACCAGTTCGGAAACCCAGAACGGCAGCAGGCAGAGGACGAACAGCACGGCCCGTATCTTTCCGCGCACCATTTTGGCGATGAAGTAGGAAATCGGAAACCCGATGAGCAGGGTCAAAGCGGTCGCGGCGATCGACATCAGCGCGGTGCGCGCGAACGTGTTCCAGTAGAGCGGCTCGGTGAAAAACGCCGCATAGTTTTCGAAGCCGAACTCATAGACGCGCGGCTTGATCTTCACGCGCAGCGAGGTGAGGAACAGGTCGATGTGGGGGATGACGAGCAGCGCCCCCAGCCATACCACCAGCGGCGCCAGCAACAGGAAGAGGACGAGGCGGCGGTTCATGGCTCAGCCTGCGAAGCACGTGGTCTGGGTGTCGCTCCAGCCGAAACTGATGGTCTGGCCGGCCGCAAGGTCGTTGAATTCGCCGGTCTGCGGTAACGCCACGTCGATTTCCCCGCCACTGGCAGCCGTGCGAATCAACACCCGGCTGGCGGCGCCGTTGAAGAGAACGCTGTCCACCTTGCCGGCCATGCGGTTACCCATGGCGTCAAGCCCCGCCTCGGTTCGCGACAGAGCGATGGCCTCGGGGCGAACAAAGACGACCACCGGATCGCCGGTCTGAAGGCCGGCAGAAGTGGTGGCGACGATCTTCACGCCACTCTCCGTGACGACCGACAGCCTGTCTCCGTCGATCGATTCGACCGTGCCCCGCCAACGATTGCTTTCGCCGACGAAACCGGCGACGAACGACGTCCTGGGCTGATAATACAGTTCCTGCGCCGGTCCGACCTGCTCGAACCTGCCCTCGTTCATCACCGCCACCCGGTCCGACATGACCAGAGCCTCGGACTGATCGTGGGTGATGTAGATGAATGTCGTGCCAAATTCATTCTGCAGCTTCTTCAGTTCGACCTTCATGTGTTCACGCAGTTTCAGGTCGAGGGCACCGAGTGGCTCGTCGAGCAGCAGCACGTCAGGATCGAGAACCAGGCACCGGGCGATTGCCACCCGCTGCCGCTGTCCACCCGAGATCTGCGACACCCGCTTTTCGCCCGAACCCGGCAGGCCGACACGCACGAGCGCTTCCTCGACCCGCCTGGCGATATCCTCACGCGGCATGCCGCGGCGACGCAGGCCATAGCCGATGTTCTCGGCAACATTCATCATCGGGAACAGCGCCAGATGCTGGAAAACCATATTCACCGGCCGCCGGTTGGGCGGCACGTCCAGCACCGAACGCCCCTTGATCAAGATGTCGCCGGAGGTCGGCTCAATGAAGCCGGCCACCATCCGGAGAAGCGTTGTCTTGCCACAGCCTGACGGACCGAGGATTGAAAAGAACGCGCCGGCCGGTATCGCAAGGTCGACGCTGTCGACCGCGGTGAAGTCGGCGAACTTGCGGGTGAGCGAGCGGCATTCGAGATCGAATGCGGTTTCGGCTTCGGCGTTCATCGTGTGAGAGTCCGCCTTCGGGCGGTCATGGCAGTGGTCCGACTCCGACATTTGCAACCCACCTGCAACACTCTCTCAAGCAAATGTCGGAGTCATCACGACCACTAGCAAATATCTGATTCTAGTGGAGCTTCCGAATTTGACATTTGAACGACAGCCTTGCAGCGAACGGGACTCAAATGTCAAATTCGCTCCACTAGTGCCCGGCGATCGGTCTGGTCGCCGGGCACCTTCCCTATCGTTGGCCCGTTTAGGACGCCTGGACCCTATCGAGGATCTTGCCCTCGATATCCTCAAGCCCGGCCGGAACCGGCGGGTACCATTTGATGTTGTCGATCGCCTCCGGCGGGAAGCTGTCCTGGAAACGGGTCTTCAGAGCTTCTTCGGCGAAGGCGTCGGCGCCTTTGGAAGCGGTGAAGTTGCCGGCTGCCGCGGTAATCTTGGCGGCGATCTCCGGCTGCATCACGAAGTTGATCCACTTGTAGGCAGCGTCCTCCGCCTGGGTCTTGGCCGGCAGTGCGAAGGTGTCGATCCAGCCCAGCGCGCCAGAGGCCGGCGCGACGAAAGTGATGTCCGGGTTCTCCTCGTTGAGCTTCCAGCCACCGGTATCCCAAGCCATCGCCGCAACAGCCTCGCCCGAGCGAAGCAGATTGATCAGCGCATCGCCACCGGTCCAGTAAACCTTCACGTTGGGCTTGCACTCGGTCAGCTTTGCACCAACTTTTTCCATCATCTCTTGGTAGGCGGCCGTGTCACCGTAGGCGGCAAACGGATCCATGCCCATGGCAAAGGCGAAACCGATCAGCGTCGGCCGCTTCAGCCGGTAGGAAACCTTGCCGGCGACCGAATCGTTGCACAGATCGGTGTAGTCCTTGACGTCAGCAGCCATCTTGGTGTTCAGCACCAGGCCACTGGTGCCCCAGACATGGGGAACGCCGTAGACCTCACCATCAAACGCCGTGTTCATCTTGGTCCCGTTCAGCATCGATCCGATGAACAGGTCGGACTCGATCTTCGAAAGATCAATCGGCTTGTAGATGCCGTATTCTTCCTGGACACCGGTGATGCGATCCTGGCTGGGCTGGGCAAGGTCGAATCCGCCGCCGTCGGTCGCCCGCAGCTTGGCGATCATTTCCTCGTTGTTCGATAGCGTGACCTGGACGTCGATGCCGGTCTCCTCCTCGAACTGCGCAACCACGTCATCGGGCGCATAGCCGCCCCAGGTGAGCAGCCGGAGCTCCTCGGCCTGAGTACTGCCGGCACCTATCGCCAGCACCGATGCGGCAACGATCGCCGTGGAAATTCTGAAACGAGTCCATCTCATTCGCTTGTCTCCCTGTTCATTGGCGGATTGGAACCTCACCGACCAGATTGCAGCAGGCCGTCTGGCGATTGCCAATGCCGCCGCTCTTCTACGGACTATCATTCGAATTGCGAAGGTGACGTAACGGCACGCACCCCGCGGTGACCGCCTCCATTGCGCGGACCACCGATCAATCGACAGGTAATCATGATAAGGGCCGGCGGAAAAGCGAAAAGCCGGCCAGATCTCCCAGGTGGACTTTCACTCGCCGCCGATCGTCCGGCGCACCGAAGGGTCGAAGCGGCGAAATCGTTGGTACTCGGCACCCCGGATCACCCAACGGCTCGTTGGTTTTGACAAGCTGCTCGAAGATCAAACCGTCCGGTCGACCCATGCGACCATGTCTGCAATCATTTCGTCCCGCGCCTCGTCATCGTCGCGGCCACTTGCCTTGCGCACATGAAAGGAATGATCGCCGTCCTCGATCAGTATCAAAGTCACCTTGTCTCCAAGTTTCTCGCTCAGCGGCTCCAGAAGTTGGCTGTCGGCCAAGGTGTCTCTCGTACCCTGGAGAAACAGCATCGACACCACGACGGACGCGAGATGGTCGGCACGGTCCGTAGACGGCTTGCCCGGCGGATGCAGGGGAAAACCCAGGAAAATGAGGCCGCGGACCCCCGGCAGCGGCTCGGACGCCTGAGCCTGCGACGTCATCCGACCGCCAAATGACTTACCACCCGCAAGAAGCGGCAGGCCCGGCATCAGTCGACCGGCTTCTTCGACAGCCGCCCGAACCGTAGCCGTCGCAAGCGCCGGTCGGTCCGGACGGCGACTGCCGGTCTCCATATACGGGAAATTGTAGCGCAGCACGGCAATATCGACCGCTGCAAGACCACGCGCCATGGCTGCCATGAAGGGGTGTTTCATGCCGGCTCCAGCGCCGTGGGCGAGCACGTAGCCGGCTCGCGGTGCCGACGGGAGGTCGAGCAGGCCCGACACCATCCGCTCTTCGTCAACCGCGAAACGAACCGGCTCGGTTGCCATACCTCCTGCTCCTCCGCCTCAGCCGCCGCTATCGTCGGCAAGTTTGGGATCGTATGTCCAGGCTATCGCGTTGTGCAACTATGGCCGACCGTGCGGCGCATCGCCCATTTCCCAATTCCGGTGTCGTCGACAATACGATGAATCGCGTATGCTAATATCAAGGTTGCGGCCGGCCGTTTGCCGGTGACGAGAAACCAGTAGGAGCGATGATCCATGACCAAGTTTTATGATCAGGCTTCGGGTGTTGTCCGGCGTATCTATGAGAAGCGCATCGACGCCCCCGCAATCCTCGACATCGACAGCGATTTTCCCAATGCTCACAAGTTCGCGGCGCAATGGGAGGCCATTCGCGACGAGGCCAAGGCGGCGCAGCTCGATTCCATGCCCCGTTTCCACGACATCATGCCCGAGCAGGCCGAAATTTCGGCCAATGACGGCCGTGACTGGCGGCTGTTGATTCTCAAGGCCTATGACGTCACCGTGCCGGAGAACCTCGCCCGCGTACCGTTGCTGGCCGACCTTCTCGACCAGTGCCCGGAAGTGAAGACCGCCTTGGTTTCCAAAATGGCGCCGCACAAACACATCCCGCCCCATCGCGGCCCATTCCGCGGGATCATGCGGTTTCACCTGGGCTTGCAGATTCCGAAGCGCGAAAACGGCGAGCCGGCAACCATCATGATGATCGACGGCGAGGAGAACAGCATCAGCGATGGCGAGATGCTCCTTTGGGATGACACCTTCCCACACGAAGTGATCAATGATGCGGACGAACCGCGTACCGCTCTTCTCCTCGACGTCTGGCGTCCGCACATGCCTGTCGATATGGAAATCCTGTCCCGCGTCATCGTCGGAGCGGTGAAGATCGGCATGCGCTATCGTGGCGTGTCCTATACCGGCTAGACACAATTCTTGATTGTGATACCGGATCGCGCAAACACCCCGGCGACACGCCTATTCGGTTGACCAAGATCAAGTAACCGTGAGGAGTAACGCGGCATTGTGCCGGTGGACTTGTTCCGCGTCGGCCTCTACCTTCTCATTGTTTCAACAACAGGTTTGTTCGATGGACTACCAGTCGATCTTCGCCGAGGCGATCGCCGCCCTCCACGCCGAGAAGCGTTATCGGGTCTTTGCCGATCTCGAGCGGATTGCCGGACGCTACCCCTACGCTCTGTGGCGCCAGGACGGCGACACGCGGGAGATCGTTGTCTGGTGCTCGAACGATTATCTTGGCATGGGCCAGCATGACGCCGTCGTCACGGCGATGACCGACGCCGCGCGGCGGATGGGGGTCGGCGCGGGCGGAACACGCAACATTTCCGGCACCAACCATCCATTGGTTGATCTTGAAGCCGAGTTGGCGGACCTGCACGGCAAGGAAGCGGCACTGGTCTTCACCTCGGGTTTCGTCTCCAACGAAGCGGCGATTTCGACCATCGCCAAGATGCTGCCGGACTGTGTCATTCTTTCCGACGAGTTGAACCACGCCTCGATGATCGAGGGCGTGCGACGTTCCGGCGCTCAGAAGTTCATCTTCCGTCACAACGATCTGGACCACCTGGAGGATATCCTCAAGGCGCAGAGCATGGTCCGGCCCAAGCTGATCGCCTTCGAGTCGGTCTACTCGATGGATGGAGATGTGGCTCCGATCGAGCAGATCGCCGATCTCGCCGACAAATACGGCGCCATGACCTACCTCGATGAAGTCCACGCCGTCGGTATGTACGGACCGCGTGGCGGCGGCATCGCCGAGCGTGACCAAGTCATGGATCGCATCGACGTGATCGAGGGAACCCTTGCCAAGGCATTCGGGACTCTCGGCGGCTATGTGACCGCCAGCCAGGTGATCATCGACACCATTCGCTCCTATGCTCCCGGCTTCATTTTTACCACCGCTTTGCCTCCCGCCATCGCTTCCGCGGCGACTCGGTCGATCCAGCACCTGAAAGCCTCGAATTCGGAGCGCGAGGCCCAACAGCGGGCGGTGGCGCGCACCAAGGCGTCGCTGACCGCGGCCGGGCTCCCGGTCATGCCGTCGGAGACCCACATCGTTCCCGTCCTGGTCGGCAACGCCGACCAGTGCAAGCAAGCGAGCGATCTGCTCCTTCAGGACCACGGCATATACATCCAGCCGATTAACTACCCGACAGTGCCGCGCGGCAGCGAGCGGCTGCGGATTACACCGACGCCGTTCCACAATGATGAACTGATCGACGGCCTGGTCCTGGCGCTGACTGAAGTCTGGGACCGTGTCGGCCTGCCGTTCGCCGGCGCGTCAGACGGGGATACGCCGCTTCCCGGCACCGCAGCCGCCGGCGGCAACGCCCGGGTTGCAGTCTTTCCGCCGGCCGGCGGATAACACCAAGGGTCGTTCGCCCCGGCCGCCCGGTCAGCGTCCGCCGACAGCCCATCGGGTAACGATCGGAAGCATCAACGCCAGGCCGACGAAGCGCGCGAATTGGTGGGCCGCAACGAAAGTCGTGTCCATATCAAGCGCCAGTGCCAACGACAGCATGGCGTCCAGACCACCCGGGGCGAAGGCGATGATCGCCTGATCCACCGGTACGCCGATCGTGAAGGCGACCAACAGCGCTGCCGATAAAGCGATTGCGGTTACGACGATGAACGCTCCTGCCGACGCAGCTAATACCATGCGCAGGAAGCCGGGTGTGATGCCGGTAAAGCGGCTGCCGATCAGAACACCAAGCAGGACAATGGCCGATGTCACAACCGGTGTTGGAAGGGTGCCGACGATTGTTCCGGTTCCGTGCAGTGCCGCACTGGCGGCGAAGCTTCCCAGGAGAAAGGCCGCCGGCATCCCGAGTCGCCGCAAGACAAGGGAACTTGTCAACGAGGCGGCAAGCAGGATGAAGGTCTCGGTGTATGACGCAACGGCGATTTCTCGGCCAGGCTGACCACCCGGCTCGACCGCCACAACGATGCCGGGCAATGCCGCGACCAGCAGGAAGACGCGGATGGACTGGCTGGCAGCGACTTTGCGCATGTCGGCATTGGTCTCCGACGCGATTGCCAGGACGTAGGACAATGCACCGGGGACAGCGGCAAAGAATGCCGTTTCGCGGTCCCACCCGGCCACTCGCATGAGGAACGCGCGCACGGCAACGATCCCGACAACAATCGTTGCAGCCAGGACGGCAAGGCTGAAAGGCCATGCGGCGGCATTGGCGATCAGTTCCGGCGTGAGGCCTGCACCGAACGCCGTGCCCATCAACAGGAATATCCCGTCAGCGAAGCGGGCGGGGAGTCTCGATTCGAACCCCGCGATCGTCAGGAATGCGGCGCAGATCATCGAGCCCGACAACCAGGACGCCGGGAGGCCGACGAGGGTTGCCAACCAGCCGCCGGCCGCCGCTATCGCAATGGTGCCCGTGAGGCGCAGCAAGCGGCGACGGTCCACGATGTCTCCCGTTGGAAGCGGGCCGGCGGAAGAATCAAACGCCGTCCCGAGATGCGAAACCTATCTGATACACGCTTTGCCGGTCGACCGCGAAATCCGACGCTAGCTCGGCCAAGCTATAACGGTCCGCTTTTCGTCAGAATCGCAGAGGACGATTGAGGTGCCGCCGCAAGTGGCCTCTAGCACATGCACGATAGCCTGAAAGCACGAACGCGCCTTGACGAAAGCGCCGCACTCGTGGCTTTGGCACCGTCTTCGCCATTGACAAAGGGTTGGGCAGTCCTCCTCCATAGAAAGTGAGAGAGGATAGGCGCGCCTTTCGAGCTGTTCGCGCGACGATCCAACAGCATTCCTCCCCCGAAGTTTCGGGGGAGGTGGCGACGCGAAGCGTCGACGGAGGGGGCGCTCTTGGAGCGCCGAACAGCATCGCTCAGCCTTCGATAGCTGCCCGCGCAGCCTGAACAACCCGTTCAACCGCCTCATCACATCGTTGCATCACCTCGACCGCAGGAATCCGTAGTGTCCTGATTCCCTGTTCGCGCAGCCAGGCGTCGCGCCGTTCGTCCCGCTCCGGCCGGTCACCGGCGGCATGGCCCCATCCGTCTATCTCCACCGCCAGCCGGGCGGCCGCGCAATAGAAGTCGATGACGTAGGGGCCGATCGGATGCTGCCGGCGAAACACAGGTCGTCCGGGATGACGGACCCGCAGCCGAATCCAAAGACGTAGCTCGGGCGGTGTCATTGTCCGCCGCAGCCGCCGGGCATTCTTGATCGCCCGTGATGGTACTCTCACATCGGCGCCCCCTCCGTCGACGCTTCGCGTCGCCACCTCCCCCGAAGTTTCGGGGGAGGAGCGGTTCATCCTGCCAACATTCAGCACAACGATCCAACGACACGCCCCCCTGATTTCGGCAGTCGGCGTGACCTACAACCTTGCCCTTCCCGCGCTGCGACCCCGCCGCTCAGTACCCGGCGTCCGCATCGATGACGTTGTCGAACGGCCGGCCGGCTTCGTGAGCAAGGATCTGATCGAGGATCAGCCGGGTCAGGGCTTCCGGGTTGCTCCAGGCCGCGCAATGAGGCGTCACGACGACATTGTCGAGAGCCCAGAGCGGACTGCGCGAATCGAGCGGCTCCCGTTCGAAGACATCGAGGCTGGCGCCGGCAAGGACACTGCGCTGCAGGGCGTCGACAATGTCCGCCTCGATCTGCAACCCGCCGCGACCGGCATTGATCAGCACCGGTCCAGGCAATCGTCCATCGCGAGCCAGCGACTCAAACAGCGGCATGGACAGAATGCCCCTGGTTTCGCGGGTCAGCGGCAGTAGGCAGACGAGAATATCGGTGCGAGCCAGAAATGCCTCGCGTTCGGCTGGACCGGCGAAGCTTTCGACGCCAAGATGAGTCTTTCGCCGCCGGCTCCATCCGGCGACCTGAAAGCCCAGTGGAACCAGCGCATGTGCTGCCGCTGCCCCGAGGACGCCCATCCCCATTATCCCGACCCGAACGTCGGCTGCCGCCGGCTGGCGTCGCTCCTTCCAGCGCCGGTCACGCTGTTGGCGCAGGTAATTCGGTTGCTGTCGGTGGTGGAGCAGGACCTGAAGAACGACCCACTCGGTCATGCGGCGGGTCAGATCGGAACTCACCACCCGAACCGTGGGAACGTCGGGTAGTTCGGGAAGGTCGTCATTGAATACGATGTGTTCGACCCCGGCCCCAAGGGAGAAGATCGCTTCAAGCCGCGGCAATCCCTGCAACGCCGCCGCCGGCGGATACCAGGCCATGAGATATCCGACTGCGTCCGGTTCCGGCAGGTTGGGCCACACAAAGACATCGCGCGCCTGGTCCATGGCCCGAACCGCATCGAACCACGGGATCGGGTCCCATGGACCACTGGCGATGAGAATGGCACCGGCGCGGTCGGCCATCCGGGTTATTGCGCCACGACGCCGCGCGGGGCAGCCGTGATGTCAAATGCCGCGGCCATCAGTGCCTTGGTGTAGTCGGTCTCGGGCCGCTCAAAGACTTTTGCCGACGGGCCGGTCTCGACAATCTTGCCACCGCGCATGACGACAATGTCGTTGGCCAGTGCTTTCACCACTTTCAGGTCGTGGCTGATGAACAGATAGGCGAGATCGTGACGCTGCTGCAGGTCACGCAGCAGGTCAACCACTTGTGCCTGGACACTCATGTCGAGAGCCGATGTCGGCTCGTCGAGCATGACAAAGCGCGGCTCGAGCACCATCGCCCGGGCCACCGCGATTCGCTGGCGCTGGCCACCGGAGAACTCGTGCGGGTAGCGGTGGCGGGTCGCCGGATCGAGTCCGACTTCCTCCAGCGCGTTGACCACTTTCCTGTCGCGCTCGGCCGTCGTCAGTTTCGGCGCGTGTATCTGCAGACCTTCTTCGATGATGTCGGCCACCGACATGCGCGGACTGAGGGAACCGTACGGATCCTGGAAGACGATCTGCATCTCCCGGCGCAGCGGCCGCATCTGTTTGAATGTGGTGCCGGCGATATCGTGATCGAGGAACACGATCTTGCCCTCCGAGGAGATCAACCGCATCATCGCCAGGCCAAGCGTCGTCTTGCCCGACCCGGATTCGCCGACGATGCCGAGAGTCTGACCGGCGCGCACCGCGACGTCGACCCCGTCGACGGCTTTGATGTGACCGACAACGCGTCGAAGCAGACCGCGCTTGATCGGAAACCAGACCTTCAGATCGTTCGCCTCCATCACGACCGAAGCGTCCGGATTGGACACCGGCGGGTCACCCTTCGGCTCGGCCGAAAGCAGATGGCGGGTGTAGGCATGCTGCGGGTTGGCGAAGACCTCTTCGGTCAGACCTGCCTCGACGATCACGCCTTCGGTCATCACGCAGACCCGCTTCGCCATCTTGCGGACGATGCCAAGGTCGTGGGTGATGAACAGCATGGCCATGCCGGTCTTGGCCTGAAGGTCGAGCAGCAGCTCGAGGATCTGTGCCTGGACGGTCACATCCAGCGCCGTGGTCGGCTCGTCGGCGATGAAGAGATCCGGCTCATTGGCAAGCGCCATGGAGATCATCACCCGCTGGCGTTGCCCTCCGGAAAGCTGATGCGGGTAGGACCCCAGCCGCTCCTCGGGGTTGGGAATGCCGACCTGTGCAAGCAGCTCCAGCACCCGCGCCCGCGCGGCCGTTTCGCCGAGGCCACGATGGAGCTTGAGCACCTCGCCGACCTGTCGCTCGATGGTCTGGAGAGGGTTGAGCGACGTCATCGGTTCCTGGAATACGATACCGATGTCGTTACCGCGCACCTTGCGTAGGTCGTCTTCGGGGGCGGTGAGCAGGTCGTCCCCTTTGAAACGAATCGCCCCGGTCGGGTGGGATGCGGCCGGATAGGGCAACAGCTTCATCACCGACAGTGCCGTGACCGATTTGCCCGATCCGGACTCGCCAACCAGCGCCAGGGTCTCTCCCCGCGCAATCTCGAAGCTGACATTCTTGACGGCGACCGTCACGTTGCCACCCTGGCGGAACTCCACTCCCAGATCATCGACAACAAGCAGTGGCTCGGCCTGGCCCGATGTCTCGCTCATGCTGCCGTCGCCTTCTGCTGCATCTCGTCGGCGCAACCGTCGCGCTCGATTTCCACGGTCGCGTGATCAATCTGAAAGGCTTCGCGCAGCCGCTGCTTGATGCGACGTACGGTCTGGTCGGCGTCGGCCCCGCGTTCGATCCGCACGTGAAGGGTCGCCATCGGCCGTTCCTGGGTCAGCGACCAGACATGGACATGATGGACATCACAGACGTCCGGGACGGTTGCCACAAGATCTTTTGCACATGCCTTGGTGTCGAACCCGGCCGGCGTACCCTCAACCAGGATATGACCGGCCTCCAACACGACCCGCCAGGCGCTCCTGAGGATAATCACTGCCACCAGCACCGAAACGATTGGATCGATGGGCGTCCAGCCGGTCGCCAGGATCACCAGCGCCGCGACAATCGCTGCCGCCGAGCCGAGCAGGTCACCCAGCACGTGCAGCATGGCGGCGCGCATATTGAGATTGTTTCGATCGCCGCTATGCAGGATCAGAAATGACGCCACGTTGGCGACCATTCCGGCGATGGCGACCACCAGCATGAGGCCTCCGACGATCGGCTCGGGTGCGGCGATCCGCTCGATTGCCTCATAGATGATCCAGCCGGCAATGACGAACAGCGCCAGACCGTTGGCAAAGGCGACGAGCACCTGGAAGCGGTGATATCCGTAGGTGCGGCTGCCATCGGCAGGCCGATCAGCAAGACGAAAGGCGAACCAGGCAAGCCCCAGGGCCAGCACATCGGTGATCATGTGACCGGCATCGGCGAGCAATGCCAGGGAGCCCGACAGCAGCCCGCCAATCACCTCGGCAACCATGAACACAAAGGTGATCAGCGCGGCGATGCCGACCCGCCGGCGGTTGGCCGATGCGCTACCTGGGTGGCTGTGCGCGTGGCTGTGCGACTCGTTCATTCGAAGACCTTGCGCGGATCGAACGCGTCACGGACCGCTTCGCCAGTGAAGATCAGCAACGACAGCATCAGCGAGATGACGAAGAACCCGGTAAGCCCGAGCCAGGGCGCCTGGATATTGTCCTTGCCCTGGGCCAGAAGCTCGCCGAGCGACGGCGAGCCCGGCGGCAGGCCGAAGCCGAGGAAATCCAGCGAGGTCAGGGTCGTGATCGAGCCATTGAGGATGAACGGCATGAAGGTCAGGGTCGCCACCATCGCGTTGGGCAGGAGGTGGCGGAACATGATGGTGGCGTTGCCGACACCGAGTGCCCGGGCCGCATTGATATACTCGAAATTGCGACCGCGCAGGAATTCGGCGCGCACCACACCGACCAGCGACACCCAGGAGAACAGCAACAGAATGCCGAGCAGCACGAAGAAGTTCGGGGCGATGATCGACGAGATGATCAGCAGCAGATAAAGCGTCGGGATCGACGTCCAGATTTCGATGAAGCGCTGAAACAGAAGGTCGGTCCAGCCGCCGAAATAACCCTGAACCGCGCCGGCGACGACGCCGATCACCGATGAGATGATCGCCAGCGTCAGGCCGAAGAGCACCGAAATCCGGAAGCCGTAGATCAGCCGGGCGACCACGTCGCGTCCCTGGTCATCAGTACCGAGCCAGTTCCAGTTGCCGGGCGTGCAGTTCGGATCGTCAACGCCCTCCGCATACCGGGAACAGCGTTCCTCCAGGCTCATCATCCACCAGGGCGGCGCCGGGGCAGGACGAGCAAGTTCGTTGTTCACCGTCCGATTGGCATAGCGGACCGGCGGCCAGACCATCCAGCCATTGGCCTGGATCTCGTCCTGGATGAACGGATCGCGATAATCGGTGGTGGCCAGAAACCCGCCGAATGTCGACTCCGGATAGTTGTTGAAGCCCGGCAGCAGGATCTCACCCTTGTAGGAAACGATGATCGGCCGATCGTTGGATACAAACTCGGCGCCCAGCGAGAAAACGAACAGGATCATGAATATCCAGAAGGACCAGTAGCCGCGTCGATTGGCCTTGAAGTTCTCCCAGCGACGGCGATTGAGTGGCGACAGCCTCAGTTTTTCCGGCGGCGGCTCGGCCTGTCCAGGTTCCGGATAGATGGTCTCGATTTGACGCTTTTCGAGGACCTGATCCAAATCAGACCTCCCGCGTGTCGAAATCGATCCGCGGATCGATCGCAGTGTAGGTGATGTCGGAGACGAGATTCACAACGAGACCCATCAGCGAGAACATGTAGAGAGTGGCAAAGACCACCGGATAGTCACGATTGATGACTGATTCGAAGCCAAGCAGGCCGAGCCCATCCAGCGAGAAGATGGTTTCGATCAGGAGCGATCCGGCGAAGAAAGACGAGATGAACGCACCGGGAAAGCCTGCGATGACGATCAGCATGGCGTTGCGGAAGACGTGGCGGTAGAGGACGCTGTGTTCACTCAGCCCTTTGGCTCTTGCCGTCACGACATACTGCTTGCGAATTTCGTCTAGAAAAGAATTCTTGGTCAGCAGGGTCGTCGTGGCGAATGCAGACAGCGCCATCGCCGTCAACGGCAGCGCCAGATGCCAGAAATAGTCGACGATCTGCTCGTACCAGGGCAACGTCGCCCAATTGTCGGAGGTCAGGCCGCGCAGCGGAAACCAGTCGAGAAAGCTGCCGCCGGCAAACAGGATGATCAGCAGGATCGCAAACAGGAACCCGGGAATCGCATAGCCGACAACGATGACGCCGCTGGTCCACACATCGAAGCGCGACCCGTCCTTCATCGCCTTGCGGATGCCAAGCGGAATCGAAATCAGGTATGAAATCAACGTCATCCACAGGCCTAGCGAGATCGAGACCGGCAGTTTCTCGATGATCAGATCGATCACCGAGACATCGCGGAAATAGCTTTCACCGAAATCGAAGCGGAAATAGTTCCACAGCATCAGCCCGAAACGCTCGATCGGCGGCTTGTCGAATCCGAACTGCACCTCGAGCTGACGAATGAATTCGGGATCGAGACCCTGGGCACCGCGGTAGCTGGAGGTGGCATCGCCTCCGGCAGTTTCGCTGGCGACGCCCTGGAAGTCGCTGCCGCCGCCGGTGATCCGTGCCGTCGCCGATACGTCGGTCCCCTGGAGCTGGGCGATGATCCGCTCGATCGGTCCGCCCGGCGCGAACTGCACCACCAGGAAACTGATCGCCATGATTCCGATCATCGTCGGGATGATCAGAAGCAGGCGCCGCGTGATGTATGCGCCCATCGGCTTCTTTATCCGGCCTTGCCGATCGCGGCGGCCTTGTCGCGATCGAACCACCAAGTGGTTTCAGGTGCGAAGAAATAATCGGGCTTTGGATCCTGCCAGCCAAAGATATCCCAATGGGCCACCCTGTGGTCCGTCGAGAACCAGTTGGGGATCCAGGGATGTTGGTTGCGAACAACCCGGTCGATCGCACGGGTCAGCGCCCTCAGTTCCTCCTGTGACTCGACCGACTGGAGTTTGACGATCAATTCATCGACCACCGGACTGCTGACCCCGCTCCAATTGTAACTGCCGGGCTTGCCGGCCGCCTCGCTCGAGAACAGGAGCCGGGGCCCGTCAAGCGGCGTCGCCGACAGGGACAGTGCGGTGCCGATCACATCAAAGTCGAATTCGTCGGTACGCGCCTGGAATTGGGCGGGGTCTACCTGGCGAATCGAACCCTGGACTCCGATCCGCCGCAGGTTTTCGACAAAGGGCGACAACACCCGCTCGAAGACCGCCGCACGCGTAAGAAATTCCACCGTCAAGCGCTCACCGGCACTATCGACCAGCCAGTTGCCATCGTGCTGCCAACCGGCCTCGGTAAGCAGGTCCGATGCGCGGCGAAGCATCGAGCGGTCGCGTCCCGAGCCATCACTCGCCGGCGGTACATAGGCCTCACCGAAGACGGCGTCCGGCAGCTGATCCCGATAGGGTTCCAATAGTGCCAGTTCGCCTTCCGCTGGCGGTCCCTTGGCAGCGTAACCGGATTTTTCAAAGAACGATGCCGACCGGGCGTAGGCGCCGTAGAACAGGTTCCGGTTGGTCCACTCGAAGTCAAACGCCAGCCCGATTCCCTGACGCGTTCTCGGATCGGCGAACTTCCGGCGCCGGGTATTGAAGAACCAGCCTTGCAGCGATGGACGTTTCTCCGTCGGGAAGAGCGATTTCTTCACCCGCCCGTCGGTCACCGCCGGGAAGTTGTACTCAAGTGCCCAGGTCTTGGAGGTGAACTCCTCGCGATAGGTCGTATCACCCTTCTTGAAGGCCTCGAACGCCGCCTGGCGTTCCTTGTAGAAATCGATGCGGATCGCATCGAAATTGAACTGCCCGACATTCACCGGCAGGTCGGCGGCCCAGTAATCGGCCGCGCGGTCGTATTCGATGAATCGGCCGGCGCTGAGCCGACCGACCGTGTACGGACCCGAGCCGAGCGGCGGCTCGAGGGTCGAAGCGTCAAACGGCTGATCGGCGTAGTAGTCGGCCGAAAAGACGGGCAACCCGGCGATGGTGAGGATGGTGAAATGAGTCTGTGTCCCGTCCAGGGTCACCACCACCGTCTGCTGGTCAATCGCCTCGGCACTGGCCATCGGCGATATCGGTTGAGAGATGTTCGGGTGACCCAGTTCCTTGAGAATATTCAGGGAGAACGCAACGTCGTTGGCGGTGAGCGGTGTACCGTCATGAAAACGCGCCTCCGGGCGGAGATGAAACGTGAAGACGTTGCCGTCGTCGGATACGTCAACGGTTTCCGCGACGAGACCGTAGATCGCGTCCGGCTCGTCGGTAGCGCGCACCATCAGAGTGTCGAAGACAAGCTCTATGCGCGGCGGCGCGTCGCCCCGCAACACAAAACCGTTGAGGGTGTTGAAGGTCTGCGGGGATTGGTTGAAGAACCAGTTCGGCGCTTGGAAGTTCATCCGCCCACCCTTCGGGGCATCCGGGTTCAGGTAGTCGAAATGTTCGAAATCAGCTGGATATTTCAGATCGCCGAACACCGACAACCCATGCAGACCGGTCTTGCCCTTGGCCCAGGCCCATGGTGGCAAGCCGGCAAACGCAATGCCGGCGCCAGCGACCTGCAGGGCCGTACGCCGGGTGAGCCCGGCAGTGCGCCGGCCGGTCATGACCGGCCTCCGGTCGCCGCAGCCGTCTCTTCATCCCACCACCAGATGGTCGGGAAACCGATGGCGAACCGGGCAAATCCGTCCGGGTAGCCGAACCTGTTCCAGTAGGCGATCCGCTCCGGCAGCAGATTGTAACTGGGGATTACATACTGGTTCCACATCATCACCCGATCGAGCGCCCGCACGGCCGCCACCTGCTCGTCGCGGTCCTCGGCGAAGATGATCCGTTCGATGATGGCGTCGACGGCCGGATCCTTGATTCCGCCATAGTTGCGGGAGGACTCCCGGTCGGCCGCATCGGAACCCCAGAAATCGAGCTGCTCATTGCCCGGCGAATTCGACTGCCCCCAGCCGGAGTAGATCATATCGAAATCACGGGACCTGACCCGTGTCACGAACTGGGTCGAATCGACAGAGCGAACCGATGCGTCGATGCCGATGCGCTTCAATGCCAGCTGGTAAGGCAAGGCAACGCGCTCAAGGGTCGGACCGTTGAGAAGGATCTCGAACCTGACCGGATTGCCGGACGGATCGAGCATGCGATTGCCGTCGAGGGCGTATCCGGCTTCCTGAAACAGAGCGACGGCCTTGCCCAGATTTTGGCGCACCTTCTGCCGATCGCCACCGACCGGGTTTGTGTATTCCTGGGTGAACAGCTCCGGCGGAACCTGCGCTCGGACCGATTCGAGAATTTCCAGTTCCTTCCCTTCGGCAAGCCCCTGCCAACCGATGGGGATCCCCTCAAAGAAGGAATCGATGCGATCGTATTGGCCAAAGAAGACGGTGCGGTTGAGCTCCTCGAAATCAAAGGCATAGTTCAGCGCCCGGCGCACCCGCGCATCCTGGAACAGCGGCCGACGTAGATTGGGGATGAAGCCGATCATCACTCCGGAAACCTGCTCGAGCTCGACCAGATCCTTCTTGATCCGGCCGCTCTTGACCGCGGGGATGTCGTAGCCCGTCGCCCAACGCTTCGCTTCATTTTCAAGCCAATAGTCGAAATTATCGGCCTTGAACGCCTCGAACTCGACGTTGATGTCACGGTAATATTCGTAACGAACCTCGTCGAAATTATTCTGGCCAATGTTGGTGTTGAGATCGGCTCCCCAGAAGTCGGGGACCCGCTCATAGGCAATGGAACGACCGGGGCTGACCGAGGCGATCCGGTATGGCCCGGAACCCAGCGGCGGTTCCAGCGTCGTTGCCGCTATGTCGCGCGGCTTGCCATTGGCACCCGTGCCCTCCCACCAGTGCTTGGGCAGGATGGGGAATTCACCGACAATCTGTGGCAGCTCACGGTTGCCGGTCTGGTCAAATGTAAACGTGACCTCGCGCTCCCCCGTCACCTCGGCGCCGGCGACGTGCTGGTAATAGAAGCCCTGGCTCGGGTTGAGTTCGATCAACTTCTCAAATGACCACACCACGTCCTCCGGTGTGATCGGCTCACCGTCGTGCCAGCGGGCGTCGGGATTCAGGCGATACGAGACCTTCGAGTAATCCGGTGCCACCCTCAGCGCCTCGGCGATCAGCGGGTACTGGCCGGAAATGTTCAGCTCATCGAGGGCGCGGATCAACAAGCTCTCGTTGATCAGGCCGAGACCGTCGGCGGGGACACCCTTCGGCAGAATTTGATTGAGTGAGTCGAATGTCGGCGATGTGCCCGACAGCCGGGCCGTGCCGCCCTTGGGGGCATCAGGGTTGACGTAGTTGAAATGCGGGAACCCTTCGGGATATCCGGGCTCCCCGATCAGACTGGTGGCGTGAACCCATTCGCCGTCGGCGGCGCCGGCCAAAGTGGCCATGGTGAGCGTCAGGGCCGTCGACAGGGTGATGACAGACGTCGCAATGCGTCGCATCGGCTGCGCTTCTCCTCGTCAGGGCGCGCTCAATCGAGCCGCCGCTATGCCGTCTCTCTGGTAATATTAAGGGCGAAGAGGCGCGAGTGACACCTCACAAGCGCTACCTTACGGAAATTTCATCAGAAGTGAGCTGGAACCACTTTGCCGTGAAAGAAGCCAGTGTAGCCGGTCTTCCCGGGCTTATTCCGCGTCAGCGGGCGCCGCCTCGGCGCCGGATTCAGGCGTTTCCGCGGCATCTGCCGGCGTCGCGGCATCGTCGTCGGGCTTCGGCTCCGCCGCCGGTTCTCCAGTGTCGGCCCCGGTGACCGCCTCCTCTTCGGCGTCGGCTTCGTCGGCCATGTCTTCGGCGGCCGCTGCGTCGTCGGCTGTCTCTTCCTCGGACTGGCCGGCCTCCATCTCCTCGGTTTCGGCGGCCTCACTCTCTGGCGTATCCTCCGCCGGCATCGCCTCGTCAGCCGCGGCGGTCACCGCCGGAAGCGGCACCGGATCGTCGGACAGGGAATGCAGGTAGAGGATAACATCGGCACGCTGGTCTGGGCGCCGAATGCCGGCAAAGGCCATGGCCGTACCGGGCATGTTACCCCGCGGATTCTCCAGATAGGTGTCAAGCGACTCGAACGTCCAGACATCGCCTTCCGCCGCCGCGGCCTGGAACGCCTGGGAATAGGTAAAATCGGGCGAGTGAGCGTACGAGCTGCCGACCACGTTCCACAGATTGGGTCCGACCTTGGCCGGGCCACCACTTTCGAAGGTGTGGCAGGCCAGGCATTTCTTTGCCTGGTTCAAGCCCTCATCGACACTCGCCACCTGCAGGCGATCGGCAATCGGTGGCACCTCTTCCGGCCCCTCACCGCCACTGACTTCGCCGCCGGCATCGGCCACCGCGATCACATATCCCGGCTCCTCGGGGTGGTGTGGCTCGTAGATGACGGCCGAGACGATGCTGATCGCCATGACACCCAGGCCCGTCCCCAGAACCGCGCCGGCAATCTTGTTGAATTCGAAATTCATGGCTCGGTTTCCGCTCGGCCTATGCCTGCCGGCCGGAAATCGCAGTGCGCCCTGCCAGCCGTGTCGAGCCGGAAACTACAGGCTTTGCGCCAGTCGAGGCAACACGTATAAGCGCATCCAACTTGAGACCTTTTGCCCCGGTCAAGCCGGGTATGCGGAGACCTGCCATGCCGCACAGCGCGGCGATTGTCCTCATTCCGGCCCGTATGGCTTCCACCCGGCTGCCCGGAAAGCCGCTGGCCGATATCAACGGCGTGCCGATGATCGTTCATGTCTGGCGACGCGCGGTTGAAGCCGACCTGGGTCGGGTCGTCGTTGCCACCGACGAACCGGCAATCGCCGATGCGGTTCGCGAAGCCGGCGGCGAGGCCGCCTTGACCCGGCCGGATCACCTCAACGGAACCTCCCGAATTGACGAGGCTCTGGCGGCGCTCGACCCGGATGAACGGGCCGGAATTGTCGTAAACGTTCAAGGGGATCTTCCAACGATCGAGCCGGAGACGGTGCGGGCCGCCCTGAGGCCTCTCGACGATCCCGATGTCGATATCGGCACCATCGCCGCCGAAATCGTCCGCGAGGAGGAAAAAGACTCACCAAGTGTCGTCAAGGTGGTCGGAACGCCAATCGGGCCGCGACGCCTTCGTGCCCTCTATTTCACCCGGGCCACCGCGCCCTTCGGTGACGGGCCGCTGTTTCATCATATCGGTCTTTACGCCTATCGCCGTGCGGCGCTCAGGCGATATATGGGACTTGCACCCGCCCACCTGGAGACACGGGAACGGCTTGAGCAGCTGCGTGCGCTGGAAGCGGGAATGCGCATCGATGTGGCCGTGGTCGACGCAGTGCCGCTGGGTGTCGATACCCCTGAAGATCTGGAGCGCGCACGGACCATCCTGCGGCAATCCGAACCAGTAAAGGCCTGATTCCATTGAAGACAATCGTATTTCAGGGCGAGCCGGGCGCCAATTCGCATCTGGCCTGCCGGGAGGTCTTTCCCGGCTATGAGGCGGTCCCCAGACCGACCTTCGAGGATTGCTTTGGCGCGGTGAGCAAGGGCGACGCCGATCTTGCGATGATCCCCATCGAGAATTCGGTCGCCGGTCGCGTCGCCGACATCCACCATCTGTTGCCAACGTCGGGGTTGCACATCATCGGCGAGCACTTTCTGCCGATTCATTTCCAGTTGATGGCGCCGCGCGGCGCGACGATTGACGGGATCAAGTCCGTTCACAGCCACATTCACGCTCTTGGTCAGTGTCGCAAGATCATCCGGGCGCGGGGCTGGACGTCAGCGGTGGCCGGCGACACTGCCGGCGCGGCGCGGGAGGTCTCCGAGGCCGACGATCCAACCCGAGCCGCTCTGGCGCCGCGACTGGCGGCGGATCTCTATAACCTTGATATTCTTGAAGAAAACGTCGAGGATGAGGCCCACAACACGACCCGGTTCATCATCCTGGCGCCGGAGGAAGCGCCGACGGCCCCGGACAATGGGCTTGTCATCACCACCTTCGTTTTCCGGGTGCGCAATGTGCCGGCCGCCCTCTACAAGGCGCTCGGCGGCTTCGCCACCAACGGCGTCAACATGACCAAGCTGGAGAGCTACCAGCTCGACGGTCACTTCACCGCGACCCAGTTCTATGCCGACGTCGACGGCCATCCGGACGACCGGTCACTGGCCCTGGCGCTGGAGGAACTCAAGTTTTTCTGCGCCGAGTTCCGGATCCTCGGCGTCTATCCGGCGAGCTCGTTCCGCGAGGGACTGGGGTAGTCCCCGGCGAAGCCGGCGTGCCGGCAGCTCGGCGAAAGATCGGAAAAAAGCACTCCGACAGCTTTCCGCCAAGCCGCTAGCTGTGATCCATGCCACGTCAGCTATTTGGCATGGTCCGTCGCTTCCATCGACGCCGGAAGGCAGTTCACCGCCACCATGGTCATGCCGACATCAGCCTTTCCGTCGCAGTCCAGTCCGGACTCCGAACCTTTCGGCGGATCGATATTCAAGACCATATGTCCCGGATCATCCGCCGGTTCGCTCGTACGGATCATGGACTCGCCCGCCTCGCAGCTGACCGCCGACTCGGAGAAGACCGAGGCCGGGACGATGAAAATGTGCTGCTCGTCCAGGCCCGCGGCACAAAACTGCTCGGTAAACTGATCAAAATTGTCTGCCTGCGAAACCTGGTCCGCCGCGGCAAAACCCGCAGTCATGATGACCAATCCCGATGCAACCAACGTAGCGCGAAACATGACGATCTCCTCGACTAGTCGCGACGCCGCGACGATCGCGACGTCGTTTCAACCTTACGATAACAGAAGGGACCGTGTCGTGACGACGATCACATATCATTCAAAAGCGGTGCGGCGCCGGATTGCAGCGGCGAGCGTCCCCTCGTCCAGATAGTCGAGCTCGCCGCCGACCGGAACACCATGGGCCAATCTGGAGATCCTGGCTCCCGTAGCGGCCAAATGATCGGTGATGTAGTGGGCCGTGGTCTGGCCTTCGACAGTGGCATTGACCGCAAGAATCACCTCGCCGACGCCACCGGCGCTGACCCGCGCCACCAGACTGGCGATGCCCAGGTCATCCGGGCCGATCCCGTCAAGCGGCGACAGCACCCCGCCGAGCACGTGGTAGCGCCCCTTGACCGCGTCCGCCCGTTCCAGCGCCCACAGATCGGCCACCTCCTCGACAACGACGATGGTTGTCTCGTCACGACGCGGATCGGTGCAGATCATGCACGGATCGGCAGTATCGACATTGCCGCAGGTTGAGCAGACGACGATCTTGTCCGCTGCCACCGCCATCGCGCTGGCGA
Organism: Hyphomicrobiales bacterium; assembly: GCA_024222895.1. Classification (GTDB taxonomy): domain Bacteria; phylum Pseudomonadota; class Alphaproteobacteria; order Rhizobiales; family Kaistiaceae; genus Bauldia. The sequence continues at coordinate 6,720 of JAAEOR010000283.1, read as the reverse complement.
GGGGTACCAGCAGATCGTCCTTCTTGTTGATCAGGTGGAGCGCCGCTCGCCGGGCCGAACGCGGTCCCAGCCCCGGCAACTTGGCGAGCAGCTGGATCAGGCGTTCGATTTCCGGGCCGGCGACGGATGTGGGCATGGCGACTGGTCTAGCCGGAAGGACGTCAAGCGTCGATCCCGGTTGAGCTACCGTTTTGGCGGACGAGCTGGCGCGACTAGATCGGCAGCTTCATGCCGGATGGCAGATCCATGCCGCCCGTCATTTCGCGCATCTTGTCCTGGAGAGTCGCGTCTGCCTTGGTGCGGGCGTCGGTGCAAGCCGCGACAATAAGGTCCTCGAGAATCTCTGCCTCATCCGGCTTCAGCAGCGACGGATCGACGCGAATCGACTTCATTTCACCCTTGCCGTTCAGGGTCACCGAAACGAGCCCGCCGCCCGACGCCCCCTCGATCGACATCGCTGCCACTTCATCCTGCATGGCCTGCATTTTTTCCTGAAGCTCCTTGGCCTGCTTCATCATTCCCATCAAATCACCGAGGGCCATTGGATCCTTTTCCCTGTTTTGCCAGCCGACCATCGCCGGTCGTCGGTCGCCGGTCGCCGGTCGCCGGTCGCCGGTCGCCGGTCGCCGGTGCATATCGCGCGTCTGTCAGCTGATGTCGAGCGGCCAGATGACGATCCTTTGTTAAACACGCCGGCCGGGCTCATCCGGAAGCCCCCCGCCTCAGATCTCGGCGTCGTCGTCCTCCTCGTCCGGCAAAGCAAGACCACCAACTTCGGCAGCGTCGCCCTGCATACGAACGTCGACAATCTCCGCGCCGGGGAAATGTTCGATAACGGCCGCCACCACCGGATCGGCTCTTGCGTCGTCGACCAGGCGGTCGTGTGCTGCCTTCCGGGTCTCGGCGACAGTCGGCGCATCAGCTTCCCGTGCGATCGCAACCATCCAGCGGCGGCCGGTCCATTGCTCAAGCTTGCGTGACAGCTCACCGGCGAGATTGGCCGGCGCGGCCTCGGTCGGCGCCACCTCGATGCGGCCATCCTCAAAACGGGCGACCCGGACCAGGTGCTCCAGCGCATGCTTCCACTTCAAATCCCGTTTCTCGCCGACAAGCGCGACGAGATCAGCGAACGTGCTCAACCGGACCGCCTCTTGCGGGCTCTCCGCCGGGTCCACTGCCGGGGCCGATTGGGGCTTCGGCATTGCCGCGGTGGTGACGCCCCCAACCGCGGCGAGTCGTGCCGACGGGCCTCCGGGCGGCGATCCCGTGGCTGGCGATCCCGTTGTCGCGGGTGCTGGCGTCGGCTGGACCTTGCCTTCGCGCAACGCACGCAGCGCCTCGTCCGGCGTTGGCAGATCGGCGGCATGGGCGATCCGGACGAGAACCATGTCGGCGGCCGGCAGGGGCTGAGCCGCCTGGCGCACCTCGTCGATTCCCTTCAGCAGCATCTGCCAGGTCCGTGCCAGAACCCGCAGCGAGATGTCCCCGGCAAAGCTGGCGCCGCGCGTCCGCTCCTCCTCAGTCAGCCCGTCGTCACCGGCTGCGTCCGGCGCGAGCTTCAACCGGGTGACGAGATGCGTGAAGGCAGCAAGATCTTCAAGCACCACGGCCGGATCGGCGCCAACCTGGTGCAGCGCCTGCAAATGGGTGAGTGCATCGGCAATCGCACCGCTCATCAAGTCAGCGAACAAGTCGATGACGAGTGCCTTGTCAGCCAGGCCGAGCATGGTTCGCACGGCCTCCGCCTCGACTTTGCCGCCGGCATCGGCGATCGCTTGATCGAGAAGGGAGAGTGAATCACGCGCCGACCCTTCTGCCGCCCGGGCCAGCATCGCCAGGGCCTCATCCTCGACGGTCACGCCTTCCTTGGCTGCAATGCCACTCATCAGGTCGATCAGCCGGCCGGCACCGATGCGCCGGAGGTCAAACCGCTGACAGCGGGAGAGAACCGTCACCGGGACCTTGCGAATCTCGGTGGTGGCAAACACGAACTTCAGATGCTCCGGCGGTTCTTCAAGCGTCTTGAGCAGGCCGTTGAAGGCCGACTTCGACAGCATGTGAACCTCGTCGATGATGTAGACCTTGTAACGGGCGACGGCCGGCTTGTAGCGCGAGGCCTCGATGATTTCGCGGATATCGTCAATGCCGGTATGGGAGGCGGCATCCATCTCGATCACATCGATATGGCGCCCCTCCATGATTGCAGTACAATGCTCGCCGAGCGCGTCCATGGCGATCGTCGGCTTGTCGATCTCCCCGGGAACCGCGTAGTTGAGCGCTCGCGCAAGAATACGGGCGGTGGTGGTCTTGCCGACGCCTCGCACGCCGGTCAGCATATAGGCCTGCGCAATCCGCCCGGTCTCGAACGCGTTGGTCAGCGTGCGGACCATCGGCTCCTGGCCTACGAGATCGGTGAAGCTGGTCGGACGGTATTTTCGCGCCAGGACGCGGTAGGGACCGGTTGCCGCGGTTTCGTTGGTGCTACCGTCCATCGCTCGTCACGGATACGACGTCGCGCCAGGGCTCGAAGACTGCACCTGACACGCCCGGCGTTTCTTCGGAAAACGGGCCGCCGATCCCGGAAACGCCGGTGATGGCGGGATGAAGTAGGAAGCCGGACAAACGACCCGCGCCGAAACTCGTTAGGGCTGCTTCCTTCCGGACCTGACCCGGTTGGCGAGGAGCACGTCCGCCGCCGACTTCCTGCGCTATCATATCATGTCGTCGATGGTCTGTGGCAAGAGATCGTCGGAACGGGATTCCTTGCGCCGGCTCACCGACGGAGAAAAAGACGGAGGCCGAGCGACCGGCCCCTTGGGCCAGCCGTCCGCAATGGATGACCCGACAACACCCGTCCTCCCGACAGCCGGAACTCGAACCAGACGCAAGTGGCGTCGGCTCGTGATCCACAAGAACCGGCTTTGGTGTGCGCCGGCTTCGGCTATTCTACACCGGTGCAGAAAGGTGGGATCGGGATGGAAAAGGAATTCAAGACCGCCGCGCGGCTGGAAGCCGAGAGCATGGCGATTGCCAAGCTGCCGCTGTCCGACCTGCGTCTCAACACCGATGCCCGCTTCCCATGGCTGATCCTGGTCCCGCGCCGGCCGGCGGTGGAAGAAATCATCGACCTGAACGCCGCCGACCGGGCGGTGCTGTTCGATGAAATCGTTAGGGCCTCCAACAGCTTGAAGGCCATTAGCGGTTGCGAGAAACTGAATGTCGCCGCGCTTGGAAACATGGTGCGACAGCTTCATGTCCATGTCATTGCCCGATTCACCGATGACCCGGCCTGGCCCGGCCCGGTCTGGGGCGTTGGTGAGGCAGTTGCATACGACCCACCGGTTCGCGATAAACTGATCGCTCGCATTCGCGAAGACCTCGTCAGCTGATCCGATAGTGCGACTCTGACAGTCTACGACCCAATTATGGATCGGTCGGACCTAAGGATCACGCGCCAATCCCTTGCACACATCTTTTGAGCTCGCGTGGAAGTTCGGCGCAATCCGGTGTACAACGAACACTATGAGGCCCCAAACCCATTGCGTCCTTCGAGGCGCGCGTACCGCGCGCACCTCAGGATGAGGTTGGAGGAGTTTCTCGTGACCGATGCGGTATGCGCCCTCAGAATCCACACAGCGGCCTCATTCTGAGGTGCGAGGGCGGAAGCCCGAGCCTCGAAGAACGCACTGCGCCCCGCGCACCCGAACGTGATCCCTTTCGCTACAAGAGCTCCACGCCCTCGGCGCAGCTTGTGCTTCAACAATCGGCATCGAAGCGCTCCATCGCGCGCCGCCGAAGCATGAACGGTGTGGCAAGATAGAGCGCTACGGCAAGCAGCATCACGGTAGTGAAGCCGAAGTGGATGGCCAGCAGGGTCGCAAGGATGGCGGCGACGACCGAGGCGCAGCCGTTGATGCCCCAGGCCCAGGGGACGAGATCGGCGTCCTCGCGTGCCACGTGGGCGATGCCGAGCGGGAACGGCATGCCCATGAAGCAGGCGAGTGGCGCGATGAGCGCGAGCGCGATGCTGATCTTGATCGGATCGGGCAGCGCGATCAGAGCGTCGAACAGCGGCGCCAGAATGAAGAGATAGACGACGGCGACCGCGCTGATGCCGAGGACGGAAACCTCAAGCGCGCCCAAGCGTGCGCCGTGCAGCGCGCGGTCGAGCCGCGACGACAGCGCGCTGCCGACCCCGGCGAAGACGAGGAAGCCTGCCACCACCACCGCGACGGCGTAGAGTGGATGACCGAGGAACAGGATGAAGCGCTGAATGTAGGCGATCTCGATGAACAGGAAGGCAAGACCGAGGGCCAGAAAGTAGGCCGAGGTCCGAGCCTTGGGGGCAGTGCCGCCGAAGCGCCGGCGCCGGATCGCAAGCGGTGCCAGGATCAGCAGGAGCGACAGTATCACCGCCTGGACGAGCGTCGCGAACAGGATCAGGTAGCCCATGTCGAGCATCGCAGCCGCGCCCTGGGTCCTGAGGTTCAAGAGTTCGGGCAGGAAACGCCATTTGAAGAAGTCGTAGAAATACGGACGGTCATCGGTCGCCGGAACGATCGAGAACTTGTAGGCGTCGATGTAGTCCTCGCCCTGCGCCGCTGACAGTGCCGTTGCCGCCTCGAAGAAATCGGGCCGCTCCAGGATGTTATAGCGGTTCGCCTCGTCCGACGGCATGCCGGAATACCAGGCGAGATCGAACGAGCGCTCGGCGGTGAACTCCCGCACGAGTGCGACCTCGGTGGCGGTGAACGGTCCGTTCTTGACGAGAAGCGTCGATGTCTTCCAACTGCGGATCAACGCAAGTCGAGCGCCGGGATCGGCCACGCCCTCTTGCCTCAGGGCCTCAACCGCCGTGGCGAAGAGCTTCAGCGTGTCGCGTGGTGGCAGCTTTACCCAGAGCGTGACCGAAAGGAGCCCGCCGGGCTCGAGCCGATCGAGGTAAGCGCGCATCGCCTCGACTGTGTAGGTGTAGTTCTCGTGCAGGCTCTGGGTCCCCGCCGCCGCCGCGCCGAAAGAGTAGAGCAGCGGGATCTGGATCAGGTCGTAGTGCTTCTCGGCACGGCTGACGAAGCTGCGGGCTTCGCCCGGGTGGACGTCGACCGCAGGGTGGGCGTAGATGTCGCCGGCGAAATCGGCATAGGCGCCACTGACCAGGCCGATCACCTGAGGGTTAAGCTCGACCGCGTCGATCTCGGCGGCGCCGTGGTAGAGCGCCAGGAGCACCTGCTCGCCGCCGCCCGCGCCGAGGATCAGCGTCTCTGGCCCGTCGAGCAGGTGATAGGGCAGCGCCGAGGTGGTGAAATCGAGGTAGCTGAGCGGACCGAGGTCGCCGTTGAAGCGGGTGATCGTGCTGATCGACTCCGCGTCGGTGAAAATGCCAAGTTGTGGCGGAGGCTCCATGATATTGTTGAGCGAGAGGCCCGGGGCATGGCGGAACGGGATCGTCGGGCTCTCGACAACATCAATCAGACCCAGCGGGCTCGATCGCTCTTCGATGATGCGGGCGTCGGGCACCTGCAGCGCCATGGCGAGGCTCTTGTATTGCGAGACGTGCGGGTGCAGCGCCGTGAGCGCCGGCGGCAGCCAGAGCGTGACCACAGCCGCGACGAGGCCGAGACCCGCCGCGGCGATCCGGTGGGCGCTCCCGAGGCATGCCAGCGCGGCGGCGAGAAGGCCAAGCGCCGCGACCAGTCTCAGCGTGCCGGGGGGCGACAGCCAGAACAGGAGACCGACGACCCCGAGCGCACCGACCCCGGCCCCGATCAGGTCGAACGCGTAGAGTCGCCCGATCTCGGCAGAGTACCGAGAAAAGGTGAGGCCGATCGCCCCACCGCCGAAAACGAAGGGCAGCACCAAAAGCGCATAGCTGAAACCGAGCCAGGCAAGCTGCCGCGCATCCCAGACAATCGCGAGGGGATTGAAGGGAAGCCGCAGCGCCATGGCGAAACTTCCGATGGCGGTGACGGCAAAGAGCACCGCGCAGACGGCGAATACGGGAACGAAACGCGCCACCAGCCAGCGCTGCGCGAGGACGAGGGCCGTGCCGCTGGCGCCGAATCCCAGGAGCGCGATGGAGATGATCATGTAGGCGAAGTGATGCCAGCTCACGATCGAGAAGAGCCGCATCAACAGCACTTGATAGGCGAGGACTGCGGCCGAGATGACCGCCACCGCGGCGAGGGTCGCGCGGCTCACCCGTCTTCGGCGCGGGTGAAGGGAACGAACCGCACCGGCAGCAGCTGGCGCGTGGTCACGCCGCCGTCCGGCTGCTTTTCGACCAGCATCAGCTGCTGCGTGGAGAACACGCCGCCGACAGGGATGACCATCTTTCCACCAGTCTCGAGCTGCTGGACCAGCGGTGGCGGGATGTGACTCGCCGCCGCCGTAACGACGATGGCGTCGAAGGGCGCCTTTTCGGGCCAGCCATAGTAGCCGTCGGCGACCCTGGTTTCGACGTTGGCGAAGTCGAGTTCGTCCAGCGTCTCGCCCGCCCGCTCACCAAGTTCCGGCACGATCTCGATGGAATAGACCCGCTCGGCCAGGGGCGAGAGCACCGCTGCCTGGTATCCCGATCCGGTGCCGATCTCCAGCACCTTGTCGCCGGCCTCGACGTCGAGCAGGTCGGTCATCAGCGCCACGATGAAGGGTTGCGAGATCGTCTGGCCGTAGCCGATCGGCAAGGGCCGGTCCTGATAGGCGAAGGGCTTGACCTCGTCG
>JAAEOR010000282.1 GCA_024222895.1 Hyphomicrobiales bacterium | reverse complement strand
GGCCAACAACTCCTTTTGCGCCCGGCGATCCTTGGCTCGCTGTTGGAGCTCCTTGATCCGTTCCGGTCGAGTTCGAGGGTCAGTGCCGTTTTTGGCCCGGCTGCGACCGGTCCCGTTTTGCGACAAGCTGCCGTTTTTAGCCTGCCCCGGAGTTAACGCAACATCACTACCGGCCACAAATGCACTTTTACTCGACGCCTTTGTGACCCCATTTACACCCGCTGCTTTGGCGGCCACGGCAGTTTGTCTTTTTTCACAACTCATCATTCCTCGGTTCGCCGACAAAATTTACAGCTTTTGGTAAGGGATCTCCAAAATTTAAATCATCTTGGACAAGACAGTTTTTTACGCATTACGCAGCACGTATCACGGATTTTAGGACGGCTCCTACACTGACTTATGCCACTCCAAACAGACATAGCAATGCCAATAAATCTGGCTTGAGTGGCCAACTTGCCGTGTTTCCAGCACTCGCACCGGGGTTTTGTGAGTAGGACAAATTGCGGTCAGGTAAGCTTCTGCCTGGTCTTGGGCCGGCAAGCCGGCAGCGTCGAGGCCTGCTTGTGCCCTGGCTAT
>JAAEOR010000281.1 GCA_024222895.1 Hyphomicrobiales bacterium | reverse complement strand
GCATTGGCGATGTCGGTGAACCGGATATCGCGGCCGCTGGTGATGTGGTCGTAGCTGATGACAAACATCGCAGCGTATTCGGGAATGGCGGCGACGCGCCGGGCGATCAGGTCCCAGGCGCCGCCTGGCCCGGCGATCTCGCCCTTGCGAACCGCGCGCGATATCTCGTTCTCCCCATAGTGCCCCGCCATCTCGTCGGCGGAAATGACCGGGAACATGGCCTGCGCCGCAACCAGGCCGCTGAACCCCTCCACCATGGAGTCCCCCATCGGCGTCCGAAACCCGGCTTTGCCGTTCGCATCCGCCTCAAGTCGCCCGTCGTGAAAAAGGACGCGCAGCGATCTGGCCCCGAGATTGAACAGCGGCGGTGCATTGCGGCCAATCCGCTGCTCCGGACGGTTCGGGCCGGTCGTCGGCCGGCGTTGCGGGCCCAGACCCTCCCCGCCTTCGCCGATCGACAGGGACACGCCATCACCCGTGGCGTGGTCCGGGTGGTGGCAGGTCGCACATGAGATATTGCGGTTGCCACTGATGACCGGATCAAAGAAAAGCAGCCGACCGAGTGCGACCCGGTCTTTGGGAAGCGAGTCGAAATCGACATCGGCAAGGGCGTCCGGCAGATCGACAGCAGCGTCGATACCGGCAGCGCTCGACAGCCCCAGCATTGCGACCAGAAGAGCGCCGGCCCAGACAGGCCGGATCGAAGGCAGTCGATTCATCACGCCAACACCAGAAAATCGACAGCGCGTGCCGTATTGCAAGCGCTTGCAACAAGACTTACACAGGCAGACAGACGGTACAACCATCTTGGCTGGAGGTAAGAGTATGGGCAAGATCCTGCGCTGGGGGCTAGTTGGCGGTGGCGAGGGAAGCCAGATCGGCGACGCCCATCGAATCGCGGCACGGATTGACGGGCAGATCTCCCTGTCGGCCGGAGCGCTCGATGTCGACCCGTCCCGCGGTCGCGCCTTTGCACAAACGCTCGGTGTCGCACCGGATCGTGCCTATGGCGACTGGCGGGAGATGCTGGAAGGCGAACGGAGCCGGCCCGATCGGGTCGAACTCGTCACGGTGGCCACGCCCAACGCCACCCATTTCGAGATCGCGGCGGCGTTCCTGGAAAACGGCTTTCACGTGCTGTGCGAGAAGCCGATGACCATGGACCCGAAGGACGCCGAGACATTGCTGGAAATCGCACGGCGCAAGGATCGCGTCCTCGCGGTCAATTTCGGCTATTCGGGGTACCCGATGGTCCGGGAGGCCCGCGCGATGGTGGCTCGCGGTGATCTGGGCAGGGTCCGGCTGGCCGTCGCGGAGTTTGCGCATGGCTTTCATGCCGACGCGGCCGACGCCGACAACCCTCGGGTCCGCTGGCGGTACGACCCGGCCCAGGCCGGCGTCAGCTCTGTCGTGGCCGACTGCGGAATCCATGCGCTTCACATGATCGGCTATGTGACCGGCCAACGTATCGAGGCGATCTCTGCCCATTTCGCATCCCTGGTCGGCGATCGGGCCCTCGAGGACGACGCGTCGCTCTCCCTCCGCTATTCCAACGGAACCATCGGGCGGTTGTGGACAAGTGCAGTCGCCATCGGGCAGATGCACGGATTGAACCTCCGGATCTTCGGCGAAAAGGGTGGCTTGCGGTGGCATCAGGAAGCGCCCAACCAGCTTTTCTGGACGCCGCTCAACCAGTCCACCGTGGTTGTCGAGAGGGGCATGCCGAACGCCAGTGACGTCGCGCGGGCGGCCTCGCGGATCACCATCGGCCACACTGAAGGCATGCTGGTTGCCTTTGCCAATATCTACCGCGACCTGCATCACGCGATCGGCAGCGACAGCCCGGCCGACCGACAGTTGGCCCTCGATCACATTCCGCTCGGAATCGCCGGCGCGGAGATGGTCGCGGCGGTTGATGCAGCCGCCCGATCGGCCGGTCAGGACGGCGCCTGGGTCGACCTGGTCTAGCGCCTCGGGCTCTGACCTCAGATCACCCCGAAATCCGATGCGCTGACGCCTCTCGAAGAACGTCTGGCCGCGCCGGTTGCCACGCTGGGTCACGTGGTGCGGCAGGCCGGGGACAACGAGGCGGGCGATGCGAGCCATCCCCCAACGTAACGGCAATTCGGTATTGAGCAGTCGAGTAGCGGAGAGGGATTTCACCTCTCCGCCCTCACAGAACCGGACGTGAGACTCTCGCCTCATCCGGCTCTTGCTCTCCGGCCTATGGTATATCGTAAGGCTTTGCCTCAGGCACCGGCTCCTCCCGTTTCCGGTT
>JAAEOR010000280.1 GCA_024222895.1 Hyphomicrobiales bacterium | reverse complement strand
AGGCTCCGCTTGCCTCGGAGCGCATCAGCATGAGGCCCTTGTCGAAAGCGCCGAAGCAGACTCGCCAGACCGGGAAACACCAACGGCCTCATCCAGAGGGCTTGCCCTCCGACTGGATCGGAGGGTGCGGGGGCGAAGCCCGAGCCTCAAAGAGCCTGCCCCGGGGGACGTACTCCCGACTGGTCGCGGCCCACACGCACTGCGCGGCCTTCGCCAAACGCATGCCCCCTCCAGCAAAAGACTTTTCGATCAGGGGAAGGTGAAATCGACGGCGCTTCGCGTCGGGCGCGGCCCGTGCCAAGAATAGCCGCTGACGGCAGCGATCGGGTGTAATATCTGACAATCGCTGTGGAAGGAATCGGCAATGAGCGAGAGTGATGTCTTCGTGCAGCCAACGGCTGCCGGGTGGGTCGATGCAGCCCCCGGCGTCCGACGCCGGATGCTGGGCCACAACAGCGATCTGATGATGGTCGAAGTGGCTTTCGAGAAAGGCGCGGCAGGCGATCTACATGCACACCCGCATGTCCAGGTCAGCTATGTCGCCTCGGGGTCCTTTGAAATGACAATAGGCGACCGCACGGTCATCATCGGACAGGGCGACAGCTATTATGTGCCGGCGAATGTCGTACATGGCTGCACGGCCCTCGAGCCGGGTGTACTGATCGATTCGTTCACCCCGCATCGCGAGGATTTTCTTTGAGCGGCCGGCTCCGACTTTCTCACGGTCGCCGCTGGCCGCGGCTGATCGGCGTGCGCTCACTCAGAAGTAAACAATGACGTATCCGCCGCCGGACCGCTGGTAGTACGTGCCACCGCAGTAATAGAGATTGTAACCGTAGTAGGGTCCATATGGGCAGCCGCGCGGAATGGCCCCAATATAGGCGCCGCGTCGAAGGACCCGGCGCGTGGTGCGACGCGACGTGCGACGTGCGACGCCGGCGCCGCTCATAGGCGTCAGTGGCCGCCCCACCCGGGCGTCCGCCGCGGAGATGATCGTGAAGACGCCATGACCGGCCTGCTGTCCACCCAGTTCGATGTCACCGATCCCGAAGGCAAGAGCCACGGTCACGATCGCTGCTTTTGCGACTCTTCTCATTGGGCGTCTCCCTCTTCAAAAATGTCCGGAATTTCGTTCAAACCGGAAAGATCAACGATCTGAACCTCGTCGGCGTCGCCGGTGTCGAGCCGGAAGTCGTCACTGGCAACCTCTGCCCCGGCTTTCCAGTCGGTGATATCGATCGAGTAGGATGGTGCCATGACGATCATCTTGCTGGTGATGGTGAAGCGGCACGGATAGGGCCTGTCACCATGGGCGATCCAGATCTGCCAGTCGGTCTCCTCGGTACGGAAGGCAAGGTGATCGCATTCCTGGCCCCCGATCACGCCGCTGCCGAGGTCTTTCACATCGATGACGTTACCCATCATCGCCTCGAAATGGACGGACGACAGCAGATCGGCGGCTGGCGCCGCGAAGCCATATTCGAATCTCAGGGTATCGATCAGTTCGTCGATGGTGCCCGGAATCTGAGCCTTGGCAAAGATGTTCAGGTTCTTGCCCAAGGCTGTCAGGGTGGCACCGTCATAGGTCACCTCGATGTCGGCGAAGCCGCCGATGCGGGTCATCCTGACCTTGTCCGGACGATTGAGGGCCAACGTTCCCGAACTGGCGAACCCGACTTTCTGCAAATCAACGGTCACCAGTTCGAGGGTCGCGTTATAACTGTAGGAGATCGCCTCCTGGCCGAGAAGATAGTCGGACATCGCCTTGAAAAGATCCCTCGCGTGCGACTCTTCGGCATTTGCCGGTGCCGCGACCAGCAGGGATGCTCCGCCTGACATCGCCAGGGCGACAGCAATCCCCCGAAGCCGCTGGAATTGACGGGTTGGTGGCTGGTCCATGCGATTCTCCTGGTAAAGGGGTTTCCAGCTTGAACGGCGCGCAGCGGGACTCACTGAAGAGTCGACGGGCACCATGTGGAGTCTCCTGAGCGTTCCGACCGATCGCCCCAGAGTGATTCTTCGTTTGTCACAAGATAGTATTTCGGACTGCCGGCCGAGGCAATGTCTCGGCCGGAGTGCGACGATATCCGACCGGAATGGGTGGGATCGGACCACCAGCCTGTTTGGGATAATTCCTGCCGGACGATCAATGGCGTCCGGTTCCATCGCGGCAAGGGTTTGCGTTCCGGCAAGCAGTCGATGAGTGTGTCGGCTTCGGCAACTCAGGAACATAAGAAAAGGATAACGTTGATGAAGTTCACATCTGGAAAGTCATTCCTCGTGATGGTCGCGGCCGCTGTTGCCACGACGCTGACCGCAGCATCTCCATCTCTGTCTGGAGAAACCCGTCCGTTCTTGACGCTTGATATGGCAAAAAAAATGGCTGATGCGTGCGAAGCCTATCAGGCCGCGAACGATTTGCCGAAGTTCAACATTGCCATTGTCGACCGTGGCGCAGATCTGGTCCTCTTTCGCCGCCAGGACGATGCCTTTCTCGGCAGCGGCAAGATCGCTTTGCAAAAGGCGCAGTCGTCTGCTTCTGTCCCTGTTCCGACACGGGTGATTGCCGAATTCGTCTATGGCAAGGACGGAAACCCCGGGCCCCTTCCCGGACTGGTGCACTCGGACGTCGTCGCTTTCGCGGGCGGATTGCCGATCGCCGACGCATCAGGTGCTCTGGTTGGCGCAATCGGTGTCAGCGGCGCGTCTGCCGACCAGGATGAGGACTGTGCCAAGGCTGCGGTCGCGGCCATCGCCGATGACCTGAACTGAAGAGTCAGCGCTCGCCCGACTCCGACATTTGCTGCCGTATCCGCCTGAGCAAATATCGGAGTCGCAAGACCACCAGCGGTCGCTGATCCTAGCGGCTCGGATCCTTGTTGCGTTTTCGCTGAATTGCGCCAGCGACAAATCCACCGAGCAGACTGATAGCCAGAACAAGGGGCATGATCAGCGAGAACTGCGCCGGGAGGAGCCGCCCTTCCGGAAGGAACAGGATGTAAAACACCGCGACCGCAACAGCGTAGGCGACAAGGGTTGCCCCGATGGCAATGCCGCGAGCGTTCCGGCCCCTGACCAGCTGGGATCCCCCGGCGGCGGCAGGGATGCCGACCAGAATCACAGCGAAGACAAAACCCCACATCTTTCTTCCCCGGCTGTGGCCGGCCGACATAGGCCGCCAATCGCTCCCGGATTGTTATGCCCTATGTCGATGCGTGTCGAGAAAGCGGCGGAGCGGGCACAGCGGTCCCATATCCGGGTAGTGCCGCATCGCATCGCCGGGGTGCCGCGGCCTGCGCCTCAGAGGCCGAGCCGGTAGAACGCGTTGGCGTTGTCGCGATAGTATTTGCGCAGGTCACCTTCGGGGACACCGGCAAAGGCGTTGTCGAGAACCTCCACCCAGCGCGGCAAGGTTGTGGCTTGCAGGCGGACTGGATAGTCGCCGGCATAGATCGTCCGGTCGAAGCCGAACGTTTCGCGAGGCGGGTCCGGGAGGGGAATACGGAGAACGTCGCTATGCTCAAGCACCTCGTCGTCTGATCGTTTAGCTTGTGGTGGCCTTGACGGCTGACAGATGATGGCAACCGGTGGCGACGACCGGGAAATAGCCCGCCGTCACCACACGGCACCGGACCGACCTGCCGGGCCTTTCTCCTTCATGCCCCGACGTTGTGCACCGGGCGGATCTGAGGTGGGCAGGCGACACGTTGTGTTCCTGCAGGATGGGCATTAGCGACTCCGCCGTGTGAGCGAAGTCTTCGGTGCTCTCCCAAACGTCAAAAATGAACATGCCACCGTCCTCGAGCGTGGCCACATGCACGACGCGTCCTTTGGTAATGCTCTTGCCAGCCGCGGTCATTTCCCGGTCAGCCGCCTCGAAGTCCTCCATGACCTTGTCGTACTCATCCTTGGTCATTCCCGTCATCTGCATGGCGGCTGAAATTCTCGACATCACGCTCTCTCCTTCTGGTGTGGTCGGACAAAAATATCGATTCGGGACTTCCCGTTTGTGGCCGTTGCACGACTTCAGCGTGACCCGCAATTGTCGGAAATCATGCCGGCGCTCATCCGCGCTGTCCCGAAGCACGGGCCGTGGAGCCCCGCCATCACACCGCCCTTCGCCTCAATCGGATCCCACTTGCCCTTCAGCGCAATGATGCCGTCCGCCTCGCCGGTCATGAAGGCGTCGCTGGATTCAGTGCTCTTTGCGATGAAATCGACCATCTCAGGTTCGGCCAACGACGGTGTCGCCACAACCGCCACGAACGAAGCAAGAAGCAGCTGACTTTTTTCATCGAGTTTTCCCCTTGTGTAAATCGAGAATAGCCGGAATTACGAACTCCTCGGCCAAACGGTTGCATTTCGGTGGGCATCTGCGGCGTCAGGCAGCTCAACCGTATGATCTCATGCGCTTATCGCCGCCTGACACCAAATCCTCAGCCCGAAGTGCAACGCAGCCCGCATGGAGTGTTATGGAAGCGGGCTAGCAGTCTGTCGGACTTTAGGCGATTCCGTTGTCGATGATGTTGGCTTATGTTTGGACATGAGCAAATTTGTTGACTGCGAGCGGGGGGCGGGGGTAGGGGAGCGGCGGCGTGACGTAACGCGAAGCATTCGCCAACCTCCTGCCCTTCGTCATCGAGGTCCCACGATTCCGTCGTCCTCGCGCCACGACGCGAGGATCAGGATACACCGGCACATCGTCATCGTTTTCGCGCGTCCCTTCATAAACCTACGCTCAAACCGATCCAACCGGGAGATCGCGAGGCGGCAGTGAGAACGTCGTGGCGCCTGGTCAGGGAACCGACACGAAGGTGCGGCCGCCGTCCGGGCCAATTGTGAGCGCGGTCAGTGCGCCGCCGTGAACCGCGCCTGTATCGATCGCCGTTGCGAACGGAAAGTGCCGGGGCCCATCCATGAACGGCACGTGGCCGAACACGACGTGGCCAAAGCGGCCGTCATAGATGTCGGCCCAGAACGGGTCGGCCTCGGTCTCATGATCCTTCATCAGGAACCGGCCGGTCTTCGCCTCGACAAATCTGGTGCGCAGCACCTTGTCAAACTTGCGCCTGGCTTTTCCGGTCAAGGCGCGGGCTTCTTCCACCGTGTCCGGAAAGCTGTCCATATCGCCCGGTATGCCGCCATGGACGACAAGCAGGTCGTGCTCCGCGATCCGATGAAACGGTACGGCGGCATCAAGATAGGCGATATCGTCACGCGCCAGTCGTGCGGTTGTCGTCGCCAGTTCGGGGACACGAACCGCCTGCTCCTTGGCGATTGTCGGCCGCTCTGTGAGATTGCGGCGATAGCGGCGGTGCAGTTCCTCATGGTTCCCTTCGACCAGGATCACCTCAAATCGAGCATTTTCGGCCACATCCCTGACCATCCGGACGACACCGACGGGATCGGGACCCTTGTCCAGAATATCTCCGACGAAGATGACGCAGTCGCCGGCTTGCGGGCACAGCCGGTCGATCAGCAGGCGCAACGCCTCGCTCATGCCGTGGACGTCGCCGATGATGATGTGCCTTCCAGCCATGCTCCTGGTCGCTTTGCGGGCCGCATCTAGCTTGCATCCGTCTCGTCGATCGGCGGGACGGGCGCATCCGAGGCGGCCGAGTTTCGAAACCAGACCGGGGCGCGGCGCGTCTCATCGACGCTCAACTGGAAGACATCGGGACGCGCATAGTGACCTACCGCATCAAAGTCGAGGCGGGCGCGGGCGATCTCGCCGAGGTCGAGATCAGTCGTCAGAATCGTTTCGCTGTCATAATTCGGGCCGGCAAGAATCTGTCCGAGTGGACCGATGATGCAGCTGCCACCGCGGGATATGACAGTCTCGGGATCGTCGCCGAACTCGGTCGCATAGTCCGAAGGGTAGTCCCTACGGCGGGCGAACTGATTGCAGGAGAGCACAAAGCATCGACCCTCCTGGGCGATGTGTCGGACGGTCGACAGCCATGTCTCGCGACCGTCCGCCGTCGGCGCGCAGTAGATCTCGATGCCCTTGGCGTACATGGCAGTACGCAGGAGCGGCATGTAGTTCTCCCAGCAGATGACCGCACCGACGCGGCCGACCTCCGTTTCCAGCACCGGCAGGGTCGACCCGTCGCCAAAACCCCAGACCAGGCGCTCGCTCGCCGTCGGCATCAGCTTGCGATGCTTGCCGAGATAACCGCCGTCCGGCCCGAAGAAGAGCACGGTGCAATAGAGCGTGCCGCCGTCGCGCTCGATCACTCCGATGACGAGATGGGTCCGGTTGGTGCGCGCGATCGCGCCGAGCTGGTCGACGGCCGGGCCCGGAACGTCGACGGCGCTCTCCCAGTAGAACCGGAACTGCTCGCGGCCGGCCTCGCTGCGTGATCCGACGACGGCGCCGAAGTCCAGACCGCGCGGATAGGCGGAGACGAACGCCTCGGGGAAAAGCAGCAGTCGCGCCCCTTCCCTGCACGCATCGGCGGCAAGGTCCGCGGCCTTCTCCAGGGTTTGCGGAACATCGAACGCGACCGCCGCCGCCTGGACCACGGCGACCCGCTGCTCCCGCGCCGGCGACGTTGACGTGGCGTTCTTCGCCATGGACCCGATCCCCTTGGTTTAAATGCCATTTCAGTATCACAGACCGGCCGACTTGGCTTGGCGTGGTCTGTCACAACCGTTGTCTTTGCGCCCCCTCCACCATGCTGCGCATGGTCCCCCTCCCCCGAATCCTCGCCGAATCCTCGGGGAGGAGCGCCGTTGCATTGTTGTGCGGAGAGCGTGAAGGGCACGCCCATCCTCCCCCGATTTCGGGCCGATTTCGGGGAGGGGGACCGCACGAATGTGTGGTGAAGAGGCGTTCTCCAATCCCGCCGCAACGGCGCGACCGTCGCGACGCTCAGCCCGTTCCGGCGGCCTGCCAGGCCCGTCGGCGGGGCCATAACACCAGGATCACAAAGCCGGCCAAGGCCGCCATGGTGGCGATCCACCCGCAGTACCAGACCCGTCCGGCCAGGCGGTTGTCCGCGTGGCTCGCAATGAACTCCAGCACGCCGAAATGAGCGGCTATGGCGGCGCAGATCCCGAACAGCAGGGCGATCCCGGTCGCCGGCCAGCGCGCGCGCTCGGTCCACAAGACAACCGCGGCGAACAGCGCGCCGATCGGCATGCCGATCCATGCGACCGAGACCGCCCACCAGGGGTGGGCGCCGAGCAGTGTGTTCGCCCCGGAATAGCCGAGCAGCAGCGGCAGCCCGGCCCCGCCAACGACGGCGACAATCGCGGCAGTTGGCATGCGGCGTTCTTCTATAGCGGGATCTGTCATTGAAACGGCACCGGGCTGATGGGAACCCTTATGTAGTTCACACGCTGTCGTGCGCCCGCCCGCATCACACCATCGTGTAGACAAAGACGCGCAACCCATGCCCGCGCCCGTTCTCGCTGAGGCCGGATTGACCATCTCGGTCGTCGACGGCCTCGCGCGCGTATCCCCGGGGCAACACCAATGGCCACATCCAGAGGTGTGAGGGCGGAGCCCGAGCCTCGAAGAGCCTGTCCCCGGCTCGATCGGGGGACGCGCCTCGACGCGAGGATCAATCCACACCGGCCCGCGTTCCTGCAAAGGCGGGAAGCCAGGTCGAGCGACCTGCCGATCACGGTGTCGACCGGCCGGGCCGCTGCCTCACTTTTCTCCCCAGTCGCTTGCTGCCAGCCAGGTGGCCGCGCACCGCCCCACGGCCGCCATGCGCGCCACCGAAGGCGGCCGGCCCACATAAGCCTCGACCATCCGCATCGCCTCGGCCGGGATCACGACCGAGCGATCGGCGAACCCTGAAACCACAACAGCGTTGGCCTCAGCGAAGTCTTCGACCGCGCTCACGGTGCGGGCAAGAACGCCGTCGCTGTCCAGCGGCGCGAAATGCTCTACGATCAGGTTGACGACCGCCGGCCAGCGCAGAAGATGACGCCACAGCGTCGGAATATCGTCACCGGGTTGCGCGAGTCCGATCTGAGCGGCCCGCCTCAGCAGCGCCCACTCGGCCTCGGCGATCTGATCCGGTCGCGGCAGCGGGGCAAGTTCGGGCCAGTCCAATGTCGGCCGCCCCACGCTGTTGACCGCAGCCCCCTCCGGACGCCGCACCAGTGCGGTCAAGGCGATCAGATTGAGACCGTTGGATCGGTTATAGGCGTCGCACACCGCCAGGATGCCGTCGCGATCGCCGGCGGTCAGCCCCGCGTCCCTCGACTGCCGCCGCGTCAGGCGTGCCGGCCGCGGAAACGCGATCTCGGCTTCCATTGTCTGCAGCAGCGCGTCCGGCCATCCCGAAAGGTATAGCGGCCGCGTCGCCGTCCAGACCGCATCGAGCCCGCCTTCGACGGCGTCCAGGGTCCGCCAGATCGAGGTTATGAGCGGGATCTGCATGACGTCCCGGATGTCGGCAAAGATCTCGGCTGTGCGGCTGGTCGCATCGGCCTCGGCAATCGCGGTTACCGGATCCGGTCTGCGGTGCGGGTTCACGTGAGGGCCTCGCGCCTCAGGCGCCCATTTTGGCGGCGAGATCGACGAAGTCGCTTGCCTCCACGTCGACCGGCTCAACGGCAACCAGGTCCGGTTTTGCGCTACCGTCACCGAATTCATCGGGCCGGACGATGAACGCGGTCCGCAAACCGCATTCTTTCGCATGCTGCAAATCGTCGAGATGGGCCGCGGCCATCATCACCTCATGCGGCTGATGGCCCAACCGTTCGACAGCGCCCAGATAGACCGCCGGATCCGGTTTGTAGGATTTGAAATCTTCTGCGCCGAGGATCACATCCCATGGCAGATCCGCGTTTCTGGCCATGTTGACCAGAAGCGCCGTGTCCCCGTTCGATAACGTACCGATGGTGTAATTCTGTTTCAGTCTGCCCAGGCCTTCCCGTGCGCCCGGCCAGGGCGCAAGGCGATGCCACACCCTGTTGAGCTGCTCCAGGTCTTCGGCGGACAGGCTCCCCAGGCCGAACTCGGGCGCCAGTTTCTGCAGGCGCTCGTAATGCATCCGGTCCGCCTTGAGCCACCGCCGCTGCCTGTCGAAGACGCTCCTCATCCCGCCGTGATATCCGGCTCGCCACCGGTCAGCGAAGGCGCCCCAGTCCGCGGCGATACCCTGCCGCTCACCCAGGTCGGTGAGCTCCCTGATGACCGAACCGCGCCAGTCGACGACTGTGCCGAACACATCAAACAGAATGGCTTTGACCGCAACCGGATGATCGTTCATGGATCCTTCAAGCTCAGTGGTCCGGCTCCCTGCCGGTTCGCCGGCGGGACGGTAGCCTACCCGGCCGATCGTGAGAAGCCGAGCCCATTCACCTGAGGTCTCATTGCGATCCTCCGGTCGGAACTCTCTGATCCAGTCGGAGAACAGGATGACGATGGCGGCCGTGCGACCGGCTGCGCACAGCGGCGGGCGTGGTCAGCCATCCGTTGTCCAACGCACCAACCGTCATCCTCGCGCCCCGACGCGAGGATCAATCGACACCGGCACATCGTCCTCGGTTTCACGCGTCCCTGGAACGATCCTTCGATCGGGGTCCCCCGATCAAGTCGGAGGAGAGGATGACGAGGAGGAAGTGAAACGGGCGGCGCGAAGCATCGGGCGAAGCCCGGCAGCCGCATCCACCCGTTCGTTCCCGCGGAGGCGGGAACCCAGTGTCTGTTCATTCAAGGCAAAAGCGTCGCCCACTGACGCCACCCGTCGTATGATCACAAACGCACCGGAGCGACCCCGCCATGACCGACGCCCTCGTCATCATCGACATGCAGCACTGGATGTTCCGATTCCCGCAGCGGATGGCACAAGTGCCGTCGCTGGTGTCGAACATCGCGCGGCTCACGACCGCGTTCGAAGAGGCCGCCCTCCCCGTCTTCGATGTCCGCACCGAACATAAGGCCGACCGTTCGACGTGGTCGCGCCTGATGATCAAGCATGACTATCCCTGCCTGCTGGAAGGCACGCCCGATGCTGCGCCGGTCGACAGCTACACGCCGCTGCCAACCGCACGCCCGGTGATCAAGCGTGCCAACTCGGCGTTCCTGCGCACCGACTTTGAGAACAGGCTTCGCGATGCCGGCATAGCCCGCCTGATTCTCACCGGCGTTTTCATCGATGGGTGCGTCGGACTGACGGCTGCCGACGCCGCCCAGCGCGGCTTCGCGGTGACGTTCATCGACGACGCCATCGGTCATGCGGAGGCCCACTTGCGGGCGCCGCTGTTCGATTGGCTGACCGATGACTACGAGATCGCGGCGGTGACCACGGACAGCTTCCTGGAGCGGTCTGGCGCGACATGATGGCAGGCAACGACAGAGCCGCCGACAACGTGCCGGCCCAACGACCAATGAAGCCACGATCGATTGTCGCGGCGGCGAGCGGCAACGTCCTGGAATGGTACGACTTCACCGTCTATGGCTTTCTCGCACCGGTCATCGGGCGGGTCTTTTTTCCTGAAACAAGCCATTTCGCCGCGATCCTCTCGGCCTTTGCGGTGCTCGCGGTGGGCTACGGCGTGCGCCCCATCGGCAGCATCATCTTCGGACATATCGGCGATCGTCTGGGCCGCAAGCCGACGCTGATCATGACCGTTCTCATCATGGGCGCTGGTTCACTGGGGATTGCCCTGCTTCCGAGCTATCAGCAGATCGGGATTGCCGCCGCCGTGCTTCTGGTTGCGATCCGGATTATCCAGGGTATCGCAATTGCCGGCGAGTATCCGGCCTCGGGCGTCTACATCGTCGAACAGGCCGATCCAAAGCGCCGGGCGCTGACAGGCAGCTGGGTGGCCGTCGCGATGATCCTGGGCTGCGTGCTTGGCGCCTCGGTGCCCGCTCTGATCGCCACGCTTCTGACTGAGGCACAGATGGCGTCATGGGGCTGGCGGGTGGCGTTCCTGTTCGGCACCGGCGTCGCAATCTTCAGTGTGTTCATGCGCCGGCATCTGAAAGAATCGGCGGCGATGGACGGGGTCGAACGGACGGGCCCGTCGCCGGTCTCTCAGACCTTGCGCAACCATTGGCGTCTGCTCATCCAGATGGTCGTGCTGCTTATTCCGCCGGCGATCCTCTACATGCTGATTTTCGTCTATGCCGCCTCGCACCTGACGGACAAGATGCACGTTTCTTCGGCGCGAGCGCTCGACATCACATCGTTCAACCTGTTGGCGATGGCGGCGATCCTGCCGTTCTACGGCTGGCTGGCGGATCGGTTGGGCCTGCGCTGGACCTATCTGCTCGGGGCTGCGGCGACCGGGGTTTTTGCAGTGCCGCTCTGGACTATGATGTTTTCGGAAAACCTGACGGTCGTTTTCCTCGGCCAGTTTCTGTTCTCGCTGATCAGCGGGGTGGCCTGGGCACTATCCATCACCGTTCTGACGATGATGTCGCCGCCCAGGCTGCGCTGCAGCTCCGTGGCGATGGGGTACAACCTGTCCATGGCCACGTTTGGCGGGGCGACACCGTTCCTCGCGACCTATCTGGTGAGCCGGACAGGGGACGATTTTACGCCCGTCTATTACCTGATGATCGGTGTCCTGATCTCGCTTCCCGTGATCTGGCGACTACCGAAGCTCTTCGCGAGGGCAGAGAAGGGGTAGAGTTAGCTGCGGCCAATCCTCCACGGTCGGTTTTGAAGTGAAAACCCGCAACGCAACGCGTCAGGCGTGACCCACCGTCCCTCGACCAACTCACCGTCCGTCATCCTCGCGCCCCGACGCGAGGATCAATCCACACCGGCCACAACGTCCTCGTTTCCGCGCGGCCCCTGACGATCCTCCGATCGGGGTCCCCCGATCAAGTCGGAGGAGAGGATGACGAGGGCGGCGGTGAAGCGGGCGGCGCGCCACGCCAACGGCGGACAAACAGGCGCCTGCCTCTAAAACCCCCGCTCGTTCCCGCGAAGGAGGGAACCCAGTCTCTCGGCGACCACGGAGGCCCAACGCGGTCGCCGTGTTGCACTATCGCCCGGAACGGGCCAGTCTAGCGGCATTGCATTGTTCGAATATCTTGCCGGGGAAAAGAACCCATGCGCATTGTTACAACTCTCGTCGCCGCCATGTTCGCGGTCGCCGTTTCGGCGTCGACATCAAGCGCGCAAACCTCCGACCTCGTCGGCACGTGGACGGCCGAAGCCACGATCATCCTGGAGTCGGACGACGAGATCGTCGAGGTACCGCGGGTTTTGTCGATCGTGATCGAGTCGGTGCATGGATCGGTTGTGCAAGGAGCCAGAACCTGGAAGGCCGAGACTGAGAACCCCGGTTATGTCGAGGAAGAGAGCGTTCTCGAAGCCTCCGAACCGTTCATCGGCGCGCTCTCCGCGGACGGGACGTTGCGCCTGGTGGAAGTCGACGATCATGGCCTGATGTTCGCCACGCGCATTGGTGACGATCAGATCGAGCTCACCTACATGGAGTCCGCCCCGCACGCGGTCGCCTATACGGCAATCTTTCACCGCCAGAAATAGGGACGGGTTTGGAGGATTGCAGGGTGGATTGGCCTCAAGCGTAATCCATCGTTGACGAGCCCTCGCAGGTCGCCGGGCGCGGGAGAGGGAGGTGGAATACGCTCCGCGCCGGCAAGCCCGGCGCAGCTTGCCCCTAATCCTAATCGAAACAAAGCCGCCCGACCTGATCTAACCGGCTTCCGGTGCGTAGCGCTTGACGTCTATCTTCCCCGCCCGCGCGCGCATGGTGGCGGCGGCGTGCCAAGCCTGCATCCGCAACAAGGTGTCCATATCGAGCCCGAAGGCCATCTCGATCCGCAAGGCCATTTCCGGCGACAGCGCGGCCTTTTCATTGAGCAGATCGGAGAGCGTCGCCCGCCGCACGCCCAGAATCTCGGCGGCCTTCGCAACACTGAGGTCCAGTGGCGCAAGCACTTCCTCGCGAATGAATTCGCCCGGATGACTGGGTGTCATCCCGATGACTGTGGTGTCTCGCGCCATCAGTGATAGTCCTCCAAATCCAGATCGATGATCGTTTCGCCTTCGGTCCTGGACGTGATCCGCCAATTGCCGGAAACGCTGATGCTCCAGGTCCCTTCGCGATCGCCGGTCAGTTGGTGGATGCGCCAGCCGGGCGGCCCAGGATACGCGTCGCCTTCGGGGCGAGCACAAGCGCTGTGATTACCCGCCGGATTCTCGCCACAAGATCAGGCCGCAGTTCCCGGTCTTCGTCGTCTTCAATGAGGCGACTCAGCCCGCGGTGCTTGACCGATCCCATGTTCATGAGATGATGTACGGTATCACCGTATAGCTTTCAAGGAAGATTCTTCCAAGCTGGTGTGCCCGCGAATTCGGTTCAAACGCTGGTGTTACTCAACGGCTATCCCGGCGTCTGCAAGCTGACCATCGGTAGCGTACTGATCCCGCTGATCGGCGGGCGGCTGCTCGACAGTCACAGCGTCAACAACGTCGCGTTCGCGTTGACCGAGTTCAAGTCGGCGGCCTTCTACGACACGGTGCGGGCAGTGCGGGCGGTTGCCGACGCGCGCATCCTGGCTCTGGCCCAGAGCGTTCCGGTGGTGCTGACCGACATCCGGACCGAGGGGAACGATTGGGGCGACGAAGACTGGGCCCGGGTGGTGAAGCTGGCCGAGGCCCGTCCGCCGCTCTGCGTCGTCGTCGTGCGATGCGCCTGGGCGAGAACCAGCGTCGGATTCAAAGCATCGAACGCAACGCAAGGCGCAAGCCACGCGACCCGGCCATGGCGCAGCGGAACCGCGATCAAGGCGCCGTGCTGATGGGTGAGGGCGACGACTATTGTCTGGAGCTTGATGTCACCGACATGTCGGCGCCCAAAGCAGCGTCGGCGATCGCGACGTGGCTGGCGTCGGTGGAACGGCGATAGGGGGCGACCATCGTCATCATGCCGATCATGCCATTGGCGATGATGATGATCATCATCATCGTTCCGACGCGCCGTCACCGCCATGGCCAACATGCCGGTGAGCGCCCCGCCCGATCTTCCTGTTGGTGATGACATTGCGAGTGCGCATACGGACGATCATAACTATGGCGATCGATTGTCTGCCACGTCGTTTCGAATCTCGGTTCAAGTTGCCCCGTCCACACCTTCACGTGCGCACGAAGTCCATGAGCGGGCCGATGTCGTGGT
>JAAEOR010000279.1 GCA_024222895.1 Hyphomicrobiales bacterium | reverse complement strand
GAGGGCGATGTGGGTTTTGCCTGTGCCTGACGGGCCGAGGGCAATGACATTCTCCTGGCGCTCGATCCATTCACAGCGCGCCAGTTCCAGCACCATCATTTTGTTAAGGCTGGGGATGGCCTTGAAGTCGAAGCTGTCCAAACTTTTGACGGTGGTGAACTTGGCCGCCTTGATCCGCCGTTCGATCATGCGCCGTTCACGCTC
The DNA here is from genome assembly GCA_024222895.1 of Hyphomicrobiales bacterium. Lineage (GTDB taxonomy): Bacteria > Pseudomonadota > Alphaproteobacteria > Rhizobiales > Kaistiaceae > Bauldia. The sequence goes on along the minus strand of JAAEOR010000279.1, from coordinate 747 downwards.
AATCAATTCCAATTCACTCAAGCGCAGCAGATATTGAACATGGCTCTGATTGGCCGCTGCACATTGCTGAGCCAGCTTGTCGTATTCGGCCAAAAAGCTTGGCAGGCGCAGCGCCTTGAGATGGTGTTCGAGCAGGACTTGTGGGGCATCTAGATGCGGGGTATCGCTCATGGGGCCGCGCCACATTCAGATGTCCTGCCCAGCAGGCTCATATAGGCAACTGGGCGTGTCGTCGTCACCTCGGCCTTGGGCAGATAGGGATAAAGCTCAAGATCGAGCCGTGGCGGACGCTTGTCGATGCGGCACAATACCAGATGCTTGACCGCGTCATAGCCGATGGCGCCCAATCGCAACGCATCCTTGACGGCACCGTGCACGATCTCCAATTCGAAGGTCTCCAGCAGCCTGAGAACCTGGATATATTCGCGCGTGGCTTTCTTGGCCAGGCGGGTCTTGAGCAGATGGTGCAGCCTGGTGAACGCCTCCGGCAGGCTCCAGTCCTTCAAAGGGGCGGCTTGCTCAAAGGCGCGGGTTTTGATCTGGATGTTCGCCGGTTCTGAGTGCGGCGGCAAAGCCATGGCAATCGCCTTCACCCTGATTGAAACGGCCAAACTCAACGGCGTCGATCCGCAGGCATGGCTCACCGATACCCTCGGCCGTATCGCCAATCACAAGATTACTCGTCTTGATGAACTCATGCCTTGGCGTTACGCTCAGGACTGAGCGTAACTGTTGGTCACCGTTTCT
>JAAEOR010000278.1 GCA_024222895.1 Hyphomicrobiales bacterium | reverse complement strand
ACGATGCCAACCAGACGGGGCAGATGCTGGCTGCATTGGCGGGTTGGCCGCAAGGGACATTTGCCTCGGGGCTGGAACTCGTGGAAGGCGGAATCACAGTGACGCGCGAAGTCGACAGCGGCCTCCAGACTGTCAGCCTGACGTTGCCCGCCGTCGTGACCGTTGACCTTCGGCTCAACCAGCCGCGGTTCGCATCGCTACCAGCCTTGATGAAAGCAAAACGCAAACCGCTGGAGACATTTGTGCCGAAAGACCTCGGTGTCGACACCGCCCCTCGCTTGAAGGTGTTGAAAACCGAGCCGCCGCCTGCGCGCGAAGCCGGGGTGAAGGTGGACAGCGTGACGGAGCTGGTCAGCAAGCTACGCGACGAGGTGGGCGTGTTATGAGCGAGACGAAAACGTTGCTGCTGGTCGAGCACGACGGCCAAATACTATCGCCGGAAACCGAAAAAGCACTGACTGCCGCGCTGCAGTTTGCTGCGCCCGTCCATGCGCTGGTTGCTGGCGTCGACGCGGAGCCTGTTGCGACGACGGTATCTCAGCTTTCGAACATCGAGAGAGTCCTTCTGGCAGATGATCCCACCGTTGGCAGGGGACTTGCCGAGCCGTTGGCCGAGTTGATCGTGTCGCTGGCCGACCAGTATGACAATTTCATCGCAGCTGCGACGTCTTCCGGCAAGAACGTGATGCCGCGCGTTGCCGCGCTGCTCGACGTAATGCAGGTCTCCGACATTATTGCGGTCGAGCGGCCATCGACGTTTCGACGACCCATCTATGCCGGTAATGCGATCGAGACAGTGGAGGCGACTGATCCAAAACGGGTGGTCACAGTACGCACCGCCGCATTCGAAGCTGCCGAAGCTGCGCGAGCTACCGACGCGGCGCCGATAGAAATGGTCGTCGTTCCGGGCGACCCCGGCATCTCCCGGTTCATCGGCGAAGAGTTGACGAGCAGCGAGCGTCCCGATCTGGCCTCTGCCAGCGTCGTGATCTCGGGCGGTCGTGCACTCGGTTCAAAAGAAGATTTCGACCGGCTTATCCTGCCCCTGGCGGATCGTCTGAATGGCGCGGTCGGGGCAAGCCGCGCGGCTGTTGACGCCGGCTACGCGCCCAATGATTGGCAAGTGGGACAGACCGGCAAGGTGGTTGCCCCGGATCTCTATATTGCTTGCGGCATCTCCGGTGCGATCCAGCACGTTGCCGGGATGAAGGACTCACGCGTCGTGGTGGCGATCAACAAGGACCCCGAGGCGCCGATTTT
>JAAEOR010000277.1 GCA_024222895.1 Hyphomicrobiales bacterium | reverse complement strand
TCTTCGGAGCTAGGCTTCACCTTGAGCCTGCAGGCTCGCCACCACGCCCCGCCGAAACGGGTTCGTCATTCTTCGGGCTGCTCGTTCGTCTCCGGCTGCTCCCCACCTCGCTTCGCAGCGACGCAGTTGCCTTCAACTTCACGTGTCGTGACTTCACATGACAAGGACTCCCACCTTGATGACAAAGCGTCCTCGCGGACGCACGGGCGCCGACATGACGTCGGAGCAACGGCGCGAAGGCGAGTCCGCGCTACCGTGATCGATGGCGCAACCTCAAGCCGGCCCGCTATTCCCTTCTGACGCCAAGCCGATCGTAGTGAGCGATGTAGGCGTCGATGATCGTACCCACCTGCGGGTTGTCGATCGGGTGGTTCGCAAGCTCTGCCGACGTGTAGTTGGCCTTGACCGCGTTGACGATGTCGGCCTCGTCGCGCACATTGATCTCGACGTTGTGGAGATCGACCGACGGAGACGGGAAATGAGCCCGGATCGTGACGTCCGGGTTCTCTTCGAAGACGAAGACCAGCGACTGGCCTTTCTCGAGCGGCGGAATCTTCACGCCCTTGGCCAGTTCCTGCTGCGTCACCACCATCGTTCCGGCCTTGCGCAGTCTGTCGACATAGGCCTTCACGGCCATCGGGTGCTCGGGATGTTCGAAGAACGTCACCGCCATGGACCGTCCCTTGTCCATCTCGATGAAGTTCACATACCAGCTGCAATACTCCTTGAAGCCGAATGCAGCAGTGGTGCTCAGCGCAACGGCGGCGACGCTCACCAGTGAAACGGTTCGGATCGATGTCTTCATGGCGTCAACTTCCTTTATCTCGGTGATCCCAGCCCTTCTTGACGAGACCAGCGCCGCCGGCGCCGCTCTCGACTGAGAACCTTAGACCATGTGACCTTCGACACAACCTGGCGGCGATGCCCTGGCGTGTCGCGCACGCGCTTGCGCTGGTGACCCGCTATGAAGGGAGAGCAGACGGGGCGGCTGCCTCCGCAGCCCAAGCCCCCGATCCTGTCCCTACTTCTGCCGGTCAAAGATCGCGGTATAGGCGACGGCATGGGGGGCGGTTTCCAGGTAGGTGAGCTCGATCTGATCGTCACCAATGCGCGTGGCGAACATCAGGCCATGGTCGTCGACTTCCACCAGACGCAGCGTCTTGCCGTCCGCGGAGAGCGCGCCGATGAACGGTTCGGAGGCCTCAAGAACGCTCTCTTCCTCGACATAACCGGGATTGTCGGTCTCGGCCTTCCAGGTTCTGGCGCCTTGCACGACCGAGCCATGCACCGACTCGATAACGATCGACAAAACCCGCGGTACCTCGACGATCTCGTCGTCCGACTCCAGGATGATCGTGGTTTCGGCGGTCCACGTACCGACCAGATCGGATGTTTGCGCCATCGATGCCGATGCCGAGACGGCGATCGCGAACAGGACAGCGACGAGAGTTCCAAAAATACGCATGCGTTCTTCTCCCCAGGAAAGCGTTCAAGCAATGCAATGCCGCCAGATTGGCCGGTTCCCGGCGGCGGCGCAACAGTGTGGGCGGCGGCGGTGGTCATGTTCCCGCTGCCTGATCCGTTGCCCGAACGGGTCGGCAACCGAGAGTCCGGGGGCCCGCCTTTTCGACAACGCCCTGTCCGGGCGGAAAAGTGCAAGCGCACTTTTCCTGATAGAGCTGGCGCGGGAACGAGCGAAGGGTTGGCGGCAGGTGCCCGCCTGTCACCGCGGTGTGTCGGGCCGCCCCTTCCATTCCGGCGTTGGGCGCGTTCGTGAAGTGTGTTGGTTCGCTTCGACTCTTTCTCCAAGGCATGCCCCGCTAAAATGGACTTTCGCGCATGGCGCAGCGAAAGTGCGCTGAGTCCGCACACCGCACCTCGGCACAGGAGGCGGCGTGAAGCACCGAGTTGACCAGGTGTTCGCGCCAGAGTTGAGCTCATGTTAGCGGTCACAAACGACCGTTTTTGCCCACCTACTCTGGCGTGTAGCGCCCTCAGTGTGGCTCGATCGCAATGTCCGATTTCTCGGATCCAATCCTGCCGTGCTAGTGCTAAGGTGAATGTCAACAGGCCCTAGGCGGTTGCTCGGATATCGAACGGCGGGGCGATCATATCCCCGCTGTCCTTGCCCGCAATATGGATGTCTACAAGAGGCCAAACTCGTCATTCCCGGAAAGATCGAC
>JAAEOR010000276.1 GCA_024222895.1 Hyphomicrobiales bacterium | reverse complement strand
TGTCCATTCTTTGCGGCAATGGCGGCGGGTTCCTGCCGGAAGAATTGGAGCGTGGCGCCGACGGCGCCATGACCGGTTTCGGCTACCCCGAGATGATGGTCGAGATCGTGAAGCATGCCAACGCCGGGGAGATGGAACGGGCGCGGGACATTTTCGACGCCTATCTGCCGCTCGTGCGCTATGAGCAACAACCGGGCGTTGGGCTTGCCGCCCGCAAATACGTTCTTCGCCAACGCGGTGTCATTGCATCGGATATGCAGCGCCGGCCCGGCGCAAGTCTGCCGGCGGATTCGCGGGCGGAAATCGATGCCATGATGCGGCGGCTGGACAATCGATTGAAGGAAGTAGGCTGATTTCCACCGCGCGTCGCATCCGCACCGCCAGTTGAGCTGACTTCGGGGCGAGCTAACCAATCTGACTCGACCTTCGGCACCATCGTGCCCTATTCGACAACTGATCCCTACTACCGCTGATCACCGCACGGCGGAGTGAAGATAGGCGCACATGTCTATGCTCGTCTGTTCGTGTGGACCCGCAACGGCATTTTCCACGCTCGTTAAAACGCCACAGACCTCGTGGGAGGCAGAGTTGCCCGGTTAACGGATGGGCAAACGCTCCGATTGGGAACGGACAGGCGACTGGGCGCGGGCGAAATGGCTGCAAGGCAACTCGCTTTCTGCTGCATGTCAGCCGATTCTCAGCGATTTCCATCGACTTTGTTCATCGTGGGAAGTGTGTGCCGTAGTCTGCCTGCCCGGGCTTTTTGCCGCCATCAGCCGGTCCCTCGCTTGTCGACCGGCTCGCGCGCGCGACCGTTTGACCACATCACGACGACCCCGGTCGAAGTTCCTCTATGACCGAAACGGCTTTGGCGACCCCATCTTCGTCATTGATTCTTTGTCCAAGTTGCTGTGCCCGTTCTTTCATGTTCGGGTCTGTGAGTGCCTGGCGGAGCGCAGCGGACAGGCGCTCTTTGGTCATTTGTTCGCGCGGAATTGGCCGAGGACCAACGCCCAACTTGAAAACGCGCTGGCCCCAAAAGGGTTGATCACCGAAGAACGGCACGACGATGGTCGGCTTGCCCGCCCGCAGCCCAGCGGCGGTACTACCGGCGCCGCCGTGATGGACGACTGCCGCCGTGCGAGGAAAAAGCCAATCATGGGGCGCGCCATCAATCCTCAACACTGTTTCCGGAAAATCAACAGCGCCCAATCCGCCCCAGCCGGTGGCAATGATCCCGCGCAGTCCCATCTCTTGCAGCACCTCAATCACGATGCGGCCGAGGCCTTCCGGATCCCGTCCGGCCATAGAACCGAACCCGACATACACGGGTTGCGGTCCCGCATCCAGAAAGGCAGCCAGTTCGCGCGACGGCGCCCAGTCATGATTTGCGCCGAGGAACCAATAACCAGTTGTGGTTACTTGTGTCGGCCAGTCTGAGGGACGCGGAAGGATGTGCTCGCTAAACGCAAAAAGAACCGGCATCCCCTGGAGTCCCCCATTGCACCAAGGCGAACTCTCGTAGGTCTTCGACAAGCCCAATCGTTCACGAAAATCGCGGATGTTAGGGCGCGTTGCCAAGTCAATCAGTATACGGTGGAGGCCGTAGGTCAGTCGCCTATACGAGCCACCCAGCGGCAAGTCCGGAAACCAGAAATTGGCCATTTCCGAAGTGGGTATCATCATCGGAAGCGGCAACGCCATGACGGCCTGAACGCCCAGCCGCTCGGCAATATGCTGACCGCCATAAGCGATCGGATGAAACACCACTATGTCCGGTGCGAAGCTCTGCGCGACGTCCCAGCTTTCCCGCAGCATCGTACGTCCCGACGGCCCGATCTGCCTGGATACTGACGGGAACCGCTTCACCAGCCGGAAGAAATTGTTGGTCCGGTCGATCATTTCGCGACCGAGATCGGTCTCGAGAATCCCGAGAAGATCCTCACCCATGGATCCGTGTTGCAGACCATGCTCGGTCACGAGGCTCTCAAAACGCTCGCTTGTCGAGATCAAGACATCATGACCAGCCATCGTCAGCCCGATGCCCAAGGCGATGTAAGGCTGAACATCGCCGCGGGTTCCCAATGTGAGTATCAGAATCTTCATAGCGACGGGCTTTGCCGCGTCGCGTCGGACAATAGTGCATCCGAACGGACGACAAACGACGGTTCGATCCCAATCGGCTGTCTGGCCGCGACGGCGATCAGGTGCTCACGACCGACTTCACGCATAGCAAAGTGCCATGCCCCGGATTCCGTTTCGGCGTCTTCGAGCCTTACCGACCAGCCGCCGTCGCTAGCGGGTCGGATCACAATTGAATCAAGTGGCAAGGATAATCCGAGTCCCCGTGCCTTGAGGTATGCCTCCTTGACGGTCCAGTGGGCGAAGAAGACCCGAGCCCTTGCTGGTCCTGGTGTCGCGACCAGTGACCAATATTCGCTCCATGCGAAGTGCCGTCTGGCAAATTGCATATCCGGAACCGTTCGGGAAAGGCGCTCCACATCCACTCCAATATCTGCACTGCGTGTGACGGCGCAAACGACCAGGCCCGCGGTGTGGGACAGATTGAATCGGAGGCCATCACCATCGATCGACCCGTCGATCTCGGGCTTCCCGAAGGCGTTCTGTGAAAAGACCCAATCAGCCGGACTGACAGAGACGTAACGCGAGAGTGCCGTCCGAAGCAGGACCCGCGCAGCCAGATAAAGATCCCGGTCGCGATCGAAATGATAGCGCCTGTACCGC
>JAAEOR010000275.1 GCA_024222895.1 Hyphomicrobiales bacterium | reverse complement strand
TGATTGCCTGGCCGAGCGTCACGGGATTTGCGGGATTCTGGGGCACCATCTTGGCAATTCGGTCGACCTGACCGTAGGGCATCTGCAGAACCCGTCCGACGTCGCGAAGACAGGCACGCGCCTGCAGTGACCCAAATGTAATGATCTGGGCAACATGGTCGACGCCGTATTTCTGCTGGACATACCGGATGACCTCGTCCCGCCGATTCTGACAAAAATCGACGTCGAAATCCGGCATCGAGACCCGATCGGGATTGAGGAAGCGCTCGAACAGGAGTGAGAATCTGAGCGGATCGAGATCGGTGATGGTGAGCGACCATGCCACGACCGAGCCGGCACCCGAGCCCCGCCCTGGCCCAACGGGTATCCCCTGGGCCTTTGCCCATTGAATGAAATCGGCGACGATGAGGAAGTAACCCGGATATTTCATCCGTTCGATCACATCGAGTTCATAATCCAGCCTGTTGCGATAGTCGTCCTCACTCAGTCCCGGTCCCAGGCCGTGAGTCGCCAGACGACGCTCCAGGCCTTTGCCGGCCTCTTCCCGCAGGAGCCCGGCCTCGGCCGCCTCGGCATCATCATCCTTATCGACGAACCGCGGAAGGATCGGCTTTCTCGTCGTTGGCCAGTAGCCAACCCGCATCGCGATCTCGACGGTATTGGCAACGGCCTCGGGGAGATCGGCGAACAGCTCGATCATCTCCGTCCTGGTCTTGAAGTAGTGCTCGGGGGTCAGGCGGCGGCGATTGTCGTCGCCAATGACGGCGCCTTCGGCGATGCAGATCAGGGCATCATGCGCCTCGTAGTCGTCACGGGCTGGGAAGAACACCTCATTGGTAGCCACCAGCGGCAGGCCGCGGGCATAGGCGAGATCGACGAGTTGCGGTTCGACGAACCTTTCTTCCGGCGCGCCATGACGCTGGAGCTCAATGTAGAGGGTGTCGGGAAACAGATTGGCCAACTGGTCAAGTCGTGCTGCGGCAACGTCTGCCTGGCCGACGGCCAACGCCTGGTCGACGGGACCACCAGGGCCGCCAGTCAGGGCGATCAACCCGTCGCTTGCCTCGGCCAACTGACGGATCGACAAATGAGGGCGATCATGTCCGTCGGTGTCCATGAAAGAGGCCGACACCAGGCGGACCAGATTCCAATACCCGGCCTCGGTCGCCGCGATCAGGACGATGTCGCACAGACGTCCGATTTGGGTTCCCCCGGCGGTGCGTCCGGTCTCGGCCATGTGGCCGAAGTCAAACGCAACCTGGCAGCCGACAATCGGCTGGACACCGGCCTCCGCAGACGTCTGGCAAAACTCCAGCGCACCAAACAGATTACCTGAATCGCTGACTCCAATGGCCGGCATTCGGTCGGCGGCGGCCAGCTTGACGACGTCCTTCAGCGGCAACGCGCCCTCCAGGAGCGAAAACGCTGAATGAACCCTGAGGTGGACGAAACCGACATCCTCGGCGATGCGACTCATGATGCGATCCTCTTCGCATCGAGTGTCGCCAACGACCCGGCCGATGTCCATGGCTCATCCCGGTTGTCCGGATGAGGTTACATCACCATGCGTACCGTTTCGGACAGCACACCGACGGACGCGATGAATGCCGTGATGACGATCAGCGCCGCAAGGTCTTTTACAAATGCGGTCATTTTCTTCTGCTCCTCTGATACGGCACTGAAGTATGTTCTTGTTTTGTTCTTTTGTCAAATCGCAGGGATGGATCAGTCGCCAGGGTGATGTACTAGATTTTGTCTCAGGCGCCGGCCCCTGCCAGCCCATCGTCACGACAGGCCGGCTTTTAGGCTGCCTACCGTGCCGCGTCGATGTTTCTTTTATCGTCCGCGTCAGGTCAAACCGAGGCATCGGCATCGCAAAGTCGGGGACAACAGCGCCACCCGTTAAAGCCCACGATAATGATGTTAGTGCTGGCTGTTCGCTCTATGTCCCCTCAGCGTATATTCCTGCCCGTTCTGTGGCGCGTCCCCAGAAACACCGGCCGCGAACGGTCTTCGGCCCGGGTCTTCAAGCCGAAGAACGGGCCATCACCGGCGGCCCGTTTTCAGAACGACACAGGCTCCACCAGCCGCCTTGAGGCGTTTGCACATCTCAGCTGCCTCGTCCCGGGTCGCCGCGGGAACACGGAGGTGGAAGAACGGTGCCCTGCCCCGACTCCGGTTGATGTCCCTGATTACCATCGGCGCTACGTCGCCGATGATCGTTGCATACCGGTCACGTAGGCGAGCATAACTTGCGGTGGCACGATCAAGCGAGAAATTGCCGCTCACCTGGGCGCCCCAGGGCGCCCATCCTGCCTTGTCGATCCGGCTGACGATGGCCGAGCCGGCCCCCGGCTTTGCCAGCAAAGCGGCGAGCGTCAGGCAATCTTCTTGCTCCTCATCGTCAGTCTCACGGTCAACGTCAGGAGCAGTCTCGTTCCATTCAGCGGCTGTCCGACCCGTTATCCTCAGAACGAAGTCCCGTGTCTCCAACGGCAGCCAGCCGGATCCGCCAAGCCAACGCTCGACTCGGTTTTCGCCGGCATTGTAGGCCGCAGCCGCAAGCCCGACATTCCCAAACCGATCCGCCAGGTCGCGAAGGTAGTGGGCCGAGGCCGGGATCGCCTCGATCGGATCAAACGGATCCGAGAGCCCACGTAATGCCGCCGTCCCTGGCATAAACTGAGCAATGCCTTGCGCTCCTTTCGGACTGACTGCGTCCGGTCGGAAGCGGCTTTCCTGCCAGATCAGGCGTGTGAAAAAGCCCACTGGCAGCTTGTGTGTCGCTGCCGCGGTTTCGATCAGGCCACAGATCGTCTGGGGGGTGTCATCCACCGGTTGATCCACGTCTGGCTTTTCGACGCCGGTCGGCTCGGCCTGATCCTCCGCCAACACCGGAGCGAGCCCGTTTGCCAGGATGAAGACTGCCAGGAGCGCCGCCCACCTCATCGGCGTCAGTGTTCCGATTCCGACATTTGCTACCCCCTGCAGCACCGGCCCGAGCAATGTCGGAATCATTGGTGCCATCAGCAAGCATTTCTGTCGAGTAGAGCTACTGAATTGACATCTGAACGTGTGAGCCTCACGGCGAACAGGCCTCAAATGTCAAGCGCGCTCCGTTAGTCCAGTTCGACGACCTTACCGTCCCGGATCGTGATCCGTCGGTCCATGCGTGCGGCCAGATCGTTATTGTGGGTGGCGATCAAGGCAGCGAGTTTCGATGCCCGGACCAGTTTTGCAAGCCCCTCAAAGACGTAGCCGGCGGTAACCGGGTCGAGATTGCCGGTTGGTTCATCTGCCAGCAAAAGCCGGGGCGCATTGGCAACCGCCCGAGCAATCGCTACTCGCTGCCGCTCACCGCCCGACAGTTCCGAAGGACGATGACTCGCGCGGCCTTCCACCTTCATGTAGGCGAGCAACTGCATCGCGCGTTGTTCCGCCACCTTCTTGGGCAGGCCGCGTATGAGCTGCGGGATCATGACATTCTCGACCGCGCTGAATTCTCCAAGGAGGTGATGGAATTGATACACGAACCCAATCTGAACACGGCGAATAGCAGTGCGCTCGCTGTCCGACGCCTGTCCCGCAAGCCGACCACCGACGGTTACGTCACCTTCGTTTGGCCGCTCGAGCAGCCCGGCGATATGCAGCAACGTTGATTTGCCGGCACCAGACGGTGCCGCAAGCGCGACGAGTTCGCCCGGATAGACATCCAGGTCGGCGCCAACCAGAACATCAAGCCGGTTGTTCGCCTCGCCAAAATGGCGCGATACGGCATCGAGCCTCAGGATCGGAGCTACGCCGCCCCCATTTTCACCCGACTCATCCATCTATTCGTACCGGAGAGCCTGGACCGGATCGAGCCTAGCCGCGCGCCAGGCGGGGTAAAGTGTAGCGAGGAGCGAGAGGATCAGCGCCATTGCCAGCACGGTGATGGTCTCGCGTGCGTCGACGTCGGCAGGCAGCTGGCTCAGAAAATAGAACTCGGCCGAGAACACATCGCCCCGCGAGAGGCTTGCTATCCATTGTCGCAGAGTCTCGATGTTGGTGGCGACCAGCACGCCCAGAAGGAATCCAGCGATCGTCCCGATTGCGCCGATCGAGGATCCGACAATGAAGAAGATGCGCATGATTGCACCGCGCGTCGCTCCCATGGTCCGCAGGATCGCGATCGCCCGCCCCTTCTCTGCGACCAGCATCGTCAAGCCCGAGATGATATTCAGCGCGGCGATGATGATGATCAGGCTGAGGATGAGGAACATGACGTTCCGTTCGACCTCGAGAACTGTGAAGAAGGTGACGTTCCGCTGCTGCCAGTCGGTCAACAGGATCTGCCGGTCGGCTGCCCGCTCGATCGCCGGTCGAAGCGCTGCCACGGTGTCGGCGTCATCCAGGTAGATCTCGACCGCGCTGGCCTCGTCGCCGAGGTCGAAAAAGGCTTGCGCTTCGGTGAATGGCATGAAGACGAAGCTCGAGTCGTATTCCGACATGCCTATCTCGAAGATAGCGGTGACCGGATAGGCCTTGAACACCGGCGTTGTTCCCAGTGGTGTCACGTTCCCTTTGGGCGAGACCAGGGTGACATTGCTGCCGATGGTGAGCCCGAGGGACGCGGCCAGGCGCGTCCCGATTGCGACGCCACCTGCTTCGGTGAAGTCGACGAGGGAGCCGAGTTCAACATTGTCGGCGACACCGCGGATGTTAGGCAGGTCCTGGTCGCGGATGCCGCGGACGAGTACGCCGGTGGAGTTGTTGGAGCCATCCGCCAGCGCCTGCCCCTCGACCAGCGGGATCGCGACACTGACACCGGCGACGTTGCTGATTCGGGTGGCGACCTCGTCATAGTCGGTGAGAGGCGAATCCATCGGCTGGACAATGAAGTGGCCGTTGAGGCCGAGGATCTTGTTGAACAGTTCGGCCCGGAACCCGTTCATGACCGCCATGACGACGATCAACGTTGCCACGCCCAGCATGATCCCGAGAAAAGAGAATCCGGCAATGACGGAAATGAACGCTTCGCGACGACGAGCCCGAAGATAACGCCCCGCCAGCATCCACTCAAAACGCGAAAACGGGCCGGTTCCGGCCGGTAGCCGTCGCTGCTTCCCCGCAGCTCGACTCGTCTGCCCTTTCAGTGGCTGAGTGTGGTCCGGATCACCCGGCAAGGAATCGGTTGATTGCAGCATCGATTGTCAGCGTCTCTCGTTCGCCGGTTGCGCGCCGCTTGACCTCGACTTCGCCGGAAGCGATTCCCCTGGGGCCGACAATGACCTGCCACGGCAGGCCGATCAAATCCATAGTCGCGAATTTTGCCCCGGCACTGTTTTCAACGTCATCGTAAAGGACGGTGATTCCGGCTTTCGTAAGGCGATGATAGAAGTCGTCGGCGGCGGTGTCAGTCGTGGCGTTACCCGGCTTGAGGTTGACCAGTCCGATCTGGAAGGGCGCGACGCTCTCCGGCCAGATGATCCCGTCATCGTCGTGCGACGCCTCGATAATGGCACCGGCGAGCCGGGAAACGCCGATACCGTAAGATCCACTGTGGACCGCAACATTGGCGCCATCTGGTCCAGCGACGGTCGCCTTCATCGGATCAGAGTATTTGGAGCCGAAATAAAAGACCTGCCCGACCTCGATGCCGCGCGTGTGGAGGCGCTTGTCTGCCGGAACCTCCGCTTCAAACCGAGCTGCGTCGTGAACATCCTCGGTGGCGGCGTAATACGCCGCCCACGGTGCGATCATCGCCGCCAGATCACCGTCATAGTCGATTTCATCACCGGGCGGCGGAAGATCCAGAACGTCGCCGTGACAGAACACCCCGGACTCGCCCGTCTCGGCAAGAACCAGAAACTCGTGGCTGAGGTCGCCACCAATCGGCCCGGTTTCCGCGCGCATGGGGATAGCCGTCAGGCCCATACGAGCAAAGGTCCGCAGATATGAGATGAACATCCTGTTATACGAAACGCGTGCTGACGCCTCGTCGATATCGAAGGAATATGCATCCTTCATGAGAAACTCACGGCCCCGCATGATTCCAAATCGTGGCCGCACCTCGTCGCGAAACTTCCATTGGATGTGATAGAGATTCAGAGGGAGTGCCCGGTAGGATCTGACCGAGGATCGGAAAATATCGGTGACCATCTCCTCATTGGTAGGGCCGTACAGCATGTCCCTCTCGTGACGGTCCTCGATCCGCAGCATCTCCTTGCCATAGTCGTCGTAACGCCCGCTTTCACGCCACAGATCAGCCGGTTGAATCGTCGGCATCAGAATTTCGATCGCGCCCGCACGGTCCTGCTCTTCGCGGACGATCTGCTCAATGTTTGCCAGGACATTCTGGCCGAGCGGCAGCCAGGAGTAGATACCCGCAGCCTGCTGGCGGATCATCCCGGCTCGGAGCATCAACCGGTGGGATACGATCTCTGCTTCTTTTGGTGTCTCGCGCAAGGTGGGTAGAAAATAACGGGAAAGGCGCATAGGCGTTGGGGTCCTCAGGTGGGAGCTGTGGCCGCAGTCAATCGATACCGCGATCAAAACACAACCCCTGTGGCCGCATGGAACAAGCGCAATATCCGGCCGTTTTGACAGCGGCGAACAAACCTCGACCTAACAAGAACCGGTGGCGCATGATTAGGGCCGTGCACAGACTTCTTGCCGGAATCGAAAGCGTTTGGGACAAATACATTCCGCAGCGTTCGAATCCCCGCCCCATCATCGAAACGTATATCGGCTTCGGCACGCCGGCCGGCGGTGATGCGGTGATGGTTGTTCCGGCGACGGCCGGTTCCGCGGGGTCCGCGCCGACCAACTCGAACGCGACGGGTTCGGTCAGGGACGACTCGCCGGATGAGCCCCTGCCGCACGATTGACAACAGTCTATCCCTCCCGCTGCACCGAACGGGCTTAGGCCCTTCGTCAGCGCTTTTGTTTGGCCGGCAACGAGACGCATTTGCCCTCGACCAGTTGCTCATCCTTCCTGCAGCTGACCGGCTCGGCTTTCAGCGGCAGCGGTACGCACTTGCCCTGGACCAGTTGCTCGCCCTTCCTGCACTCGACGGGCTTTGGCTTGAGCGGGAGCGGCACGCACTTGCCGTCGACGAGCTGCTCGTTTTTTCTGCACTCGACGGGCTTTGGCTTGAGTGGCAGTGGCACGCACTTGCCCTCGACCAGTTGCTCGTTCTTCCTGCACTCGACGGGCTTTGGCTTGAGCGG
>JAAEOR010000274.1 GCA_024222895.1 Hyphomicrobiales bacterium | reverse complement strand
TGGATAATGCCCGCCGGTCAACGATCCGCGCCAATCATTCGGCGACCCACCTTCTTCATGCGGCGTTGCGCACGGTTCTGGGGGGGCATGTCGCGCAGAAGGGATCTCTTGTGGCGCCCGACCGGCTTCGGTTCGATTTCTCGCATCCGAAGCCCTTGGATGCCGAGGAACTCGAGGAAGTATCAGCACTCGCCAATGCGGTGGTGGTTCAGGACGCGGAAGTGAAAACCAGTCTGATGGACCGCGACAGCGCTATCGACTCCGGGGCAATGGCCCTGTTTGGCGAGAAGTATGGCGACGAAGTCAGGGTTGTGTCGATGGGCGAGGTGCCGGAGGGTGTTCCGGGTCGCTCGTATTCGATCGAGCTCTGCGGCGGCACTCACGTTGGACGGACAGGTGAGATCGGGGTGATCGCGATGGTCGGTGAGGGCGCTGTTGCGGCCGGCGTGCGCCGGGTGGAAGCCCTCACCGGTGCGGCGGCCCGGAGCCACTATGCCGAGCAGGAGCGCCGGCTCAAGGCGGTGGCGATGGCGCTGAAGGTCCGTCCCGAGGATGCGGCCGAGCGCGTTCAGGGACTTGTCGAAGAGCGCCGCCGGCTTGAACGTGAACTCGCTGACACCAGGCGCCGCCTTGCCATGGGAGGTAGTGGTGTCGACGGCGCGGACGGCAGTGTCCGCGACATCGGGGCGATCAGGTTTCTGGGGCGTTCCGTTTCGGGCATTGCGCCGAAAGACCTCAAAGGTCTGGTCGATGACGGGAAAAAGACTGTGGGTTCCGGCGTCGTCGCCATTGTCGGCGTCAGCGACGGCGGTAAGGCGGGCATTGTTGTTGGCGTAACCGGTGATCTCACCGAGACGCTGAATGCGGTCGATCTGGTCCGCCGCGGCGCGGCGGTTCTTGGCGGCAAGGGCGGTGGTGGTCGACCGGATATGGCGCAAGCTGGCGGACCCGACGGAAACAATGCGGACGCGGCGATCGCAGCTGTTGCGGCTGCGGTGACCGAGGCTATCGGCTAGCGGGAGAAGCCATGGCGCAGACTTCCGTTCGGCGCCAGGTATTCGACGTCGTCGAGGGCGATTCCTCCAGGGTTCTTCTCTCCCGGCTGTTCGCGTCGGTCCTGGTCACCCTGATCCTGGTCAACGTCATCGCTGCCGTGTTCGAGACGGTTCCTGCCATGTCGGTCTCGTTTCGGCTGACCTTCTGGTGGATCGAAGCCATCTCGGTCTTTGCCTTCACGGTGGAGTATTTCGTGCGGTTGTGGATCTGCGTCGAGCATCCGCGGGCCCGTGATCTTCCGGCCTGGCGAGTCCGGCTCAACTACATCGTTACGCCGGCGGCGATAATCGATCTGATCGCCATCGTACCGTTCTTCATCGTTCTTCTTGGTGGTGCCGACGTTCGAACCATGGTGCTGGTGCGGTTGATGCGGCTCTTCAAGCTTGGCCGCTACTCGACCGGTTTCCAATCGCTCTACGAGGCGATCCGGCGCGAACGCCAGGCGCTGTTGGCGAGTTTTCTGGTTCTCACATCAGTTGTCCTGATCACGGCTTCGCTTGCCTACATCGCGGAACGAGAGGCACAGCCCGAGCAGTTCGGCACAATCCCCGATTCAATCTGGTGGGCCCTGGTGACCGTCACGACTGTGGGATATGGCGAAACCGTGCCCCAGACGCTCGGCGGGCGTCTTGTCGGTGGCCTGACAATGATAACCGGCATTCTCATGATTGCCCTGCCCATCGCCATTATTGGCAGCTCTTTTGCGGAGGTCGTTCGCCAGCGGAGCTTTGTCGTCACGTTCGGCCTGGTGGTTCGCATGCCGATGTTTTCCAACCTCGGCGCCAACGTCCTCCACGATCTTCTGCCAATGATCCGGGCGACGTCGGTTGAAGCCGGGGTGACGATCGTGGCTCCGCATGAGGGCGCCGAAGCGCTCTACACGGTCGTCGAAGGGGTCGTGGAACTTGATACGCCGCAAGGAAGGTTGCGTCTCGGTGTGGGAGAGTCCTTCGGTGCCAGTGCAAACAGTGAGACACCGGCGCCAAATGACTCGGCCCTGGCGCTCAGTCGGGTCAAGCTGCTGGTGATCAGCCGGATCGACTTAATACATCTGATAGCCCGGCACCCGGAGTTGGCGAATCGGTTTCAGCCGAGCGCCTATGCTGGCGACGGCGCTTCCGCGGGCTAGCGCCACACCAGCCTCGCCCGGCGGTGAATGTGTGTTCATGCCCCGGAGGATGCTCCACGGGATCGACTGCAGACGCGAGCAACGGCGGTACGAATGTTTGAACACGAGTCGGCCAGGGAACTGCTCGTCGTGCTGGGCACCGCAGGCATCGTCGTGCCGTTGTTTGGCAAACTCCGCTTTGGCGTTGTTCCCGGTTTTCTGCTCGCGGGCGTTCTGCTGGGACCGGGTGGTCTGGGTCAGTTCGGCGAAACGTTTCCATGGTTGTCGTGGATAACCTTCTCAAGCCCTGAACGGGTTCAACCGCTTGCCGAGCTTGGCGTCCTGTTCCTGCTCTTCTTGATCGGCCTCGAATTCTCTTTCGAGCGGCTGTGGGCGATGCGCCGGCATGTGCTGGGCGTTGGCTCGCTCCAGGTCATGATCTCTGCTGCCGTCATCTTCGGCGGGTCGCTTCTGGCCGGTCTCGCCCTGCCCGGCGCGATCGTCCTCGGTTTGGCCTTGGCTTTGTCTTCAACCGCGATTGTTACTCAGGTTCTGATCGAAGCCCACCGCTTCGCCCTGCCGATCGGCCGACTCGTGCTGGCTGTGCTGATTTTTCAGGACCTGATGGTCGTGCCAATCGTGGTTGTCGTCGGGCTTCTCGGTGGCTCGTCCGAGACTGAACTCACCTGGTCCAGCGCAGTTCTGGCGGTCGGGGTCGTCGCGTTGATCATCCTTGCCGGTCGATACCTTCACCGCCCGCTGATGAAACTGACCGCCGCCACCGGTAGCCGAGAGCTTGTAGTGGCCATCGCCCTATTTCTCGCGATCGGAACGGCGGTACTCACCGCTGAAGTTGGTTTGTCTCCGGCGCTCGGAGCTTTTCTCGCCGGGCTGCTACTCGGCGAGACCGAATACCGCCACCAGATCGAGGTCGATATCGAGCCGTTCAAGGGGCTGTTGCTCGGACTGTTCTTCATGACGGTGGGAATGAGCCTCGACGTTGCCGCGATTACGATCGGTCCGTTGGCTTTCCTCGCAGCCGTCGTGGTCTTGGTGGCAGTCAAGGGGATCGTGATGTTCGCAGTGGCCCGTTCGTTCCGCGTCGACATTGCGGTCGCTGTCGAGGCGAGCTTCCTGCTGGCCGGTGCCGGCGAGTTTGCGTTCGTGGTTTTTACGCTGGCGCGCAGCGGCAATCTGGTGGATCCGGGGCTGCTGCAATTCCTGGTCTCGGTTTCAGCGCTGTCGATGCTGGTCATACCGGTGTTTGGCGCCCTCGGGCGCCGTGTTGCGACAGCGCTTGCGGACCGGATCGATAGTCGCGTCCATTCAGCTTCCGACGACGATACGACTGCACTTGCCGACCACGTCGTGATTGGCGGGTTCGGCCGGGTGGGAGAGATCGTCGCCCGGCTGCTGACCGAGGAGCAGATTCCATGGATCGCCCTTGATCTCGACGCCGACCTCGTCGCCAACGCCCATCGGGCCGGCAAGCCGGTCTTCTATGGCGACGCAAGCCGGCGGGAGATTCTCGGTCGGGTCGGCGGCAGTTCAGCCCGGGCCTTCGTCGTGACCACCGATAAGCCGGGGGCCACGGAACATATGGTCTCGGCAATCAGGCGGGCCTGGCCCGACGCCGTTATCCACGCCCGGGCACGCGACGCGACACACGCGCGAGCGCTGGTCGATCTTGGCGTCACCGCGGTTACGCCGGAAACACTTGAGGCCAGCCTGCAGCTTGCCCGCGGTCTCCTCATGGAGATCGGCCTGCCCGACGATGCTGCGGACGCGCGACTCGCGAAACTACGCGAAAGCGAAACCGCGAAATGACCAAGTGGCATGGTTGCCGGCTGACCAGTCAGAAGTCACGCGTCATCACGCAGCCAAACCCGTAATTCGCCGACGGGTTGGAACCCAAGCCGTTCGGCCAGGTCGAGTGTCGCGCCCGATTCGTAACCGACGACGGGCAGGCCGGGCGCGAAACCGGCAGCCGCTTCGATCGCCGCGGCGTAGTCGGTCGCGGCAGTATCGGATGCCGTGAAGAAGTTCGAAAGGCCGACGACGGATCCGGACCGGTTTGCGGCACACCCTGCCACGATCCGGTCGGACTGCCATGCCGCGAACAAACCGACACTGCTGTCGGCAAGCAGCGGTGCTGCGAAAACAGGTTGGTCTGTTGGTGACCCGTTGTCTCGCCACGCAGCTTCCCATGCCCTGAGTGTGGTGGGATCGGTCACCCCGGTCCACGGAGCGGGATCTTCTGTGCGGTCGGCGGGCTCGCGCCAGATCCACCGCGCATCAAACAGCAGATTGAAGCCGAGCGGTGACAGGTCGAGGGCGGCAAAGGAATCCTTGACGGAAAACCCCCTGTTGAGCCGGGTTGCCAGCCGGGCGATTGCTGCATATTGGGCGCGCGTCTTGGTGGGCGAGAGGGTGATCGCGTTCGAATGGTAGGGGGGAACGCGATCGCCACACGTCCACAGACCATCGCCGACCTCGCCCCGCAGTCCGAAGGCGCCGAGGACGGCCCTGTACCAGTCGAGATTATTGGCGAGGCAGAGGTCCGCCTTCGACACCATAGGCCGTGAGTGGCCTCAGCCGACCGCCATCGCCTTTTGCAGATTCTCGTCGACCTTGTCGAGAAAGCCGGTCGTTGACAGCCACTTCTGATCGGGACCAACCAGCAAGGCGAGATCCTTGGTCATGTCGCCCGACTCGACGGTTTCGATGCAGACGCGCTCGAGCGTCTTTGCGAAACGGGCGAGTTCGTCATTGTCGTCGAGCTTGGCGCGGTGCTGCAGACCACGGGTCCAGGCGAATATCGAGGCGATCGAGTTGGTCGAGGTCTCGTTGCCCTTCTGATGCTCGCGATAGTGGCGCGTGACCGTGCCATGAGCGGCCTCCGCTTCCACTGTCTTTCCGTCGGGAGTCATCAGCACTGACGTCATCAGGCCAAGCGATCCGAAGCCCTGGGCGACGGTGTCTGACTGGACGTCGCCATCGTAGTTCTTGCAGGCCCAGACATAGCCGCCTGACCACTTCAGCGCTGCCGCGACCATATCGTCGATCAGCCGGTGTTCGTAGGTGATGCCGGCTTCCTTGAACTTTGCCTCGAACTCGGACTCGAAGACCTCCTGGAACAGGTCCTTGAACCGTCCGTCATAGGCCTTGAGGATGGTGTTCTTGGTCGACAGATAGACCGGATATGTCCGGTTCAAGCCGTAGTTCAGCGATGCGCGGGCAAAGTCGCGGATCGACTCATCCAGGTTGTACATGGCCATGGCGATGCCTGAACCGGGGGCGTCGAAGACCTCGCGCTCGATGACTTCGCCGTCATCGCCTTCGAAGCGGATCGTTAGCTTGCCCTTGCCGGGGAAGAGAAAGTCCGTGGCCCGGTACTGGTCGCCGAAGGCATGACGGCCGACGATGATCGGCTGCGTCCAGCCCGGAACCAGGCGGGGCACGTTCTTGCAAATGATCGGCTCGCGGAAGATCACGCCACCGATGATGTTGCGGATAGTGCCGTTGGGCGAGCGCCACATCTTCTTCAGACCGAATTCCTCCACCCTGGCCTCGTCCGGTGTGATTGTTGCGCATTTGATTCCCACGCCGGCCGATTTGATCGCCTCGGCTGCTTCGATGGTGATCTTGTCGTCCGTCGCGTCGCGGCTCTCGACACCGAGGTCGAAATAGATCAGTTCCACATCGATATATGGGTGGATCAGCTTCTCCTTGATGAGCTGCCAGATGATCCGTGTCATCTCATCGCCGTCCATTTCGACGACGGGGTTGGCGACCTTGATTTTCGGCATGGGTGACGGCCTCGCTGGAATCGATGGGATGGGCGGGCCTGATAGACCGCGCAGAGATAGCGCGCCCTATACCACCCGTGCGCCAGCGAGAAAAGCCAACGCTGCCCAGGGTCGAGAGATAAGCGTGTCCCTATCGTTCCGGGTTCTCAATAGGGATCGTTTGGCCAATCCGCTTTCGGGCTTTGCAAGGATCTTCCGGCCGTCAGCCGGTCCCACCGGGACCAACAATGTTGCAATGATTCGAGCTGCCGGGAGGCGCTCTGGCCAGAACTAGTAGGCGCCGATCATGCCCCGGATGGCCGGCAGGACCGACGCTGCTGCCGCGCCGACGACCGCACCGATGAGGATCCTCACCCAGACCGCACCCAGGAAGGGCGCTGCGCCGGCAAGCGCCCCGCAGATCACCCCGTAAAATCCAATTGAAGTGATGTCCATGATCACTCTCCGGGCGATTGACGATCACCGGACCACGCCGGGCCCGGCGATCGCTTCTGGTTTCGCTCGAGATCCCGTACCTGCCTTACTCGGGCCTGCCGGGCCGACTCAGCTGGCGCTGCCGGCTGTCGAAGCGCTGTCGCCGGACGGGCCGTCTGTGCGTTTGGCAGCCATGGAGATCATGATGTAGGTCCAGCCCGTAAAGATAAGCGAGATTCCCGCCAGCGTGCCCAGCGTGAAGACCGTTGACGCCGGGAAGTAGATCCAGATGAGGATGCCGACGACCGCAGACAGGATGCCTGAAAAAACCATCCATCCCCAACCGGAGTGCGGCCGAATCTGGAATCCAAGGATCAGCTGGGTGACACCCTTGGCGAGGAAAATCGCCGCCGCGACGATGGTCAATGCGAGCGTTCCCTGGAGCGGGAACAGCCAGATTACCACACCGCCGACAAGGGCGATCAGACCCATGACCAATTGCCAGATGAAACCGCCCCAACTGCGGACGCTCCACGCCTGAACGATCTGCACGACGCCGACAAAGGCCAGGGAGATGCCGACGATGATCGTCACGGCGAGGCTCGCAATGAAGGGCATGGCAATGGCGAAAACGCCGCCGATCAGGAAGACAATCCCCAGGACCAGGAACCAGCCCCAGTTTTTTTGGAAATGCTCGACCGCGTTGAGCGTGTCGGATGCGTCGCTCATAGCTCTTCTCCTTGCTCGGCTTGCGAGGCTTTCAGGATACCTGAAAGCCTGATTCGTCCATAGGCGGCCGGGAGGGCTCCGCCTCAGACAACTGCGACCCTTGTGTAAATGCTGATTGAGGCGCTTCGCAAATCGGCGCGTTGATTGTAGTCAACGCGTTGTAAACGGCCTTGCGGAGCCGGTGTCGGCACCGGCTGGTCAGTAGGAGAGGCCGAACCCGTCCGGTAGCAATCCGATCATGAGCAGCCCTGAAGAGAAAGACAATTTGGCGCCTGCCGTCATTCTGGTTGCGCCCCAACTCGGCGAAAACATCGGCACCGCTGCGCGAGCGATGGCCAATTTCGGGCTCACCCGACTGCGGCTCGTACGCCCCCGGGACGGTTGGCCGAACGAAAAGGCGCGTGCCGCAGCCAGTGGTGCCAACCATGTGATCGATACCGCCCGGATCTTCGAGACGTTGGCCGACGCAGTCGCCGATCTGGCTTTCGTCTATGCAACGACGGCCCGCGCGCGCGAGGTCGCCAAACCCGTCGCTGGTCCCCATGAAGCCGGTGCAAGGCTGCGGGCGCTCGCTCGGGCGAATTCGGCGACGGGCGTCATCTTCGGCCCGGAGCGGGCGGGGCTCAATAACGACGATCTGTCTCATGCCGACGAGATCGTGACGTTTCCGGTCGACCCGACATTCTCGTCGATCAACATTGCCCAATCGGTCTTGCTGATCGGCTATGAGTGGCGGCGCTCCGGATTGACTGCCGGTGACGCCGGCCTTCCATTCACACTGGACCGGGAGCTGGCACCAAAGGCGGATCTCTTTCGCCTGTTCGATCACCTGGAGTCGTCGCTGGATGCGTCCGGGTTTTTCCGGCCACCGGAAAAGCGCACCCACATGGTGGAGGGCCTGCGCTCGATCCTCCAGCGGGCGGAGCTGTCGGAGCAGGAGGTTCGCACACTCCGCGGCGTGATTGCCTCGCTGGAACGCCGCCACGTCCGAACACGTTCGGATTCCTGAATCGATGACCCGCCTCTTGTTGTTCGATTCCGGGATCGGCGGCTTGTCGGTCGCCCGGGAAGTGCGACGCGCAAGCCCGGATGCCGAGATGATCTACGTCGCCGATGACGCCGGATTTCCCTATGGCAATCTGGAAGAATCGGTCCTGACCGAACGGGTGGTAGGCCTGTTGGCCGTGCTCATCTCACGGTACGAACCGGACGCAGTCGTCATTGCCTGCAATACGGCTTCGACATTGGTGCTGCCCGAACTGCGGGAGCGTTTCTCGATTCCCTTTGTCGGAACCGTGCCGGCTGTCAAGCCTGCCGCGGCTCTCACCCGCTCCGGACTGATCAGCGTCCTGGCAACGCCGGGCACGATGCGACGGGACTATACCCGCGAATTGATCGGCAGCTTTGCAAGCCACTGCCAGGTGCGCCTGGTCGGCTGCCCGAACTTGGCGTTCCTGGCCGAGACGCGCATGCGGGCCGAGCCGCTGGACGACGATGCCGTCCGTGCCGAGATGCACCCGGCCTTTGTCGAGCAAGCCGGCGGGAAGACCGATGTGGTCGTACTCGCCTGCACACATTACCCCTTTCTGGCCGAGGACCTTGAGCGCCTGGCACCGTGGCCGGTGACCTGGATCGATCCCGCGCCGGCGATCGCACAGCGGGTACTGGCCGTCGCCGGCAATCAAGGCACGGGCGGCGGGGCGGCCTTGCTGCTTTCCGGCGCGGGGTGGCATCCGGCGTTGATACCGGTGCTCGCAAGACTTGGACTTGAGCCGGAGCGGGAGGACCAAATCTAGTCGTTTGTGTCGGGCATCAACAGCACGATTAGCACCGCCAAAATCATCGACAGGAAAAGAAGTGCTTTGCTCTGTCCGTTCCACTGCTCCGACTGCCACATGGCAAACCACTCGCCGCCGACAACGACAAATCCAAACCCGTAGAGCAGCGAACCTAGCGTCAGCCCAACCACTGCCGGCGGCTTGGCTATTCTAAACGCTTCGGCGTTGCGGGCAGCAAGAAGCCGGGCAACGCCGAACCACAATACAACCGCCGTCACACCTTGCCAGCCAATGATAAGCCAGTAGGCAGCAGTCTGAACGCCTGGACTGGTGACGGCCCGCCAGCGGAGTTCCGAATCCGGAAATGTCGTATCCATCGCCAAGACGTGGTGCACAAACTGCCAGTTGGCGTCGTAGTCGGTGATGTTGCCGAAAGAAACCAATGAAAAGAAGGCCGCAACCGTTGCCACGAGAGCGGTCTTTGAGAGTTGGACGATCCGCATGGCTCTTCTCGCATCAACTCGGGTAGCAGGCATGTGACCGACACTTCTGTCAGAAACGCCGTCCATTCACAAAGATGCAACAATCCCGAGGGTTCATCGGGTCAGTACAAAATGAGGCGCCGGTTTGGGCGACAAGGCAGAGTTATCGCCGATTGATCAACGGGTCATCATCCCGTCCTTTGCGCAGGCGATCCGTGTCTGGGCGACGATTGGCTTCCTGTCTTTCGGCGGTCCCGCTGGTCAGATCGGTCTCATGCATCGGGTCCTGGTCGAGGAACGCAAGTGGGTGACGGAACCCCGATTCCTGCACGCCCTGAACTTCTGCATGCTTCTGCCGGGACCTGAGGCTCAGCAGTTGGCCACATATATCGGCTGGCTGTTGCACGGTACCCGAGGCGGGATTGTCGCCGGCACTCTGTTCATTCTGCCCGGGCTTGTCGTCATCCTCGTCCTGTCGGCAGCATATGTTCTGTTCCAGGACACAAGCTGGCTCCACGGTCTGTTCGTTGGCCTCAAGGCGGCCGTGCTCGCGATCGTTACTGATGCGGTCATCCGCATCGGCCGGCGCGCGCTCAAAGGGAGCTTGGCTGTTTTACTGGCAGGTGGCGCGTTTTTGGCGATCTATGTCTTCCAGGTGCCTTTTCCGGCGATCGTTCTTGCCGCCGGAGTCGTCGGCTATTGGAGCGCTCGTAAAACGCCCGCGACGGCGGTTGGGGACCAGGCCAAATCCGGCGACGGCGCGCACAATATCAGGCGAGCAGTTGTCTTGATCGGCCTCTGGGTTCCGCTGTGGTTCGCGCCGGTGGCAGCCGTCGCACTGTTCGTCGGTCCGGAAAGCGTCTTCGTGCAGATCGGCTTGTTCTTCAGTTGGCTGGCGGTTGTCACATTCGGCGGCGCATATGCTGTTCTCGCCTATGTTGCGGAAGCCGCCGTAACCAGTTTCGGCTGGCTTGGTCCCGGCGAAATGCTCGACGGTCTGGCAATGGCGGAAACAACCCCGGCTCGCTGATCATGGTGTTGTCCTATGTTGGCTTTCTTGCAGCTTTTCGAACCGGGGGTGTTGATCCAGTTTTCGCCGGGCTGCTCGGCGGGTTGCTCACCACCTGGGTGACGTTCATTCCCTGCTTCCTGTGGATCTTCCTCGGGGCGCCGTTCGTCGAGCGACTTCGGGGCAATGCCAGACTTGCCGGGTCTTTGTCTGCCGTTACAGCAGCAGTCGTCGGCGTCATTCTCAATCTCGCATTATGGTTTGCGGTCCATGTTTTCTTTGATGAGGTCGTGACGCTGGACCTCGGTCCTGCTCGGCTGGCGTGGCCCGTCTGGTCGACGATCGACGCATGGGCAGTCGCACTGATGGCCGTAGCCATTTTCACGCTGTTTGTGCTGCGCCTCGGCGTCGCGGGCACGCTCGGCATCTGTGCAACGCTTGGTTTCGCGATTCACGCTTTCGTGTGACAGGTGGCTCGTGCGAGGGCGCCTGGTCGGTCAGACTACGCGGTCGGGCTCTCAAACCGTGAACAGTTCGCCGGCGGTGAAGGTCCCGTTGTCGAATGTGAAGAGCTCGATGTCCGTCGTGTCGATCAATGTAGTCCCGGCATCGGTGATGCGAAAATACCCGTCGGTTGGATCTTTGCCAAAAGTGTAATCGTCTTTGTCACCGGTCAGGATCAGGCGGTCGGCTTCGCCTCCGCCGCCGTCCACAAATCCGGTTCCGCTATGCAGATCGAGCGTGTCATCGTTTTCGCCGGCAAAGATGAACGCATTCTTGATTCCGGCTGAAGCGCCGCGCCAAGACATAATCTTCGCCGCTGCCGAGAATCAGTTTGGCAGAATCTAGCCCCTCCGACGTTTGCCTGGATGGATCGGCCGACGATTTGGCAATTGCCTTCTTGGCGCCGACCGCCTTGACCGTATCGTCGCCGGCGCCGGTGTCGATCACGGCGTTCCTGATGCCATCGCCATAGGCTGCCTTCAGGTTCTTGCCCTTGATGGTGACCATGCCGGTGACAGTGTCTGCATCGTTGCCGGTCTTGATGCCCGGATCGCGGGTTTCAAGTGGTGCGTCGCTAACCTCGTAGATGCCGCTGATATCAGTGACCTTGCTCTTCTTTCCGGCACGAACCGAAACCAGGCCGGTAACCGTATCGCTACCGCCCTCCGTTTCGATCCTGGGGTCCCCGTTGCCCCAGATGAGCAACCCGGCGATGTCGTCGACCTTGCTCTTCTTGCCAACCTTGATGCTCACCTCGCCACAAACCAGATCGTCGAGCCCACCGCTTCGGACAAACGGCTGGAGCGCGCTGATATCCTCGTAGGTCGTCCGTTTGCCGTCTTCGAGTGAAACGATTCCTTTAACGATCACTCGGGCGCCGGATCCGCCGCCGGTTGTCAGGGGCGAGGTCGTTTCGGCCAGGCAGCTCATCGCTCTGCCTCAAGTCGTCGGGAGTTGCCAATGCTATCAGCATCGGCCCGACTTCGCATGTGACGTCGGTCGGTTGCAACCGGGCAACGGCGACCCGCTCGCCGAGGGCTCCTGGGGGCCGGGTGCCAGGTCCCCGAGCGAATTTCGCCAGGGCCTTCTCCTTTAGCCGGAAGACCGGCTATGATGTGTGGACCGGAAGTTCACGGAGGTGCCTTGTGACAAGAATAGTCGGCTTGGTCGTAGTATTGGCGGCGACCATATTGGTCGTTTCGGCGCCGGTGATCGACGCACGAAACATCAACCGGACCAACCAAAGGGCATGGGACGGCCGGGAAAATCCCTGGGATTATCCAAACTGCATCTTTTGGAGTCCCAAGATCCGTTACTGGGTCTGGCTGTGCGGCAAGCCGTATCCGGTCGAGATGCCGAATCGCGAAGACCCGCGACTAAAGCGATAGGGCGTCGGCACGGTTCGTGCCGACGCGATCCGGATCACGCGGCCGAGGCGTTGGGTGATTCGATCGATGATAACTCGATGTCGACGCTCGGCGTTGAACCCGCGCCCACGTTTTCGGCACGGACGCTGACCTTGCCTGGATCGACCGGGACGTGGCGGCGAGTGACCGCCAGGATCTTCCCGCGGAGTTGCGCG
The DNA here is from genome assembly GCA_024222895.1 of Hyphomicrobiales bacterium. Taxonomy (GTDB): domain Bacteria; phylum Pseudomonadota; class Alphaproteobacteria; order Rhizobiales; family Kaistiaceae; genus Bauldia. Next base: position 2,509 of record JAAEOR010000274.1, on the reverse strand, counting down.
ACCAGTCCTTGTCCAAGTCATCTACTAATCGAGACACTCGGTCACGATCACGTCGCCCTTTAGCTGAAACAGAACCGATCGATCGACCACTGACGGCGAGCTTTGTTCTGCAGTGAGATAGTTGCCACCGATCGCTACGAGTTCAGCCTGGAACTTGTGGGCGAAGATCACCGCGTTCGGATTGCCGGCGGCACCCGCCAACGCGCGCCCCCTCAGTGTCCCATAGGCGTGGATCGAGCCGCCCGCGATGACCTCCGCGCCCGATGAAATCGAACCGAGAACGGTCACGTCGCCCTCGGGATGGACGATCGACTGGCCGGATCGGACCGGTTGATCGACAATCAGGGGCGCCTTTGACGCCGTGCTCCGGCGATCCTGCTGAGGAGGGTGGCTGTTACCCGGGAACTCCACGACCTTGGCGGAGTGCTTGCCGCTACCGATCGGCGCGATGGCGGGACCCAGCCATGCCGGGTCGACACCTTCGACGGCGATGACACGAATGTGACGCCCCCTGAGTGCCGCCACGATAGCGTCGGTCTCGGTTCTGTCGGGTGCCAGCCGCGCGAGATCGAGCACGACCGGTCGGTTGGCAAAGAAGGCCAGAGACCGGCGCGCCATGGCATCGAGATCCGCCAGCCAGGTTGCCACGGGCGGATGCGGCTCGAGTACGAAGGCGAGAAACGAGCGGCCGGCAAGCCGGATTCCAGAGCTGGTAGCAAGAGCGAGCGACACGACGCGTTCACCGTGGTCAATGAACTGTTACGTCCATGTCGCCCCAACCTGGTTAATGCCAGATTAATCTGTACACTTGCCGGCTCACTCATTGTTGGCGTTTCGACGTTTGGCTTTGCGCGACTGACGCTTCAGGGCGCGCATCCGCTTCTTCAGGTTCCTTCTGAACCGCCGGGCCTCTTGCTTCGCGGCGCGGCGGAGGTCGCCAGAAACTTGCCTGGCATTGCGTCGGGCGCGACCCGATAGTCGTTTTCCGGCGCCCTTCAAACGGTTCGCTTGTCGCTTCGCCTTGCGGGCGACCAATTTGAGAAATTCTTCCGAGCGGGTGGGCATACGATAGGCGATCGGCACCCTTGCCGATCCGGGCCGCCTGCTGTGAGCGGCGAGAAGGAGTTCGGGGGGCAGCTCGAGCAGTGTGATCCGATCACCGAGCTTCGTCGCGATGCCGCTGGCAAGTCCATAGCTCGATTGACGGGTCCGGTCGGTCTTTCGCCAATCGTATTTGAGCCGCCGCCGGTGTATCTCGTCGCGCTCATGTCGGAGGTGATATGTCGTCCCGATTTTGGAGGCTTGCCCCGTGAGTTCGAAAGCGTCGTGGCAGAAGATTGCATCCTTATGGAAGGTCGTGAACGCGAGGTCCTCGCGGAATCCGCCGACGCGATCAAACAAGGCTTTGGAACAAAGGATGAAATCGCCAGCAGCGTGCCCGTATGGTGGAGTGTCTGAAGTGTATTGATCGATCAGGTCGGGACGATCGACGTCCGCGTCCGACTCCACATCAATCCAACCGGCTCGGTACAGTACCCCCGGATCGAACGCTCCATCGGCGAGAAAATCGATGATCGCCTTGCCGAAGAAGTTGTCCGGGTTCGTGAGCAGAAGCCAGCTTCCATCTGCGCGCAATGCCCCGATGTTCTCGGCGTGATACTCCAGTAACGGTAAATATTTGTTTTCATTGAATAACCGGTGCACGGTACCGTCAACCACGAAGCAACGAGCTTCCTCGAAGTCCGCCGTAATGCTCTCCGACAGCAGGCGCCGGTCCGAAAGTGGGTTCCATTCGACAAAGATCAGTTCGACATCCACTCCTTGTTTTTTCAGTTCAGCGAGATTGTGGTGTGTGGTGGCAAACAGCCGATCCTCGAAATCTCCACCATAGTTGTCGTTGCGGCCGACGATCACGACTGAGATCATGCGCCGACCCGCCGCAAATATGCTTCGTGTGTGCGTTGGGCGCGGTCGGGCCAGAAGTCCTCTGTGCGATATGTGCCGCTGTTGATGGCGGCGATCAGGGAGGCCGTGTGCTGGTAGCCGAAGACCTCGTCGTTGAAGTTTTGGGTCAGGTCATGGGGGTTGCGGTTCTGTCGAACCGTTGCCGGTCCATAGGCAACGGAAAAGCCAAGCCACTGGAGGTGATACGCAGCCCAGATATCGTCCATCCGACCGATGCCAGGCAGCATGGGAAAATGGGAAACTGCATCCCGCGACAAGATGGTGTTCTGTGAATTGAAGGGGCTGACAGACGTTGATGAGAATGGGAACGACGTTGGGTCGAATCGGACATCGGGGCCGTGCTCCATCCGGCATATTGCGTCGACGTCCGGGTCGCCGTCCCAGAAATCTGCCTGGACGTCGACTTGCACCGGCTTCGGCGTCGATTGGGAATAGTCCCTGGAGCGCAGCAATTGCAGCGGATAGCCCCGATGCCACAGGTGTCGATGCTCTGTTGCACCGATCGGATCGAAGCAGCCATTAGGGGCATGATACGCCCGCATTT
>JAAEOR010000273.1 GCA_024222895.1 Hyphomicrobiales bacterium | reverse complement strand
CGGCGGTGCGGGAACCGGAATGGCGCCGATCGTCGCGCAGGCGAAGAACGCCACCGCCATCTCGGTCCCGGGCGGATAGGCGAGGACCGTCGGCTGCCCGGCCGTGACACCGGCATCGCGAAGGCAATGGGCGACATGGTTCACCCGACCGAGAAAAGACCGGTAGGTATAGCGCTCCCGCAGATGTCCATCACGGCCGTAGAAGCAGAACAGCGTCCGCTCGGGATGAGCCTCCGCTCCGGCCGCAAGACGGCCAACCACAGTTTCGTGCACGCAAGTTCCCCAAGCCATAGCCCGCGTCGGAGCGAAGTATCGCAGCCCGGCCTTCGGATGGCCCGTGCGCGATGTCAGGTCAAGAGGGATGGTGTGGCAGGCCGGATGTCGACAGGCGAAGACATATGCCGGTTCCGTCGGCCACGGTTGGCGGATCGTTGGAACGCGGCCGGTGTGTCCAGGAAGCGCGTCATTCGGTCACGTCAAGCGGGCGATCCTGAAAGATCGTCTCCATTGAGAAATGGCCTGTTACCGATTCGAGCTCGAACCCGGAAATGAGCCGCTCGTAGACTGAATCATATCCGCTCATTCCTCGCGT
>JAAEOR010000272.1 GCA_024222895.1 Hyphomicrobiales bacterium | reverse complement strand
TGATCCTCATCCAGGCCCCCTCCTGAACCCACTCGGCCATCGAGTAGGTTGGATGCACATAACACAGAGCATCCGCTCAGAAGGAGACCCGATGAGATTCTACACGAACAGCCATATGCACTCCTGCGGGATCGATCTGCACGCCAAGACGATGTACCTCTGCATTCTCGACCGGGAGGGAGAGATCCTTCTCCACCAGAACATCAAGAGCCATCCCGAGCCCTTCCTGGCGGCGGTGGCCCCCTTCCGCGAGGACCTGGTCGTCGCGGTGGAATGCATGTTCACCTGGTACTGGCTGGCCGATCTCTGCCGAAACGAAGGCATCGAGTTCGTCCTTGGCCACGCCCTCTACATGAAGGCCATCCACGGTGGCAAGGCGAAGAATGACAAGCTGGATGCCTACAAGATTGCGGCGCTGCTGCGCGGCGGAACCCTTCCCAAGGCCTACGTCTACCCGCCCGAGATGCGAGCCACCCGGGACCTGCTCCGCAGGCGCCTCCATCTCGTGCGCCGGCGAGGGAACCTCCTGGCCCACATCCAGAACACGCACCACCAGTACAACCTCCCCGTTCCCCCGGCGAAGATTGCCTACAAGGCCAACCGTGTCGGGGTCGCCGAGGCTTTCGGCGACCCGGATGCTCGCAAGAGCATGGAGGTGGACTTCGGCCTGATCGCCCACTACGACGACGTGATCCGCGATCTCGAGCTCCACCTGGAGCGCAGGGTCAAGCAGCAGGACGCCCATGCCTACTACCGGCTCCGCTCCGTCCCCGGCATCGGGAAGGTCCTGGCCTTGACCATCCTCTACGAGATCCACGACATCCAGAGGTTCCCAAGGGTCCAGGACTTCCTCTCCTACGCGAGGCTGGTCAAGTGCGAGCACAGCTCAGCGGGGAAGAAGCTGGGCAGCGGAGGGGCGAAAATCGGGAACGTCCACCTGAAGTGGGCCTTCTCCGAAGCCGCCGTTCTCTTCTTGCGCAAGAACCCGGAGGGCCAGAAACACCTTCGGCGTGTCGCAGGGAGACACGGCAAGGCCAAGGCGCTTTCGATTCTGGCCGCCAAGCTCGGTCGTGCCGTCTATCTCATGCTGAGCAAGGATCGCGTCTTCGAGATGAAGCGCTTCCTTGCCACAACGTAGAAGGAGCGGGGGCGGGGCATCCCGTCGTCTAACTGGAGTCAGTTCCAATGGGAACAGGGCAGAGCCAAACGAAGAGACCTGGAAGAGATCCCGAGATCTGTGATCGCGGCGACCACCGCGAAGCACGCAAGGGTTTCCTGGACAACGCCCGACATCCATTCGCTTTGATTGGAACCCCGCCTCCCCTCCGAACACATTCGTGGGGCGCCGATGAGCGCTCCTCCAACGAGCTCTGCCCCTTGCTCGAGCCCGGAGCTAACTGGTTTTGAAGCCAGCTCACATTTGATTGGACGAGGAAGGGAACCGACGAGTTTCTGGGACACGGAGCCGAAGCAAGGCTCCGAACAAGATCCCCAATAGGTGTTTGGTGCAGGCTCCAGAGCCTGGAACCCGAAGAGAGAAACGAAAGTCGGAGACGAGGGAGGAACGACGCGCCCAAGAAACAACGCTGCTCCAAGAGGGCAGGCGTCAGGGGACGTCACTGCCTGTTGACAACCGGGGGCCTGATAGGTGTTAGGCATCAGGCGCGCCCTCGCACGCGGGTGCCAAGCTCTCTGGGGTACCCCGACCCTCCTCCAGAAGCGATCGGAGGCTCTCTAGAAAGTAAGCCCAGCTCATGCTGCAATCGCGGAAGCGATCCGTGACCTCTGGCCACCCGGCGTGATCGAGGCGCACGACCGTGCGGTCGCCGCTCGCCTCGAACTCGAAGGCGATGTCTGTGTTGAACCAGGAATTCTCCTTGGTCGTGCAGTGCCAGACGATGCGAGAGGGCTCCGTCAACTCAGCTATCGTGAACGAGACGGGCTCATCGTCAAAGCGTAGTTCCAGTGTGCCGCCCTCGCGATAGTCGGGAGAGAAGGCCTGCGTGAACCACTCCGCGATTCCCGCGGTGCTAGCTACGCGCTGGTACACCTTCTCCGGCGTTGCACGGATTCGAACGAGATGAGCAATCTGTGCCATCTGGACGCTCCCTCCAGCCGCCCAACGGACACGCGGCTCGACTGCCAGGCCGACCTTCGATCCTCGTTGAGCCTGCCGAGTGGAGCCCGATTGTACCATGCCTTGCCATGGCTGACGTGGCTCGGTCTGATGTTGCAAGCCCTTGTTGGGCGG
>JAAEOR010000271.1 GCA_024222895.1 Hyphomicrobiales bacterium | reverse complement strand
GCTCGCTCGATCTACAATATCGCCTGTCTGTTCTCTGTCCTCGGCGAATTCGACCAGGCATTGGCGTTGTTGGGTAAAGCATTGGATCTGGGTATGCCGGAACGTAAGCGAATATGGATTCGAGATCATGACAGTGACTGGACTGAACTGCGAACAGACCCCCGATTCAGCGCACTGCTCCAATCGTGATTGATGAGTTCGCTTTTGCGCCAGTGGAACGAATTTGACATTAGAGTCCCGTTCGCGGCGATGCTCCCTCGGCGCCAGCCGCTCGACACGCCTGATACCAAGGATGCCTAATATTGACTCGTTTGACCGAATTCGCCCGCCGAGCTGCGTTGCGCCTCGCGAACGATGACCCCGTATCGCCCTTCGGGACGTGCCTTGTCGGCCGACGAATTGGGGCCATCAACCGGGTCAATATTAAGCACCCTTGGTATGATCTATTTCCCTTCGCCCGCCGGCCACGGCTCAGCCGCGATGCCGAGGCGCCGCGCTGTGTCAGAGGAAAGCGACACCGCCTTCTCCGGCGCTGGCTCGGCAATGGCGGAAATCGCCGCCGAGGTGAGCCCGAGCTCACTAAGATAGGCGCCGACCAGGGCATTCAGCGCCGGATCGGACAGGCTGTCGGCCTGCGGTAATTCGGTATCAGCGAGCGCGTCAGTATCTGTCGCCCTCTGGAGCATGATGTCCGTACCGGACGCGGCGAAACGTGGCCGCCCCGCCAGCCACATCAGTGCGCACGGCGCGCCGCAACGGGCGCCGACGACCAAAGTGCGAAATTCGCCGGCCCACACCAGCCGCCCGATCGCCATGGCCGTGCGCCAGTCGCCCGTCGGATTGTTCAGACTCACGAGCACCAGGGGCCGATCGACCGACTTGAGCGCTCGTTCAAAGGTGGCCTCGTCGCCCGGCTTGATCTCACCGTCGACGGTCACCACGATCGAAGGCTCTCCTTCGATCTCGAGGCCGGCCACACCGACGATAATGCTTGCGGCGAACAGCCGAAGCGCCCTGGCCGGATTGGCGGCGGCCTGCGCCGCCGGGGCGGCCGCATCGTCTGCGATAGCCTGGTCGGTCACCGCATCTGGCACCCGAGCTGTTTCATCGGGGACTTGCAGCGCCGGCGTGTCCGCCCCGTCTGCGACAGCCTGGTCGGTAAAGTCTTCAGGCGTCGGGACCGCTTCATCGGTGGCGCGGTCGTCGTCCGGCCCCTTGCTCGCCGCGGTCGCAACCGCCAGTGCTTGCTCGACGGTGGCTATCCGGTTCCGCAGGGTCTGACCATAGGCATCACCATCATCGATCAGGTCCAGAGCGAGACGATAGTTCGATAGACCCGTGGCGAGATCGCCACCGGCAACGGAGACATCACCGCGAAGCACAAAGCCACGGGGATCAGTCGTCGCAACCGCGACGGCGCTGTCAGCGTCGTCCAGGGCACGGGTGTTGTCCTCCCGAGCGAAGTGGCTATAACCGCGGCCGGCAAACGCCTCCGC
>JAAEOR010000270.1 GCA_024222895.1 Hyphomicrobiales bacterium | reverse complement strand
GCCACGAGATGGCCGACCAACGCTCGAGCGTCCAACAGTTCACGATCCGGATCCGACTGGCCCTGCATCCCACCAGTATTTTCCATCCAGCCCCAGAACGCGAGCCTTTCACCCAGAATTGCTCAGCAGTCTCCTAGTCGAACTCCAGAGCCGGTCGTGGGGGCGCTCCCGCTGATGTAGTCGCCGACGAGATCTCGCGTGAACCGAAAGCGGGCACCGGTCGTGAGATTGGCTGCATTGATCTCGAACCAGCACCCTTCCGGGAGGTCCTCAAGTCTTGCGCCGTCGAAGAGGTGAGTGTCGAGCCGGTCAGCCAAGAGGCTTGTCCGGCTCAAAGTCGGTAGAAGAGACCGCCAGGACCGTACAGCGAGCTCCCGAGCAAGCGACCGGTCTGACACGAGAGCCAGAAGCGGATGCGTCACGAGTTCGTCAAACGCCTCGATCCGGAACGACTCGTTCCTGAGTTCTCTCCAGGCGGACCCCAAGAGAGCGTTCGCGACCGAGCCTCCGGAGACCGATGTGACGTGACGGACGTTTCGGAGGAGCCCACCGGCGGCCAGATGGCGCATAGCGCCCACTGCGACCAGAGCGGCTCGGTGTCCTCCGCCTGACAACGCCAGTGCGAGCGGACGTTCCCCATGGGTATGGGGTCGAGCGCGCAGCGAGACGGAGCGGGGGCCTTACACGGTTGCCGCCGTGCGACCCGACCCAACCGTTCAGTGCGTCGGATCATGCATGTACTCCGATCAACGACTCCCACTTGAGGCGCCTCGTAGCGAATCGGGCGTCAAAGCTCGAAGAAGTGCATGCCGTAACCCATCGTCGGCTATCGTGCTCGATCAGTAGAAGAAGAAGTAACAGAAGCAGAAGAAGTAACAGAAGAAAAGGAAGGTCGCCGTCCCTCGACAGGATACGACTCCGCAAACACATGGCCGAATCGATCACCTTCACTTTCAGAGGAACCCAGTACACACTCACCAGCGCTCAGGTGGTCGCGTCCGTGGATGGGGTCACCCCGAGCGGCAAGGGATCGCACGTCGCCAAGATCAGTGGTTCGTGGTATCCGGTGAACCAGGCGTTCAGCCTCGCGATCGGAGTTGCACGGGCTGACTGCCAACTGTTGGTCTCGCGCGACAAGCTGTCACAGCTTGGCTTCGAACTCGGGGAGCGATGATGAGCAAGTACCTCGATGCTGCAGATCACGGCCTCTCGACGGTCAGTGACGACGAGCTCCGGCGCGCATTCGGACATCTGTTCGAGGACATCCAGTCGCAGGCAGACGAGGGTTTGGTGACCATCGTTGTCCTGACGGCGCGACGGATGGCGTGCACCTACCTGAGGCTGATCGCCAGTGGGATGCCGGAACTCACTGGCTGCTCGGTCGTCATGGACCGCTTCTTTGATGCGGTTGACACTCGCGACCGTGATTGGTCGCAAGAACACGTGCTTATCGTGGATGACACGATCGTCGTCGGTACGACGCTCTTTGACCTGCACGAGAGCCTTCAGGAGGTGATGTGTCACGAAGGGACGATCCGGTGTGCGGCCGTTTGTAAAGATTCGGACTCCAGTGTTGATTTCCTCCTCAACGACCTTTCCGTTGATGTGCGGTGCGAGCGAAGGATGGAAGAAGTAAATCGGCTTTCGAAGCAACTAGTCATTACGCTCTTCGAAGCGCAAGTCCCGTTCTTCAGCGACTTCGCCTACACGAAGCCAATCGAGTTCAGCGCAGAGGCGTGGTCGGACTTCCTGAGGACCCCGGGCTGGCAGATCGCCGATGTCACCAGCCCGTTTCAAGCGCTACACGATGGCGTCTGCGGCAAGACTCCACTTGAACCAGTGGTTGAATCGTTCTCTGTGATTCCCGACGAAAGCGTCGTGACGCGAGTCCTGTCTCGCACAACACTTGAAGCGGCGCAGATGGTGGAAGCGTTCAAACTCAGGCTCTACGCCCGTCAGCTCCCTGATGGAAGCCGCTCTGTGGTGGTATTGCCGTTGGCTCTTGTGGCTCCTAGCTATCCGGACTCGCTTAGGGCGTCCTTGCATGCGATCACCCGTGATATCCGGGGCGGAGAAGAGCTGTTCGGCGTTCGCTGGACAAAGTGGAAGCCGGTTGCATGGCATCGACTCGTTCAGCTGTACCTTTCGGCGTGCGTTCTCTCCGAGGTGTGGGAGAGGATCGTTGAGACGTCAAATGCGCCCGAGAGGTTAACTCGCGACGCGATCGAGTCTCGACAGGTCGAGCTGTACTTCGGCGAAAGTAGTAGCAAGATCCTCGATGCATTTGAGAAGGTAGTCGACGGTTACCGATTTGCAGACGAGCGCGACACGCATGCGACGCAACGGCCTCGCCACCCTGATCCCAGCCCCTCATCCTTGCTTCTTGAGGACGACGTCGAGGATTACCTCTGGGAGGGTCGCGAGTTGTTGTCCAGCGGACACCTGCCGGAGCGGCCAGACTCGGGACATCTGACCAAAGTGGGCCTGATATTTCTCCATGTCATCTGGGGTGTGTTCGGATACGTCAACCGCGAACACGAGCTTCCGCAGCGTCGAGATATCAAGGCGCTTCCGGACCTTGCCGAGTACCAAGAGTGGAGATCGCAACATGAGCGTGTCTTGAAGCGCGGATTCACGCTACGTGAACTAATTGGTGCGCTTGCTCCCTCGACGTTCGCGTCTTCGTCGGTGTGGTGGCAGTCGGTCTTGTCTCTTGGGATCGATACTGGGAACGACCTAGGCATCATCGTGCCCGTGACCCGTCACGACGAAGTCAGAGATGTTGTCTTCAGGTACTATCGGATCGGTGAATCCGCGTTCTTGGCCGACCAGCCCCTAGGCGGGACGGTGCTCGAGGACCCTCCCACCTATGACATCATCACCAAGGCGTCTTTGCGGATTGTGCCTATTTGCTCTGAAGTTCAGAGCATTGATGGCGGAGCTGTTCCTGAGACCGGCGGTTCTGCTGAGGAGCTAGCCCGTTCTGTGCGTGCGGCTCTACCCGGTCGCGTGTTCTCGAAGTACGTGGGTGTCATCACAAGTATCGAGGAGACACACTTCTCTGCCGAGGTACAGTCGCCCACTGGTTCGGAGCAGGGAACGGCTGACGTGCCGTTGGCGCTCGTGTCGGCTGCTCAGCAGCCCCTCCTGCGTTTGGGCGCCCGCTTCGAGTGGACGTCGTTCTTGCCGTCGAGTGATGACGATTTGCGAACACGTATCCGGATCACGGACCCCGCTGCGGCACTGTCTCATTAGATCCTAGATGCGTTTGCGGCCGGACGACGACGTCCTTGAATTGACTGTTCTCGGCCGTGGCATTGGTGAGTGTGTGGTCGTCCATATGGGCGACCAGAACTGGGTGATTGTAGATACGTTCGTTTCTGCTAGTCCCCCCAAGAATCCCGTGGCGATCGACTACCTGGCGACAATGAACGTTGATCCAGCCGAAGTTCGAGCAATCGTGATCACTCACTACGATGCGGACCACTATCGCGGCGCAGACCGGTTGTTTGATATGTGCCGCAACGCACGACTTTGCACCACAGCGGCAACGGAAAGTGACTTGTTCAGGCGGCTTGGTGACCTCGACCGGGGCGACGGCTTTGCTCGGTCCATAGTCGGCACCATCGAAACGGCTAAGCGGCGGTTCGAGGATGGGAGCGGTCATCGGGTGTTGGGGCCGACGCAACAGCCCTTTCTAATGCCTCACGGCCGCCGACTAATGGCGATCGCGCCTGTTGATGCGGCTGTTAACGAGAGCATGGACAATCTGAGACGTCTGCTGGAGGAGCCGGGCGGGGTGCTGGACGAGGACGCAGCGAAGGACTACTTGAAGAAACGTAACCTCTGCTCGATCGCGCTCCATGGCGAGGTGGGGTCTGACAGCTTTTTGCTATGCGGAGACGTTCTGAACGATGCAACCTTCGGCTGGCAGGCCGTCGTTGGAGCTCCTGACGCTGGAGCGTTACAACGCTCGCGATACGTGAAGGTGGCCCACCACGGCAGCCATACTGGCCATGAAGATCAAATGTGGGACGACCTCGTGGTGCCGGGAGCCGCGCATCTTGTCGTTGCTCCCTTCGCTGGGGGATCGCCGATCCCCACGGCTGATGACATTCGTCGACTCTGTGGGCTGGGTGCATCGGTGCATCAAGCAGGGATCTCCGAGGTTGAAGCGAGGCTGACACCGGCGAATATCATGCTTCGAAAGTCAGGGTCCGTCGGGCGCGTGTCTGCGCGAAAGCGCATCGGGTCGGGAGACTGGACGTTCGACCACCGAATTCCCGGCTGGCAGCACGACTGCGACTTGGTGTCACTCCAACCGCCGCCCGTCACAAGTTAGCTCGCAACGTCGCAACCGCAACTGTCTCTCGTTCAGATGACCCAAGCTAGGTGTCTCCGAACACGGCGGTTCCGAACGTCGCCGCGGCTTCGGCCTGCATGCCGGGCATGACGTGTTGGTAGACGGTCATGGTGGCTCTACGCGGCCAAGCTGGGTTGACGGCCTCGTATTGATGGTGCAGCGGGAGTCTTCCATGTGGTGCCGCAGCGCAACAGCAGGCGGAGTCGATAGTTCTCGAAGTTCCCGAACCCGAACCCGAGTCGCTTGTTGTTCTTGATGATCGGGTTCGTTCCCTCGACGGGTCCGGTGGTGAGCCCGGTGGTGTGCCAGCGCAGCAGCGGGGTCTCCCAGCGGCGGATGGTCTTGGCCAGGCGGGTGAGTTCGACGACCTCGGCGGTGTTGCACACG
>JAAEOR010000269.1 GCA_024222895.1 Hyphomicrobiales bacterium | reverse complement strand
ATTGGGCTTGTCCCACTGTTGCCCGGTGGCGTTCACCGTGGTCATCAGCCCCCCGGGTGCGAGCAGCTTCCCTTCCACCAGATCGGCCGTCATGTTGGCCTGTGCGTCGGTGGCGACCCGAAAGAACAGCGGATAGAGCATAGCGGCGGAAATCGTCGTCGCGTGCGTATTGTCGGCAAAGTCGAAGCCGGTGAAGGCGCCCAGTTCTTCATTCCACAGATGGACGTTCATGGCCGTTTTTCGGCTCGAAGCGGCGGCCGAATAGTCGTCCGCGCACTCCGCGTCGGCAGCGGTCCGACAACCTTCGGCGATCGCTCGCTCCAGCCCATAGAGCAGCGAATTCAGGTCGGTTGGAATGATGTCGACCGTCTCGATGCTCGCGAGCGTGCGGTCGTTGCCGAACCACCGGGACGAGAAGTCCCAGCCGCTTTCCGCAGCCGCCCGGATGTGGCGATAAACCGCGGGGCGCGATCGCGGTTCGGCTTCGGTCGCCGTGCCCATGTCGATCCGATAGGATTCGTCACGAGGCACATCGCGATCGTCCCAGTAACGATTGAGGAGCGCGCCGTCTGCCAGGCGAACGACCCGCCGGTGCGCCTTTCCGGGTGGGAGCGGGCCGGCGCCCTCCATCCAGAACGCGTGTTCAGTCCTGAGCTCATCGAGATAATCGCGATAGGCGCGGGCCGGATGGCCAGGCGACAGCAATCCGACCATCATGAAGAAGAACGGCGGCTGCGACCGGCTGAGATAATACGTCCGGTTGGCGTTGGGGATGAAGCCGAACGACCTGACCAGGTAGGCGAAGTTGTCGACCATCTCCTTCCGGATGCGGCGATTGGCACCATCGAGGCCGAGCATGGTGAAGTAGCTGTCCCAGTAATAGACCTCGCGGAATCGCCCGCCCGGGACCACGTAGGGATTGGGCAGGGGGATGAGTGAGCTTCCCTGGCCCTGTTCACTCGTCTGGCGCCTCAGGATGGGCCAGAGCGAGGAGATGTGTTCGCGCATCGACAGGCCCGACGGTATCGCCTCGTCGACTGCCTCGTCACCGGGCAGGGTGAAATGGGCGCGGACGAAACCGGTAAGTTCGCGGTCGCTCTTCGGTGCCTCCTTGCGGTATGCGGCGACGATGACGGCGACCGGTTGGCGCGGCATCGCATCGACCCAATCCTTGGCGGGCATGATATCGGCGAGGGCCACCGCTTCGAACAGTCCGGGAAAGAGCTCCGACGGCGGTTGCGGCCAGGCCGACCGGGCGATCTCCGGGGCCGGGAGCGCCGCGCTGGTGTCGACCGGTTCCTTGGCGAGCGCCAATCCTGCCGACAAGACAACGGCAAGCCCCGACAACATCCATCGGCTGCATGGTCTGCAGCTCATCCGGTCCTCCCGTGAAATGGCCGCATCTATGGGGTCCGGGCAGCGTCGGGCGTTGCGGGCGAGGCATCGTCAACGGCGACGGTGACCGGTTCGTGCCCGGTGGCGCGAATGAAGGCGATTAGGTCATTCGAGTGGATGGTCGTTGTGGCGGTGTTGACCAGCGGATGGCAGTTGATCGTCGGATTGGCCATCAGCGCCGCGTCTAGAACCACTCGCAAGCGCGGCGGCTGATCGTTCATCAGACCGAATGCCGTCACCGATCCGGGCGCCACGCCGAGGGTCTCGAGCATCTGATCCGGCCGGCCGAACGACAGGCGCCCGCTGGCCCCGATCCGCTGGTGCAGGCGCTTCAGATCGATCTCGGCATCCTCGCGCGCCACGACCAGAAACAAGGCGCCCTTCTTGTCCTTGAGGAACAGGTTCTTGGTATGGGTGCCGGGGATCATGCCGCGCAGGGCCCGGCTTTCTTCGACCGTGTGCAGCGGCGGATGGGTAACCGTGGTCGTCTCGATCCCAAGATCGCGCAGATAGGCCTGAAGATCCGCAACGGTCGCCGGCATGGTCCGTTCTCTCCGTGAGACATGACCGCAGACGCTTACTGTCTCGGTGGTTCGGGCACAAGCGGTGAGATGGATGTTGCAACAGTGGGCTGAGGAGCGATATAAGCCCGGATCGGCCGGCAACGGCTCTGCGGGTGTAGCTCAGGGGTAGAGCACAACCTTGCCAAGGTTGGGGTCGTGGGTTCGAATCCAATCGCCCGCTCCAAATTGCCCTATTGAAGTCAACGACTTCGTAGCGGTGGCAACGCCCCGTGATCTGGCGTTGGCGGCCCGGTCATCACCCGGTCAT
>JAAEOR010000268.1 GCA_024222895.1 Hyphomicrobiales bacterium | reverse complement strand
CGCAGGAACGGAATGGCGTCGTGCAAAGCCCGAGCGGACTCGCGACTCCCATCCCAAGCCACCATTATGTTCTTCCCGATTTCTTCCGGAACATTGGCTATCGGGATGCCGAGAACCGGTCGGCCACATTCGATGACCAGTTGCTCAACGTCGAGGTATTGCGGGTCGGACGACGGATCATCCGGAATGCCAAGGCCGACGACAACCAAATCGGCGCATCTCGAATAATTCGCGATGTCTTCGATTCGGTGGGACCCGCGGCCGACAACCCATGCGCCTTCGAGGTTGTTGGTCTTGATCTTTCGCTCGAATTCGAGCTCCGCCTCATTCGCCGTCGGCAAACGTGCTTGAAGATGGTAGCCGATAACGCGAGCGCCTGATCGTGCGGCCAGTGCGAGCGCGATCTCCGTGCGTTTGCGACCTGTTGGGGAATCGTCGATACTGACAACGATATCGCCGAACTGCATGACTGGTCCGTCCGCGCTGCTCAAAACTGTTCGTTGATCATCTCAACATTGTTTCCGAGTCAGGCGATTGATTCACGTCAACATACAGATGCCGACAGGTGGACAATAGCCACATACCTCCCGTAGTCTTGGTTCCCCAAGAGGACTGAACAGCGCGTATCTGGGACCCTGCAACCGGTGCCCAAACTAGCGTGCTAAGCTCCTTCCCACCGCGCGGGCACGGGCTCATTGAGCCCGCGAGGTCGCGGCGAGTGCCGTCGGCTCTGGCAGTGGTGAGGCGGCGCTTTCTGTCTGCTGAAGCGGCCACTAGAGAGGGGAGAAGAAACGATGAAAAACGCTATTCTGTTGTCTGCGGGATTGGCCCTTATTCAACTGGCAGGGATCCCCGCCTACGCCGCCGAAGCTGCTGCCGGCGAGAAGCTTGCCGCCGAAAACTGCGCCCGCTGCCATGACATCGGTCCCGACGGCGCCTTCAAGGAACATCCCCCTAGCTTCGCGTCGATCGCCGCCTACCGGTCCCGCGAACAGATCTATTATCGCATCGTTGCTCCACCGTCGCATTCCGGTATGCCCGATGTGGCCTTCTATCTGCTCGATAGGAAGCAGATAGAGGATATCCTGACGTACATCGTCTCTCTCGAGAAGTAGGCGCCGAGTTGTGAGCCTGGAGCGCTTCGACGGCTTGAATTATTATCGGCGGCGCGGCGACGCAAGCGAAGGATCCTGGAAGCTTTTGCGCTGAGTTGGCACAGTCCTCGGATATCGACAGCTCGATGTTAATAGTCGACCGACCTACTCGAAACTTGCCGGAAACAAGCGTGCGAGGAGGGATCGGAAGCACAGGCTCGGACATCGCAATGCAAGCGACACCAAAGGACCGGCTTGCCCTTTGCCGCAATACCGCTACTTCGCCTGGATCGTCTGAATGAAGTAAACCAGTTCCAGGATACGGCTGCGCACCATCAACTCTGAGCCATATGTCCCCGGCTGGACGTCCGTTTGGATCTCGTAGCGGTCGCCCCAGATCGGCATAACCGAATCGCCATGACCGGGCGTCTGGGTCCGTCCATCGATGCTCTCAAATACCCTCAGGAAGGGGTATTCCCCGTTATTGTTCTTGGCGAGAACAGTGAGATCCGCGGGTTTGATATTCAGGAACATCCCAAACGGACCATCCCCTTTCCCGTCGGGGCCGTGGCAAATGGCGCAACTATTGTCGTACTCTTCAGTACCAAGCCGTGCCTCTTGCGCGTTTGACGCTTTTGGGCCCACGAAGAATGTCAACGCGATTGCGGCCAAGGCGATCCGGATCGATCCCGGGCCCAATAATCTCCCATCAGGCATTTTGTTCCTCCACAATCCTGTTGCTTCGAATGCAGATTGCCGCGATCATGGACGGTTATCATTGATGGCGATCAACAACGCAAGCGCCCGGATGCGATAGTTCGTGGTGCACCCAACAGGAGGCGGATCAATAACAAAGAACATTCCGAGAACATCAGGCGGTTCCGACAGTATCACTATCGCCTACGGCGAGTGGGACGGTGACCTTAAGGGTGGCAACGACATGCTCCATGCCAGCCAGGACGCCCGCTTCACGGTCAAGGCCGGCGGCGGCGGCGACTCGATCGACGAAACCCATTGAAACGGTTTCGCAACCTGCTCCGATGAGACGATCCGCAACCATGCGAAAGAGGCCACCAACCTCAATCTCAAATTGCGAAAGATCCTGTACGTTATCTCTGGACGCCATCATCCCCGAGCACTTGGGCGAAGAAGCCGGGCGCCACGGAAAAAAAGATATACCCCCGCCATCTGGATGACGTGAAAGAGGTCGTTGTTGTTGAAGTGCGGGTGCAGCGAATAGCCACTTGCCTGTACCACTGCGCCGAGCCCCGCGACGGCAATCCCGGCGATTATCCACGGCGAGGCTGGATCGCGCCGCTGAAACGCGGTGTACAATTGGATCGCCAACACGAAAGCCATCGCCGTTGCATTGAAGTAGATCACGTAGATGAAGTCGTCATGCGTCGCCATGAAACCTGCGTAAACCGACGCCGCGGCGAAAAACGCGCTTAACAACGCATTGCGGGCAACGCCCGAGAATGCTG
>JAAEOR010000267.1 GCA_024222895.1 Hyphomicrobiales bacterium | reverse complement strand
GCCATCCGTTCTCGACGAGAGCGAGGCCGATTGCGGAAGCCAGATGGCTTTTTCCACCGCCGGGCGGTCCGAACAGGAGCAGGTTTGCGCCGTTGTCGAGCCAGCCGTCGCCGGCGGTCATCGCCATGACCTGGGCCTTGGAGACCATGGGCACGGCCTCAAACCCGAATGTGCCGAGGGTCTTGCCCGGCAACAGGCGGGCCTCTGCCATGTGGCGCTCGATGCGTCTGCGGTCGCGTTCTGCCAGTTCATGCTCGGCGAGGGTCGCCAGGAATCTTGCCGCCGGCCATCCTTCCTTGTCGGCGCGCTCGGCGAATTGCGCCCACATGGCCTTTATGCCGGGCAGGCGCAGTTCGGTAAGGCACAGCCCGCCTTGTCGTACTGGGCAAGGAAGAAAACCAATGACAATTAGGGAAGGCCGGTGCTGGACCAGTGATTTGTCGGCGGTACGCCCATCGCGAATCGACCCATATCTACCGCTTAACGCATTTGCCGCGGGGTGGTGACGAGATCCAGCGGCACGCTCACGGCAGTCACCAGCCCGGCAGGATCAACGACGCGCCAGACCGCTAATGAGCTTGGCGAGCAACCGGTTCAAGTCCTGCTGCTCCGCGTCGGTCAGCGCTGCCAGAGCCGACCCTTCGTTGTCGACATGCGCCGGCAGCGCGTCATCGACCAGTCCCAAGCCCTTGGCCGAGAGGGCAACCAGCGTGCCGCGCCGATCGGTCGGGTGTTTGCGCCGCTCGACAAGCCCGGCTTTTTCAAGCCGGTCGACGCGATTGGTCATGCCTCCGGACGACATCATTGTTGCCTCATAGAGTATGGTCGGCGTCAGAGCGAAGGGAGGGCCGGATCGGCGCAGGGTCGCCAACACATCAAACTCGCCGGCCTTTAGCCCGAACGACGCGAACAATGGTTCGAGCCAGTCGCGCATGATCAAATGAGACGCTTCGTTTAGGCGGCCGAGCAGGGCCATCGGGAATGGATCGACATCAGGTCGCTGCGCCTTCCATTGGCTGCTTGCCAGACTCGCCCGATCGATCATCGCGACCTCTGTATCTTGACATCAAGATACTTGATCTTAAGATATAGATCGATTCCAAGTCAATCGCCAATCATCAAACATTCGGGCGTCGTCAGGAGAGGCTTCCATGTCCGCGCTGCCCCCAAATGCGACAACCGAATCCGGGGCGGCGCGACTCATCCCGCTCTCCCTTCTGTTTGTGATTGGTTCACTGCTCGGTGTCTTCACCGTCCTGGTCAAGGCGGCGATCGGCGCCGGATGGCATCCAGTCGCCTATCTTTTTTGGGCGTTGACCGGCTCCGGCCTGATTCTCACCGTGATCGCTTTCGCGACAGGGCATCGTCCAAGGGGCGACCGCCGCACGCTGCAATACAATCTCGTCTCCGGTCTGCTTTCCGGCGCATTGCCAAATGCGTTGAGCTTCGCGGCGATCGCGCATGTTGGAGCAAGTTTTGTAGCGCTCTGCTTCGCCTTTCCACCGTTGTTGTCCTTCAGCATGGCCCTGGCGCTCGGGATGGAGCGGTATCAGATGTTGCGCGCAATCGGGCTTCTGTCCGGCCTGGCCGGCGTCTTACTGATTGTCGTGGAGAAAGCCACCGTCGAGGGTGATAGCCTGCTGTGGCTGGGCGCCGCGTTGGCTGCCCCGGTCGTTATCTCCCTTGGCAACATCTATCGAAGCCGAAGCTGGCCGAGCGGCGCAACACCCCTGTCGCTGGCCCCCGGCATGCTGATCGCGGGAGCCCTCCTGCTTGCTCCCTACCTCCTGCTCGCTGGCGTACCGCTGGTCCCGCCTCTCAACACCACGGTCATCTGGCTGGTCTTGGCGCTCGTCGGTGTCTTCACGGCTACTTTCAGCCTGATCTTTGTGCTGCAATCGCTGGCCGGGCCGGTCTATCTCAGTCAGATCGGCTCTGTCGGAGCCGTGGCCGGGGCGGCGCTGGCCGTGGTCATTTACGGGGAACCCGCCGGAATCACGCTGGTCGCCGCCACTGCACTCATCCTGGTCGGTGCCTATCTGGTCAACCGAACACGCTAGCAGATCGCCGTTTCGCCAGTCGGGCCATTGCATTGCTTTGCATCATTTGCCCAACCAGTGCCTCTTTCCCATTCCACCACAGTCGCAACCGAAAAGAGGATGGAGGTTATCGACAATGCGCCCGGCGACGATTGCATTCATCGCGATGACACTGATGGCTGTTCCGGCCAAAGCCGAAGAAGGCCACGTATTCGACGCGCTCAAGCTTGAGGTCAATGCGTGGGAACTGATCACCGACACGCTGTATTATGTCGCAATCAACAATCCGGACGAGAAACCGAAAGCCCTTGCCCGATACCAGGATGATGCGGCCGATTTCGACAAGCATCTCGGGGCCCTCCAGGCTGCGCTTGACGACAGCGACAAGGCTGAGATGCTCGACGCGATCGCCAACGACTGGCAAGCGCTCAAGGAGATGACCGACGCCCTGGTCGCTGATGCGGAATCCAACTCCGGGGGCGCTCTTTTCGACGAGAAACTCCGCGCGATCTGGGAAAAGACCATCGTGCTGGAAGATCAGATCGAGATCCTGGCCGAAGCGGTTCGCGGCTAATACCCGCCTTCGAGCCGCACGATCCGAGAGGCTGCGGCGAAATGATCGAGGCGTATCCAGCCCTTCGTCGGCTACTGCTCCCGGATTGTATTCAGCGCATCCTTGAACGCCGGCTGTTCAACGATGATGTCAGCGTAGGCGTTGCCGAGCTTCTGGCCGGACGTGACGTCTACCGGATAGTGCACGCCGGCGATCACCCGCCCGTAAGCCAATCTGTTCGGCAAGAGTCATCAGCGCGTCGGCATGTTCGGGAAACACCTCGGACAAAAGGCGGGCATAGACGATGGCACGGATGGAGTGGCCGCTTGGGTGCGACGCGACTGGCCGGGCATCGCCGACTGGGTTAATCGCGTCGTTCACCTGGAATGGCCGCGGCAGATCGAACACGCCTTTGAGCGCGTCATAGTCGTTACGCACCTGATCAATCGCCGTGTCGATCGTCTTCTTCAACGCGGCGCCATCCACTGAAAACAGGGCATCGCCGAGGATCGGCGCAAACCGGTCGACGTTGAGGGTCTGCTCAACGAAAGCAACCTGTTCCGGAGTGCGAGTCAGTTGCAGCCACAGAACGACCGTCATCTGCGTCTCGAACGCGTCGGAGTCCATCTCCGGTGGCGGACCAACCAGAGCCGCCGCGTCGACGCTGCCGGCTGGCAGGAAGATCAGCGGCGCGACCTGATCGGCAAGAGCCTGGGCCGTCGATCCTGCTATAGCGAGGACAAGCCAGACCCCCAAAGCGGCGAACCGTTCGCGAAACATCGGTTTCTCCTCAGGTGATCAGTCCTGAGTGGACAATAACACCACCGGTCTACCAGCGCTGATGGACGTGCGGTGCAATATCCCGGTCATAGACATTCTTCACTGCCGACATTGTATCATCGGCGAGCGGGGCGAGATCACTGGCTCGGGCGTTGGCCAGCGCCTGCACCTCGTTTTTGGCGCCGGGGATCACAACTGTGACGGCCGGATCCATGAGGATCCAGCGAAGCGCGAAGGCCGCCATTGTTGTCCCTTCCGGCACGAGCGGACGGATGTGATCCACGGCTTCCAGGGCCGCGCCGAAGGGCACGCCGGAGAACGTTTCGCCGCGGTCGAACATCTCGCCGTCGCGATTGAAGGTGCGGTGGTCGTCACTGGCAAAAGTCGAATGCGCATTCATCTTGCCGGTCAGCAGACCGCTCGCCAGTGGCACGCGGGCGATGACAGCCACGCCCTTTCTCTCAGCCTCGCGGAAGAACAGCTGTGCCGGGCGCTGGCGGAAGATGTTGTATATGATCTGGACGCCGGCGACGCCGGGATATTCGATCGCCTTCAGCGCTTCCTCGACTTTTTCAACGCTCACCCCGTAGTGCCTGAGCTTGCCGGCTGAGACCAGGTCATCGAGGGTCGCGAAGACCTCCGGCATGTAGAACACGGCCGGATGCGGGCAGTGAAGCTGCAGGAGATCGAGGCGCTCGCATTTCAGATTGGTGAGGCTTTGGTTGATGCAGCTCTCCAGGTAGGACCGCGTGTAGCTTTCCGGCGTGTTCGGCCCCCCGCGGCCGGCCTTGGTCGCGACAAATGGGCGGTCACCTCCACGCTCGTCCAGCACCTTGCCGATGATCTGTTCAGAGCGCCCGGCACCATAAACATCCGCGGTATCGATAAAGCTGACGCCTTCGTCGAGCGCTGCGTTCAGCGCGGCTTCGGCGTCCGCCTGGGTTACTTCGCCCCAGGTGCCGCCAATCGCCCAGGCTCCGAAGCCGATCTCCGAGACATCGACTCCGAGCCGCGCCGCTTTTCGTGTGTGCATGGTTGATCTCCTCACCGTTCGTGCGCGCTTCCCATAGGTGGTCGGCCTGGGACGGGCAATGTCGCGGCAAAGCCGATCCCCGGCATTGGCCAAGACGATCTCAGTCAAAGACCGTCGATGGCCGTCTCCTGGTAGTGCTTCTCCAGCCAGTTTCCGTCGCGCTTGACCCAAAGGCCGGTCGCGTAGACATGGGACGGAATCGGCGCCTCACGATACGTCCCGTCATAGGTTTTGGTCTGGACAACGATGGCCGAGTTGGGATCGAGCACCGTGATCGCCACCGGATCGGACGCGGTGATCGTGAAATCCAGTTCGCTCAGCGTGCTGAGTGATTGCTCGTTGGTGTACGGCGCCCGATAGTATGGAGTAACCGCAACATGGTCTTCGGTCACCAACGAGAGAATCGCGTCGGGATCCTGATCTTCGAAGGCCCTGTCAAGCGCCTCAGCCGCCGCGCGCACGGCAGCGACGGTCTCGTCTTCGGCCTTGGCCGCCGACACCATGAGGCTCGCGGCAACGGTCAGGCAGGCAAAGGCAACTGCGGCGGTTCGAAACATCGGCGGCCTCCTCGGTTTGGCTCGTGGTCTCTGGTCTTGAGCCTACGACCATGCCCCGCCACGCTACGCACCTCAAGGGGACGCCGGGGCGAGTCACAGCAGCGCGCCGACAGCCGGCGGCAACCTCATGGACCCCCCGCATATCCGTCAACATAGTAACAATTTCTACTTATTATATTCAGTATCTTGCGCGCCATGTTTGCACAATCTTAGATGTAAAGGACTCGACCTAAGAAAATAGTCCGCTATTTTCTGTCGAAATACACCACAGCCGGTCTCACTCGCCCGGCAGCCATCCCGTGCGTTCAACGGAGTCGGCTATGCCACTGGATTTCACCGAGCGACCTGACCATTCGACCGCCTATGCACACGGAATCGCAACCGCGAATCCGACACATGCGGTATCCCAGCAGGCGATGTGCGATCTGATGGCGGAATCCTCGCGGATCGAGGCCAGGCGCCTGAAGCGACTCCTTGGTGTTTTCCCGAATGCCGGGGTCAAGCGTCGATACAGCGCGCGACCGATAGAGGAGTTGCGGATATCACACCGTTGGCCGGCACGGAACGCATGCTTCATCGAAACCGCTGAGACATTGCTTGCCGAGACGAACCAGGATGCGATCGCGCAGTCGGGGCTGGAGCCCGTGGACATTGATTTTGTCGTCAGTGTCACCACCACCGGCATGGCTGTACCGGACATGTCGGCGCGTCAGGTCGGCGCCCTTGGGCTCCGACCCGATGTAAGACGCATACCACTTTATGGTTTCGGCTGTGCCGGCGGCGTCACCGGCCTGGCCCATGCCGCGGTGATTGCGCGCGCCCATCCCGGAAGCCACGTGCTTTTGCAGTTTGCCGAACTCTGCCTGACGCTGCTCGACCCGACAACCGACTCCCCACCTCAGCTAATCGCGTCGGCTCTTTTCGGCGATGGCGTCGCGTCGGTAGTGATCAGCACCGAGGGACCCGGCCTCTTCTCGATCGGGACGGGTCACGAACAGATCCTGCCCGATACCCATACGGTGATGGCATGGGGGCCAGGCGAAGGCGCTCTCGAGATGGCATTGGGGCTGGAAGTGCCGACGATCATCAAAACCCATCTTGGGACCGTCGCAGGTGCCTTCACCGACAGATCCGGCGTCGCGCTCGACAGCGTCGACGCCGTGTTCGCACACCCCGGCAGTCTCAAAGTCATTGCGGCGATCGAAGAATCCCTCGCATTACCCGAGGGCACTCTGGCCGATACCCGCGCGGTTCTCGAAAATTACGGTAACATGTCCTCTGTGACGGTCCTGTTCATCCTGCAGCGCGCCTTGAACAAGGGCTTCACCGGGCCATTCGTCATGTCAGCGATTGGTCCGGGTATCACCGCGGCACTGCTTGAGGGCGAGGTCGCCGGGACCGCGTAATACCAAGGGTGCTTAGGCCATGTACTCATAAAATCGTCACGGCGATCCAGTTTGCTCTCATATCCGCTTCCGACGGTGCTTCGGACATCGCCGGTTCGCGCGCCAGCACGGCAGGAAAGTCCCACGAACGGTCATTCTGGCTCTGACTCAGCAGGAACAAGGTCGCCGATTGCGCCATCGAACCGCGTCCGGCATTCTCGGAGGCTATCTGCGCGGATCCACATGATTGAACGGAAGTCCGATGTCTCGTCGCCACGAATTGTCAGCAATCCCCGAGAATATCCATTGGGGGTTCCACGACGCCTCTCTGAAACCCGTTCTGCACGTTGCCTCCGGTGACACCGTGCATCTGACGAGTTGGGCTGCGGCGGATAAGGAGGACCTGCCTGCTGACCTGTCGTTAGTACAGGCTGGCCATCTGGAAGCCGTGGAACGATGCGAGAAACGCGGTGCGAGCCACATGCTGACCGGCCCGATACATGTAGCGGGCGCCGAGCCGGGAGATGTGCTGCAAATCGACATCCTGAAGGTCAATCTGATTGATCGCTGGGGCTATGTTGGGATTCTGCCTCTACGCGGTACCCTACCAGACGAATTTGATCACCACTCCATCATCCATCCCGAAATCGACATTGACCGATCCACTGCGAGATTGCCGTGGGGAACCGAGATTGATCTATCTCCGTTCTTCGGGGTCATCGCAGTCGCGCCGCCGCCGCATTGGGGCCGGCTGTCCAGCATCCAGCCGCGCATGTTCGGCGGCAACATGGACAACAAGGAACTGCAAGCCGGGACCACGCTCTATCTGCCGGTCTTCACAGAGGGCGCCCTTTTCTCTGCCGGCGACGGACACGGCGTTCAGGGTGACGGTGAGGTTTGTATCACGGCGCTGGAGACCGGCCTGACCGGAGCTTTCCGGCTTACCGTTCGCAAGGACCTCGACTACGTGGGCCCGTTCGCTGAGAGCGAGACGCACCTTATCAGCATCGGCCTCAACGAAGATTTGGATGAAGCCGCCCGGATCGCAGTGCGTGAGATGATCAATCACATCTGCAGGCGCACAGACCTTACCCGCGAGCGGGCCTACATGCTGTGCTCGCTTCAAGGCGATCTGCGTGTGACCCAGACCGTCGATGGCGTAAAAGGTTGCCACATGATGCTTTCGAAGACGGTGCTTTGAAGTGCAGTTCAGAACCTGCCCGCCATAAACGTCGTCGAAACGTCCGCGGGTCAGCGCACGATTGTCAAATCGCCCTCCCCAGCCGAGATCTTCCGGGCCGAACTTGTGGGGCTTCTGATAAACGACAGTGCGGTCAGCGAGCTTCTTGAAATGCGCGCCATGATCGAGCCCGACTGCGCCAAGTTGGCAGCTATCCGCGGCTCCGCCGAGGATCTTCAGGCCATTGCCGAAATACTCGGCAAGCACAACCCGGCCCACCGGGCTGACCGATCGGTGGCTCGGTTCGGCGCCCAGTTCCACATCACCATCGCGCGCGCGACCGGCAATCAGGTGGCCGTCGCCTTCATGGAGTCGATTCTTGACCTACTCATGGAGCGCGGTCGTCGAGTCGATTCCCTGAAGGACGAACCCGAGCGCGAAATCGCCGAGCATGAGCAGATATTCACGCTGATCACAAAGGGCGCAGCCGAGAAAGCCGAGATTGCCATGCACGACCACATCATCAGTCGGGCCGGCTTCTATTGAAGCGGACCGGGTTGCTTCGTCCGCTATTGGCTATCGGGGAGACAACAGGAAACTGACAGGTAGCACGTCTTGTCGTTGTTGCCCCCGGTGCACCCGAGGTCGTTAAAGATACATTTGTTGTAGCCGTCGTTGATCATCTGGGCGCGTTGGAAACCCAGTTGGTCTTGCGCCATGTTGCGGGCCTGTTGCGATGTGGCCCCCTTCCCTTCGGCGATATCGGATTTCCTGCAATCTGCGACCTCGGGCGGTTCGTCCTGTGGCGCGGCCTCGGCCAGGCATCCATCCAGCCGCGCCTGTCGCACGCCGGTTTCTTCCCTTGCTTTGTCGGTGCCGAAAATCTGACAGAATGTCTGATGCGCACCGACATCAAGGTGCCAGCGCGGGCCGACGAACCCGCACTCACCAAACTTGTTCTGTTGCTGCTGTTTCACCGCGGACTCACCATAGGAGACGCAGTCTTCCGGGACAAACGCAGATGCGTTGGGCGCACAAAACAGAACGACGGTGAGCGCGGCAGCGGTTATCAGTTTCATCAGGCGTTTGCAGGTGGCGTCACACAGCATGACAATGGGATACAGTGCTCGGCCCCCGCCTCCCTTTTTTCAGGTCACAACACCATAGAAAGAGAGTTTGGCCCTCAGCGCAATGGGCAAGGGCAGCGGCCGGGCTGATCGCGATGGTCCAGGAACCGATAGACACGTCTCCGCGACACCCGTCGCGATTGCGGCATCAGCTGTGGAGCCAACCGCCATCGATGTCCACGGTGGTCCCTGTGACGAAGTCGTTTTGCACGAGAAAGATGATCCCTTGCGCAACTTCGTCCGGCGTACCGGCCCGCGGAATCATATGGGCTGCGCACCGTTGGTCGGCGGCGGCGGTCCGTTCCGGGCTGTCGGGACCAAACATCGGTGTGTCGATTATTCCGGGTGAAACGACGTTGATCCGCCGCGGTGCGATCTCCGGCGCGAGCGAGCGGGCAAATGCCTCGACCGCACCACCTACCGACGCCAGGGAAATCTGACCGGGCTTGGTGCGCCGCGCCGGCGAGCCGCTCACCAGGACAATTGCTCCGGTATCGGTCAGAAACTCGGTCCCAAAACGCACGACATTGGCATAGCCCCAAAGCTTGTCGAACGATCCCTTGAAGCCGTTGATGTCCATGTCGAGAAACGGCCCAAGGGCCCGATCGCCTCCGGTCGCCGCGCTGATGAGAACGTCATAGGGCGCATTGTCTGCGCACAATGCGGCGACCCCGTCACCATCGCGTACGTCGCAGGCCTTCAGTGTGACCCCCGCCGGCACCTCAGTGCGATCGGGATTTCGGCTGACGGCGACGACACGCGCGCCGAGATCGGCCAGTCGCACTGTGGTCGCCAATCCGATCCCCGATGTCCCGCCGAACACCAGAGCCTTCTTTCCGGAAACATCCATTCTCTTGTCCTCGTCAATTCATAAAAATCCGAAGCAGCAACCGGCAAGCCTGGCCGCAAAATCTGACAAGCGCCTACGGCGGCGCCGGCAGAGTATCGAAGTAACGGTCCCAGTTTCCAGTGATTTCGTCGACGACAATGCGACCAACCGTATGACATGCCTCGACGGACGCGTGCATCGCCGACAGCGTATCGACCTCGTCTGCCAGGCTCTCGGCAGCTGTCTTGTCATTCGGCTGGACCGTGAAGTTGCTCGTCGTCCGCAGGATCAATGCGCGCTCACGGTCGGCGCGCCCGGCAGCTGCCAGCGCCGTCAGCGCAGACAGAGTGCCCGCATCCTCCATCGCACTTGTCGCGAACACGCCCGCACCATCGGTCCAGTATCGCACCCAGTCCGCCGCCCAGTCATTCATCCGTGTGCCGTGCCAGAATGTCGATGTCGACAGTGTATCCCCCTTCCTGACGGTCGGTGGATTCTTTGCCGCCGGATACCTCTCGAATTTGGCGAGCCAGTATTCCGGAACGCCGGGAGTCGGGAGCCGCGCGTCGGCGGTCAACCTGAAGGCCCACTCAACAAGCGCTGGGTTCAGCCGATAGACGTTTCCGAACACATCTGCCGGCCGCGGTTGCTCGAAAGGCCGTGAGCGGTGCATGGGAACGAAGCCGGTGGTCCAGTCCGCCGGAATCTCCCGGCCATCGATCTGATGAGCCAGATCGCCGTCGACCGCCCACTCTGCCCAACAGGCAGAGCCAAGCGGGACCACATGCGGGTTGCCGCCGGCGATGCCGGCCACCAGCCAGTAGCTTCGAGTCAGGTCGAACCGGGGATCGAGCCCGAGCGCCATGATCGTGCCGGCCGCGCTCGCCGTGCCTACGCCGACATTGACAATGACCAACCCGCGCTCCCGATCGACGCAAATCGGATGGTCACTGACTGGAAAGGGGAGGCTTTCGCCGGATGGCTGCCGATCCGCCCAGATACGATATTCGCCGGGTCCGACACTCGTACCATCGGCCGGTTCATACATTGTGACGACGACCATCCGAATCGGTATCGGGTCAGAGACCGGTCCGCCTACCTCTTGTCCGTCCACGTCAGTCACCTTCGGCCACCGCTGACACCGCCTCGCGATCGGCCCCCGGTGTTTCCCCCGGCCAGTCGACAACGTGGTCTTCCAGATCCTCGGTCGACACGTCGTTTTCGCTGACCGTGCGTCCGCGCACCGAGATGCCAGCGAAATGCACGGTATCTGCGTCACCCGATACCAGTGGATGCCACCAGTAAAGCTCGCGGCCCTCGCCGATCAGCTTGTATGCACAGGTCGGCGGCAGCCATTTGAGCTGCAGAACATTGTCAGGCGTCAGCGGCTGGCAATCCGGCACCCGGGTGGTTCGATTGGAGTAGTCGTTGCAGCTGCAGGTCTCGTCGTCGAACAGCCGGCAGACCACGTCCGTCCAGAAGATGTCCCCGGTGTCCCAGTCTTCCAGTTTGTTAAGACAGCAGCGTCCGCATCCGTCGCACAGCGATTCCCATTGCTCCGCCGACATCTCAGCGAGGCTCAAGCGGCGCCAGTAGGGCGCGTCCGACTCGCCTTCGATACGAACGCCCGGTTGCTGATTCGGGCCCCCGAACGGCAATTTGCTGGCAGTTTCCATGGGGTTCGATACACCAGACCGAGATAGCAGGCCAGTACAACCGCCGATATGCCATGCTGTCTGCGCCGCTCTGCTTCGGCGGCATGGTCACTGGAATACGATGAAGAGCCTGCGGGGCTCCGATGGAGGCCCCTTCCTTATCTTTGCCCTCTTGCCTATCCTTATTCGATCGGCGACATCACATGTAGCGAATCAAGCTGCCAAGCTAGGTCAGTCCCTTGCGCGATCCATTTCAGTCAAGCAGCCGTAGACGGCACACCGTTCGCTTGATCGACATTGACTCGTGGGTCGACACGGGGTTGTTCCGTCTCGGCCGGTTCGTCGCAGCCAGGGCAGAGACGTTCAGCGCGTTCATGCGGCGCTTCCGAGTGACCGGAGTGTCTCGCGCAGCCGTCGAGATCGGGAGCGACGCCCTCACCCTGGGCCTCGGCGGCGCCCTGCTTGCGCTTGCACTTGCGCTGCCTGCCCATGATGCCACGCGGCTGGGATGGCGCGGTCAGGGTGACTACTCCGTCACTTTCCTTGATCGCAACGGAACCGAGATCGGTAAGCGCGGAATCAAGCGCAAGGAGACCGTACTCCTTGAAGAGATGCCCGATCATCTCGTCAAGGCGGTGTTGGCCACCGAAGATCGCCGATTCTTCAACCACTTTGGCATCGATGTCCTCGGTACATTCCGGGCGATGAACGAGAACCTTCGAGCGGCAGCGGTTGTCCAGGGCGGATCCTCGATCACCCAGCAGCTCGCCAAGAACCTGTTCTTGTCAAACGAACGAACCATCGAGCGAAAGATCAAGGAAGCCTTCCTCGCCTTGTGGCTCGAGGCCAATCTGTCGAAGGAGGAGATCCTCAAGCTCTATCTCGACCGAGCCTATATGGGCGGCGGCAATTTCGGTGTCGAAGCCGCCTCCGAGTTCTACTTCGGCAAATCGGTAAAAGATGTGAACCTGGCGGAGTCGGCACTTCTCGCCGGCTTGTTCAAGGCACCCGCGCGCTACGCGCCGCATGTCAATCTGCCCGCCGCGCGAGCCCGCGCCAACGAAGTCCTCACCAATATGGTGCAGGCGACTTTTCTGACCGAAGGCCAGGTCATCGGTGCCCGGCGACGGCCGGCCAACGTCATCGAGCAGCCCGACGTGGCGAGTTCTCCAAACTTCTTCATGGACTGGGCGTTCGAGGAGGTGAAGAAACTGAACCTCAGGGGCGACCGAAGCCTCACGGTCCGAACGACGGTGGATGTTGCCCTGCAGAGCGCCGCCAACGAGGCAGTCGAGACGATCCTGCGGGAGAATGGCGACTCCTACCGCGCCCGGCAAGCGGCGATGGTCGCGGTCGAGCCCGACGGTGCGGTGCGGGCGATGGTCGGCGGGCGCGACTACGGCGAGAGCCAGTTCAACCGAGCGACCGACGCGTTGCGTCAGCCCGGCTCGTCCTTTAAGCCGTTTGTCTACGCGACCGCGATGATGAACGGCTTCACGCCGCGTAGCGTCGTTCGCGATGCGCCGATTTGCATTGGTGGCTGGTGCCCACGGAACTACAACGGCCGCTTTTCCGGACCGGTGTCACTCACGACGGCGCTCGTCAAGTCGATCAACGTGGTCCCGGTCCGGCTCGCCCAGAACATCGGTCGCGACAAGATCGTCGATACCGCGAAAGCAATGGGACTGACGACAGAACTCCTGATCACCCGCTCACTGCCGCTGGGCGCCGCCGAGGTCCGGGTGGTGGACATGGCCGGCGCCTACGCCGTCTTTGCCAATGGCGGCTTCAAGGCGACCCCCTATGCGTTCACACAGGTCATTTCCAGCCGTGGCGACGTGCTTTACGACCGCCGCAAGGACGCACCGCCCCGTCGCCGGGTGCTGGAGCAAGAGGCCGTTGCTTCCATGAACGAGATTCTGGTTCAGGTTCCCGAATGGGGCACCGGCCGACGCTCAAAGATGGAAGGTATTCGCTCAGCCGGCAAGACGGGGACGACGTCGGCTTACCGGGATGCCTGGTTTGTCGGCTATACCGGCAACTACGTCGCCGCCGTGTGGATGGGCAACGACAACTACCAGCCAACACGACGGCTCACCGGTGGGCGCTTGCCTGCCATGACCTGGAACAGGTTCATGACTTTTGCCCATCAGGGCGTCGACCTCAAGCCGATTCCCTTTGTTGATGAGCCCGAGACCGATGACGAGAAGGAAAGCGAGGTCATCGCCGAGACCTCCGAGGCCGACGCTGACGGCCTGCGCACACCATCATCCCTTTCATCGGCGACGACAGAACGACTGATTCGGCTGGAGGACTTGATGCGATCAGCGCCATCGCTTGCACCCCTGGCACGGAACGATGTGATGACGTCCAGCGAGTTCGGCATCGCGAGCGGGGGCACCGCGACCAGCAGCCTGCCCTCCACGCCCGTTGCCCAATAGGTAGGTTGAGCAAAAGCGTGCTGCGAGCCGGCGGCCCTACGGCTCACGACACTGGATCGATCGATTGCGCCCGCTGACCGATATCGCGATAGCGATCGCCATAGCCACCGTCGTCGGCCTCACGAGCGCCTGGTTCGCTATCGAGCGCGGTTACGTTTTCGGAGCCGTATCGAGCGGTGAATGGCAGGCCTGGTTGTCCGCCGGCAGCGCCAATGCCGACCCCTACGCGATCGCGCATCTGGCCCGTAGCGGCGAGGTACCGCTGGGTGCCGGGGAAGGGCTCGCTTTCACCACCGACACAGACAGCGACGGCAAACCGTTGACCGGCCGCTGCACATATCGCATCGCCGGCCTCACGCCAGCTGCGCGGCTATGGACCCTGACCGCCTCCGACTCGGACGGTTTGCTGATGGCCAATCCGGCCCAACGCCCCGGTTTTCATTCACGTGAGATTCTTCGCAATCCCGATGGGAGTTTCGAAATTCTGGTATCGAGCGAAGTACACCCGGGCAACTGGCTGCCAATCGATCCCCTTGTGGATTTCGGGCTGACCCTGCGCCTCTACGACACCCCGCTGACCACCGGCGGCACGCTGGCGGACTCCTCCATGCCGGTCGTTCGGCGGGAGGCCTGTCGATGAACCGAACATTATTCTTTGCTTTCGGTGGCCTGCTGCTTGCCGGTGTGATCCACATCGTGTCTGTGATGCTGGTGCCTCAATTCGCGACAAATGATGCCTGGTCGGCAATGAAGGCGTTCGGACGCGACGACATCTTTCATGTCCTGCCGCGAGCCGAAGCCGGCGCTGAACCGCTACCGTCGCTCGATCCCCATATGCTCTATGCAGTTTGCCGGTTCTCCCTCGCCGACGACCCGATGCGGGTCACCGCGAGCTTGCCCAACGACTTCTGGTCGATCGCCGTCTTCGATCGCCGCGGCCGCAACCGTTTCAGTCTCAACCAGCGATCCGCGGAGCGATCGGAACTCGATCTGACGGTAATCACCCCTGTGCAAATGGCACAGCTGCGACAGGACCCTCCGGAAGCATTGGAAACGGCCATTGTTGTCGAGCTGCCGCTGGAAACCGGTTTTGTGCTGATCCGGGTGTTCGTCGCCGATGACACGCTTTTGCCGCGGGCGCGTGCAGCGCTTGACACCGCGGACTGCGCCGCCGAGCTGTGAGCGGACTGGCTCCGGCAGACCAAGCCTCGCCCTAATACCAAGGGCGGCTAATTTTGACTCCGTGCGTTGGGTTTAATTGAAGAAAGGAGTGCTTCGATTAGCAAGTCGTTTCCGATCTCGCGGGGTGGAGGACCCCGCACGCCGTGTGACGCAACATGCGGCGATAAGCAATGGGTGAGGCAATCCGGGTGCTTCCGGTG
>JAAEOR010000266.1 GCA_024222895.1 Hyphomicrobiales bacterium | reverse complement strand
CTGGAAGAATCGATTGTTTTTCTGAGCTGTTTCAGGGATTTGCCGGATACACGGCAGCCCGGCAAGGTGCTTTATCCGCTCGACGAGGTGCTTCTGTTGTGCCTTCTCGCAGTGCTGGGAGGCGCCGAAACCTTTGTCGACATCGCGCTGTTCGGCGAGAAGAAGATTGAGCTTCTGCGTCGGTTCCGGGCGTTTCGCCATGGCACGCCGGCCCATGATCACCTTGGCGATATCTTTGCGACGCTCGATGCCGAGGCCTTTCAGCGCTGCTTCGTCGCTTGGGTTAGCACGCTGACCGGGGCGCCGGCGGATGTGATCGCCATTGACGGCAAGACGTCGCGCCGCTCGTATCAAAAGAAGGGTGCGAAAGCGCCGATCCACATGGTTTCGGCCTTTGCCGCACGCCAGCGCCTGGTGCTCGGACAAGTCAAGGTGGCGGAGAAATCGAATGAGATCGTCGCCATTCCCAAGCTTCTCGACATGCTGGCAATCGAGGGCGCCATCGTCACGGTCGACGCGATGGGTTGCCAGCGCGACATCGCCGAGAAAATCTTGCAGAAGAAGGCCGATTACGTCTTCGCCCTGAAAGGCAATCAAGGCACGCTGCGTGAGGATGTCGAGCTCTTCGCCGCCGAACAGAAGGCCAACGGTTTCAAGAACACCCACGTCAGCCAGCATGAGACCATCGACGGCGATCACGGGCGCATTGAAACCAGGACCTACACCGTCATCAACGATGTTGCCTGGCTGCAGGAGCGCCACGAATGGCCTGGATTGCGAGGCCTCGTCATGGTCGACAGCACTCGCGAAATCGGGGGCAAAATCGAGCACGAAACCCGCTTCTACATCACATCCTTGGTGTGGTTGGCGAGCCAGCTTGGGCCGGTCATCCGCAGCCATTGGGGGATCGAGAACAGCCTCCATTGGGTCATGGATATGATCTTCCGCGACGACGAATGCCGCATTCGAACCAATCACGCTCCCGCCAACTTCACCACCATCAAACACATGGCTCACAACCTCATCCGAAAGGCACCAGGCAAACACAGTCTCCGCCTCAGGCGAAAGGTCGCCGCATGGGACGACGACTTCCTGGCAAGCCTCATCACCGAATGACTTCCTTCACCCGATTCCCCTG
>JAAEOR010000265.1 GCA_024222895.1 Hyphomicrobiales bacterium | reverse complement strand
GCTTGACGAAAGGGACAAACGCTGACATCAACGACATCACCCAACGGTGCCGAGCCCAAGTGGCCGGATACTCCGGAATCAGTGGCCGGATGTCACCGGAATAGGTGGCCGGATGGGCCGGAATGGGCAGCCGGGATAAGGTTCCCGATCACTCGTGGCTGTCGAGGACGCGCTCCCGGCTTCCGCACGAAGTGCATGAGAAAGTCTTCGACTGGATTTTGAAGCTTGTCGCCGAGCGCGGTCTGGTAAATGGCGAGCGGCTGGGCGTCGACGGTTCGACGATGGAAGCGAACGCTGCGCTGCGCACCATCGTGCGCCGCGACAACGGCGAGACCTACCGCGAGATGCTGACGCAAATGGCCAAAGAGAGCGGGATCGAGACGCCGACGGTCGATGATCTGGCGCGGCTCGATCGCAAGCGCAAAGGCAAGAAGCTGTCGAACAAGGACTGGACGAGCCCGAGCGACGGGGATGCGAAGATCACCCGGATGAAGGACGGCACCACGCATCTGGCCTACAAGCCGGAGCATGCGGTTGATCTGGATAGCGGGGTCATCGTGGCGGCACCGATCCATCCGGCCGATAAAGGCGACACATCGACTTTGCCTGACACACTGGAGGCGGCGGCGCGCAGCCTCGGCGAGATCGGCCTTGCTCCTACAGCTGAGGAGCCCTGTGTGCTGGTTGGCGACAAGGGCTATCATTCACGTGAGGGTCTGAAACGGCTCGCCGGCGGCGTTTGGAAAACGCGGATTGCCGAGCCGGAGCCCGCCCACGGCTACTTGCGCTGGCATGGCGACACCGAGGCGCGTGAGGCTGTCTACGCCAACCGGGCGCGATTGAAATCCGGGGTTGGGCGCGAGGCGATGCGAAGACGCGGCGAAATGGTCGAGCGCAGCTTCGCTCATGTCCTCGATCGTGGCGGCATGCGACGCACTTGGCTGCGCGGTCGCGACAACGTCCACAAACGCTACCTGATCCACGTCGCGGGCTTCAATCTCAGCATTCTGATGCGCGCGCTCTTCGGGCAAGGGACACCCAGAGG
>JAAEOR010000264.1 GCA_024222895.1 Hyphomicrobiales bacterium | reverse complement strand
CACACCGACCCGGGCGAACAGCAGCCGCATATAGTCGTAGATCTCGGTGACGGTGCCGCCGGTCGAGCGCGGATTGCGGCTGGTAGTCTTCTGTTCGATCGAGATCGCCGGCGACAGCCCGTCGATCTGGTCCACATCCGGCTTCTGCATCATCTCCAGAAACTGGCGGGCATAGGCCGACAGGGACTCGACATAACGGCGCTGGCCTTCGGCATAGATGGTGTCGAAGGCGAGCGACGACTTGCCGGAGCCTGAGAGGCCGGTCAGCACGATCAGCTGGTCGCGCGGCAGGTCGACGTCGACGTTCTTGAGATTGTGCTCGCGCGCGCCGCGAACGGAAATCGATTTGCTCGCGGGGAGACTCTTCTTGGCCATGGGCATCTTCCGAGGGGAGGCGCGACCGCGGCCGCCCACCCAACTTATGTGCTTCCGCGCCCGAGGCAAGCGCGGCGCTTCGTCGTCCAACGGAATCTGTTGCTGTCGTCGGTATTCCTGACAGCCAGTGTCGCGTGAGGCAAGAACAAAAAAGGAACGGATGATGAAGGTGATCGGATTCGATGCATTCCGGATGGTCAGCCGGCCAACCGAGCCGTCGTCAGGAGTCTTTCAGGTATCGGACGATCGCCTTGTGGTCGCTGAGATCGATCAGGGCGCCGCGCCAGTCCACAAGCAGCACCGCTGCCAGTGAACTCAGGCGGTGAAAGAATATCGAAAGGGGCCCCAGCTGCCACGGTGTCATGTGTCCGGCTGAAAAGCTCAGCCAAGTCCAGCGGTGATCTTCGGACCAGGAGACAAGGACCGCATTGCCCCCCGCCCGATAAGCGGCGGTGCGCTCGAGCGGCTCATCGGGCCCGCTATACGTTCCCGTCACCGCCTTTCGTGCCGGGCGCATGACCAGGGGGACCATGCCCTTCACCTTGCCAACTTTGATGGACAAATCTTCCAGAGACTTCGGTCCGGGTTGGATCTCGTACATCTTCGTCCAGCCCAGCCCGTCCGGGGCTTCGTGGCGCTCGGCAAATTCCTCAATCGAACCAAGCTGGTCGACGCAATCGTTCCAGCAGGCCATCGGCAGAACCTGGACCGTGCCGAGATCGTCTTCGTGCACCCAGACGGGTTTTCGAAACAGCATGCTGTATGTTCCTCGAAGGGACCGCGAATTCAAGCGCTGATGAAAGCTTCGGTTGGATTTGCTGACGTTAGACCCTTTACGTTGCCCTTGCTGAAGTGCGAACCTGCGGGCCGGCTGAAGCGCGAGAATGGTTGGGTGGACGATCGACCGTCTCACCGACAGCTTTGGATCGCGCCTGAATCCAAGCGATAGGGGCGGGCAAAATGAATGCTAAATGGATTGCGGCGACTGCCGGCGCGGCCGCGATGGGGATGAGTCAGAGTGCGTGGGCGGCGTGTGATGCCTTCACCGCGGTTTCCCCGGAAGAGACACGCGAGGTCCACGTCAGCGATGTCGACGGCGACGGTGCGGTCAGCGTCGGTGACAAGCGTATCGGTCGGCGCGCCTTGCACGACGAGTCGGGCAACGAAATCGGCGGCTTCTTCTGGACGATGACCGTCAACGACGTTGACGAAGCCGGCAAAGTCGCCCGACGAACAACCGAGACGGTTTATCATTTCGAAAACGGGGCCATTTTCACGACCCATACAGATCGTCTTGCGCCAGAAGTCGTCGGCGACGTGAGTAAGGTTTCAGTGGTCGACAGCAAGAGCTCGGGCACGATCATCGGCGGGACGGGCGACTACGCCGGCGCACAGGGTGCGGTCGCTATCGACGTCGACGGCAACCACATGACGTTTCGGTACAACGTGATCTGCCAGTAGACTGCAGCTCCCGCTGATGCGGTCGGGCCTCGCAGTTCTCGCGAGCGGCTGAGAGGCCGGGGTGCAGCCAAAGAAACCCGACAAGCACGGCCGTTGATAGGGCAAGCCCGCGCGAACAAGGCCAATCCCATGCCGCCCATGGCCGACGCCACGGCTCGGGGCAGCCGTGTTGCCTCTATCGGCCTTACCAAAGAGAATGGCGGCGCTTCAGAAATGATCGCGCCGGATCGTTTCGGGCGCATCGCGACCGACAGGAGTTTCAAAGCGTGACAGTTCGGTATCCCGTTTCGGTGGCCGTGGTTAGTCTGGTCATCGGGACGGCACTCCCGTCCCATGCGATCGCGCCGCCTGCGGTGCGCGGCGAGAGCGGGATGGTGGTCGCCGGACAACACCTTGCCGCGGAGGT
>JAAEOR010000263.1 GCA_024222895.1 Hyphomicrobiales bacterium | reverse complement strand
TAGTCCCTAATTCAAAAAGCCGGGCCGCGCCGCCAGCTTGGCCAGGCCGCGAGCATTGGCCAGCACCGGCTCGTACATCACCGTCGCCTTCGGGAACTGGCGCAGTAACGTCTCGGACAGGGCCAGCGCCCCGCCCCCGGTCAGTAGAATGGTGTAGGCATCTTTCGACTTGCCCACCGTCCGGTCCAGAAAGTTGTACACATCGGCGGCCAGTGACTGCACCGCTCGCCGGGCCTCCCGGGTGACATCGGTTAGATGCCCGCCGACATACGTCTCCGCTTTCTGGCCGTTGACCGCAGCCTGAATGAGCCGGTTGGCCTGGTACAACTCCAACTCCGGCCCGTAGGTGTGCTTGACGGTCCGGATCAGCCGTTCCGCGGCTCGGCGCATGCCCAGGGTATCCCCCTCGCTGATCCGCTGGCTAATCTGGCCCGCCTCAACTACCAGCACATCCAGGGTGTTGAAACCTTCGTCGACAATCAAGGTCGGGGCGCGTTGGGCCGCTTTGCCCTTGATCCACTGGCCATTGGTGTCCATCCCCCAATCAAACCAGGTGGCCACCGGCTGCGGGATTTTGGCCCGGATGGTGGTGATGGTCAGGGCCGTCTCCACCCCATCAACGCTGAAAACGTGCTCGCCGACCAGCCAGCCTCGCATCGCTCGCTCCACCTGGCCGGCCTCGTGCTTATCCTGCACAACCTCCACCGGCAGGGCAATGGCCAGAGCCACCCGGTGCGCGCCGCCGTTG
>JAAEOR010000262.1 GCA_024222895.1 Hyphomicrobiales bacterium | reverse complement strand
GAACCGCTTGAGCGCGGATTCGGGCTGACACTAGGTAACGCGCTCCGCCGTGTGTTGCTGTCGTCGCTCCAAGGGGCGGCGGTCAAGGCGGTTCAGATCGACGGCGTGCTGCACGAATTCTCCTCCATCGCAGGCGTGCGCGAGGACGTGACCGACATCGTCCTCAACATCAAGGAGATCGCCCTGAAGATGCAGGGCGAGGGTCCCAAACGCATGGTCGTGCGGAAACAGGGTCCTGGTGTCGTTACTGCCGGCGACATCCAGACGGTCTCGGACATCGAGATTCTGAACCCCGAGCACGCGCTTTGCACCCTCGACGAGGGGATCGAGATCCGCATGGAATTCACGGTCGACAACGGCAAGGGTTACGTGACGGCTGATCGCAACCGCCCCGAGGATGCGCCCATCGGGCTGATTCCAGTCGACAGCCTCTATTCACCGGTCAAGAAGGTCTCCTACCGGGTCGAGAATACCCGAGAGGGGCAGGTGCTGGATTACGACAAGCTGACGCTGACGGTGGAGACTGATGGCTCGATCCGGGCCGACGACGCCGTCGCATATGCTGCGCGGATCCTGCAGGATCAGCTCTCGATCTTCGTCAACTTCGAGGAGCCCGAGAAGGAAGTCCAGGAAGTTGCCATTCCCGAACTCGCCTTCAATCCGGCGCTGCTCAAGAAGGTTGACGAATTGGAGCTTTCGGTTCGTTCGGCCAACTGCCTGAAGAACGACAACATCGTCTATATCGGCGATCTCATTCAGAAAACCGAAGCGGAGATGCTCCGCACTCCGAATTTCGGCCGGAAATCGCTGAACGAGATCAAGGAAGTGCTGGCGCAGATGGGTCTGCATCTCGGCATGGAAGTCACCAATTGGCCACCTGAGAACATCGACGAACTGGCCAAACGTTACGAAGACCACTATTGAGACGCCTCGCCGCGTCACATGGGAGAGGGCCATGCGCCACCGTAAATCCGGCCGCAAGCTAAACCGATCGTCCAGCCACCGTAAGGCGATGTTCGCCAACATGGCCGCGTCGTTGATCAAGCACGAGCAGATCGTCACTACTGTTGCGAAGGCGAAGGATCTGCGTCCAATCGTCGAGAAGTTGGTGACGCTGGCGAAGCGGGGAGATCTGCACGCACGCCGGCAAGCAATCGCCCAGCTGCGCGATCTCGGTTCGGTCAAGAAACTCTTCGATACCCTTGGTCCCCGCTACCAGGAGCGCCCCGGCGGGTACACGCGGGTACTCAGGGCCGGCTTTCGATATGGTGACAATGCCCCGGTGGCGGTGATTGAGTTTGTCGACCGCGATCCTGAGGCGAAGGGCGCCGAGGACAAGGCCCGTCACGAAGCCAGCACTGAAACAGCTACCGAGGAAGCGGCCGCGTAGTGTTCTTCCCGGGCCTTTCGGCTCTCGGTTTGGATACCAGGCAGGGTTTGAAATGAGGCGGCTTTGGCCGCCTCATTTTCGTTTGATCCCCTAGCGAAATGCGCGCTAGCCCGTCTTAAGCAACTGGCGGCCGATTTTGAAAAAATTGAGTTTAGTTGGCTTGTCTCGGTCGCGGATTTGTTTGGTGTGTGGGCGTTGAAGGTTGATTTTGGGGCTGTAGTG
>JAAEOR010000261.1 GCA_024222895.1 Hyphomicrobiales bacterium | reverse complement strand
TATAAAGCCGCGGCGACCGCCGATGACGATCATCGTATCCTCTGCGTCGATGAGATGAGCGGCATTCAGGCGCTGGAACGTGCCGCGCCGGGGCTGCCGATGAAGCCGGGCAAGGTCGAGCGGCGAGAGTTCGAATACCGGCGTCACGGCACGCAGACCCTGATCGCTGCCTTCGACGTGGTCACCGGCAAGGTCGAAGGGGTCATCGGCGATACCCGGACCGAGAAAGATTTCGAACGGTTTCTCAGCACTTTGTTGTGCAGCGCCGCCCCACACACCCGTTGGGACATCGTCTGCGACAATCTCAATATCCATCTCTCGGAGTCCGTCGTGCGCGTCGTCGCTCACCATCGCCAGTTCAAGTACGAGCTTGGCACCAAGGGCAAGTCCGGCATCCTCAAGTCCAAGGCGACCCGGGCCGCCTTCTTGAGCCAGCCGGGGCATCGCGTCACCTTTCACTTCACTCCCAGGCATGCCTCGTGGCTTAACCAGATCGAGATCTGGTTCTCCATCCTGGCG
>JAAEOR010000260.1 GCA_024222895.1 Hyphomicrobiales bacterium | reverse complement strand
GGATTACCGGCCGGCACGCGGGTGTGGCTGGCGGCCGGGGTGACGGACATGCGCAAGGGCTTCAACGGATTGTCGATGGCAGTGCAAGCGACGCTGCGGCGCGATCCGTTCAGCGGGCATGTCTTTGTGTTCCGTGGCCGGCGGGGCGATCTGATCAAGGTGCTGTGGTGGTCTGGTGACGGATTGTGCCTTTTTGCCAAGCGTCTGGAGCGCGGTCGGTTCGTTTGGCCGCGGGCGTCGGAGGGTGTGGCGCATCTGACGGCGGCGCAGCTGTCGATGCTCTTGGAGGGCATCGACTGGCGCCACCCGGCTCGGACATGGCGGCCGGAATTGGCGGGCTGAGTGCGACATCATGACTCGTGGCAGAGCTCGGGAGAATCATCGTAACATATTGATATGGTTGAAGAAGCCACCAATGCTGCGGAAGACGCCGACAGCCTGCGGCAGCTGGTGCGCGAACGCAGCGCCGAGCGCGATCTGGCCTATGAAGCGCTGAAGATCAAGACGCTCGAGGTCGAGAAGCTGAAGCTGCAGGTATCGCTGCTGCGCCGTCAGCGGTTCGGTCGTTCCTCGGAAAAGCTGGCTCAGGCGGCCGCCCAGCTCGAGCTGGCGATTGAGGAGATCGAAGCCAGTCAGGCGGCGCTGACACCTGTGCCGATCGAGCCTGACGAAGCCGCCGATGCTGGCGAAACCGGTGACGCGGTGCCGGCGACCAAACGCAAGCCGGCCCGCCGCCCGTTGCCAGCCCATTTGCCGCGCGAGACGGTGGTCCACGCGCCGGCCGCCGTCTGTCCGGATTGCGGCGGCGAGGCCCGCCCCGTTGGTGAGGACAAGAGCGAAGTGCTGGAGTATGTGCCGGGGCACTTCAAGGTGATCGAGCACGTTCGTCCGAAGGTGTCGTGCCGCGCCTGCGAGACGATCCGTCAGGCGCCGCCGCCGAGCCTGCCCATCGAGCGCGGTCTGCCCGGCCCTGGCCTGCTGGCGCATGTCCTGATCGGCAAGTATTGCGATCACCTGCCGCTCTACCGGCAGTCCGCCATATACGCCCGCGAGGGTGTCGACCTCCACCGCTCGACGCTCGCCGGCTGGGTCGGTCGCAGCGCCTTCGAGCTGCAGCCGCTGGTCGAAGCGATCGCCGCCCATGTGCTTTGCGCCGACAAGATCCACGGCGACGACACGCCGGTGCCGGTGCTTGCGCCGGGCACCGGCAAGACGGCGACTGGGCGACTGTGGGCCTATGTTCGCGACGACCGACCGTGGGCCGGCTCGGCGCCACCGGCGGTGTTCTACCGCTACAGCCCCGACCGCAAGGGAGTTCATCCGCAAGCCCACCTCGGCAACTTCCGTGGCGTCCTGCAGGCCGACGGCTACGCTGGCTTCGGCAAGTTGTACGAGTCCGGCGCGGTCACCGAAGTCGCCTGCTGGGCGCATGCCCGGCGCAAATTCTTCGACATTCACGCCGCCAACGGTGCGCCGCTCGCCCATCAGGCGCTCGAACGTATCGGAGCGCTCTACGGCGTCGAAAAAGACGCGCGCCACCTGCCGCCGGAGCAGCGTCGTGCCATTCGTCAGAGCCGCGCCGGTCCGTTGCTCGACGATCTCAAAGCCTGGCTCGAAGCCACCATGACCAGGATCTCCGGCAAGAGCGACCTTGCCCGCGCCATCCGATATGCCCGCAGCCGTTGGCCGCAGCTCACCCGATATCGCGACGACGGTCGCCTCGAGATCGACAACAACGCAGCTGAGCGGGCAATCCGAGCCATCGCTCTCGGCCGCAAGAACTGGCTGTTCGCTGGCTCCAATGACGGTGGCGACCGCGCCGCCGCCATCTATTCTCTGACCGAGACCGCCAAGCTCAACGGCATCGACCCCGAGGCGTGGCTGCGCGACGTCCTCAACCGCCTCGCCACCCATCCGGCCAAGCGCATCGACGAACTGATGCCATGGCGATGGACCGACGACCGCGAAACGCACGCCGTCGCTGCATAACCCAACACCGTATTCGTTCGAACCTGGTCGTCGCCGTGATCTCATCCGGCGATCATCGACATCATCGCCAAAAACAAAAGGCGGGAATCACAAGACGCTTACGATTGGAGTGACGGGCTAGGCGGTGGTTTAGAGCTATGGAACGGAACTACGTCACGCTTGGCACAGCCACCAATCACTACTCCGATTACCCGGTGGCTTTGTCGACCAACGCTCGACTTCGCCACCTTTTTATCATTGGCCAAACCGGCACCGGCAAAACCACCTTACTGCAAAACATGGCGTGCTCTGACCTTGAAGCGGGGGAGGGCTTTTCCTTTTTTGATCCTCACGGCGACGCCGCCCGTGAGCTCCTTGAGTACATCCCGCCGCATCGTATGCGAGATGTCATCTACCTCCGCCCGGCCGATACCGGCCGCGCGTTCGGCTACAACATTCTGGCCAACGTGCTGGAGAAAGAGAGAGATCGGGTCACTCAAGAAGTGGTCAGCACCTTCCGCTATCGCTGGGTCGATAGCTGGGGCGCTCGCATGGAGAATATCTTTAAGCACACCGTGCGCGCTCTCCTGGACGCACCAGCCAGGCACGGAAGCGCCACGTTGCTTTCAGTGCCCCTCATGCTCAACCGAAAACCCTATCGGCAATGGGTACTCAAACACTCCCAGAATAGGGGAGTGATCGACTCTTTCGGACATGAGTTCGGCGCTTGGAACCCGCGCCAGGTCGCGGAGTTTGTGCAACCGATCCTCAACAAAGTGGATCAGTTTCTACTCTCCGACGTGGTGCGAAATGTCATCGGCCAGGCACAGAGCACCATCAATCTCGATCGCCTCATGGACGATCGAAAAGTAGTGATCTTGGATCTCGATAAGGGAGCAATCGGAGCCGACGACGCCAACACCATCGGCTCGCTCTTGCTGACTGGCTTTCAGCTTGCCGCCATGCGGCGATCGAAACGGCCGCCCGAGGAACGCACCCCGTTTTATTGTTACCTCGACGAGTTCCATTCTTTCACGACCGGATCCTTCGCCTCGATCATGTCGGAGAGCCGCAAGTACGGCCTGGGGCTTGTCCTGGCCGGGCAGTACCTCGACCAGATCGAGATCGACCAGGTGCGTGCTTCAGTCTTTGGTAACTGCGGAAATTTTTGTTCTTTTCGAGTGAGCACCGCTGACGCGGCCGACCTGGCCGATACCCTCAATTACCGAGCCGCTCGGTTGGAAGCACTCCGCAACGGCCACGCCGCGGTAAGGTATCTACACAGGGGCCATCCCCGCACCGATCAGATCGAAACCTACTTGCTGGATCCGGACGATCGCGTTGGCCGATCGCACTCGATTACCAAATACTCTGAGCGATACACGACCCCGACCGAGCTCATCGATCGCCGCATGATCAAGTTCTTAAATTTCGTGCAACAGCCGCGGGGCAAATTGCGAGCGTGATATAATTGCAGAATATGAGGACTGAGAGAAAGCTCACAAAAGACGAATTGGAATGGGTGAAAAGCATTCACTCCCAATTTTGTTTCAATAGACCTGACGCTACCGCCGATGAGAAAAAGAAGAACTACGAAAAGCTGGTGAGCGTGATATACGGAGCAAACTGAGTTAACACTACAAGCGGAGTGGGGCCGCCATGGGCTGGGGCGATGCCGACGTTACGTCGGCATCGCCCCAGCGCTATCGGCGGGTGTAAACGGGCTGTTTTGATACAATAGTGCACGGCTGGAAGACCGGCTAAAATGGGAGATCGGTTTCAAAAGGAAATCCGACCATGACAGACAACATTTCGATGTTCCGGCCTAAGT
>JAAEOR010000259.1 GCA_024222895.1 Hyphomicrobiales bacterium | reverse complement strand
CTCGGCCTCAAATCCAAGGATGTGTTCGCGATACTTGCAGAGCTTGCAGTTCATCGCATTGTCACCGGTCTCGATCTCGAGGACCCGCTCGGCAAAGGAGTCGAGCACAAGCCGGTGATCGGACAGATAGCCGGCCTTGATGAACTCGATTTGCGGATGACGGGCAGCCACTTGGTCGGCGTAATCGTAGATCCGCTTGACGAGTATCCCGGTGAACAGGAAGTAGGGAAAGACCACAATACGCCGATAGCCGAGTCTGGCGGCATGTTCTAGCGCCGGCTCGACGAGCGGAAACGTGACGCCCGAATAGGCCGTCTCGCCCCAGCCAAAGCCGAGCCCCTCCCACAACAAGCGCATGACCTTGGCGACGTTTGAGTTCGCGTCGGGATCCGAAGCGCCCCGACCCACGACGACAAGCATGGTCTGGTCAAGCGGGACGTTGTCCCGGTCGCGATTGGACGTCTCGACGGCTTCCCGGATGCGTTCGCCGGCAGCACCTAGCGGCTTGGCATCGATCGCCAGCTCGCGGCCATACAGAATCTCAATCTCCGGATGCCGTGCTTCGTAAGTCCCCAGCACCGAAGGGATATCATTCTTGACGTGGCCGGCGGCGAACAACATGCCGGGCACGGCCAGCACCCGGGTGTGACCGCTTGCACGCAGGCGATCCAGGCCGTCGGTGATGATCGGCGTCGCGAATTCCAGGAAGCCGCTCTCGACCTCGTATTGCGGCAAGCGCTCTCGGATCCCTTGGGCAACCGTCTCAAATTCGCGCACCGCGCCGTCGTCACGACTGCCGTGGCCGCAAACCATCACACCCGTCTTGCTCATCATGTTCCCCGCGAGAGGCCGCTCGAATCGACCGTTTGAAAGCAGAGTCCTTTACATCATCGCAAGCGTATCACCCACTTGGGCGATTGCAGGCGCTCAATTTTTCCAGCACCACCCAACAGCCGGCAGCCGGCCCAAGTGGTCCAGGCAGACTGGAATCCTTCGAAAACGGCTGATTCGTGCGCCGAACAGGCCGTCTGCCACGGGATCGCCTCATTATTGCAACGAATATTTCGCACACCCGTCATCAAACCAACGCGGCCAGCTTCCAGTATGTGCCTCAATGAGACACATGGAGGGTGCCATGTTCACACCTATCGAAGACTTGCCGAACGACGTGATCGGTTTTCTGGCCACCGGACGGATCACCCGCGAGGATCGCAAGACGGTTCTCGAACCGATCATCGGCAAGGCACTCAAACAGCGGGATCAGCTCCGGCTGCTCTATGTGGTCGGCTCGGATTTTGCCGGCTATGAGCCGAGCGCACTTCTGGACGATTCGGTATTCGGAACCCGTCACTTCAGCGACTTCGAGCGCATCGCGTTCCTGGCCGAGGACGGGCCTTATCGGCGCGCCGCCGACGCGATGGACGGTCTCATACCGGCATCGCTGAAAGTCATGCCGGTGGGCTCGATCGAACGCGCCAAGGCGTGGCTGGCTGCATAGCGCTAGCCTTCATGGGAGGCGAGCGAGCGAGCTTAGACTATGGACTAGCTCCGAGGTGCCGTGTCTGAGTCCGGCTGGTGCGGAGCCGTCAGGCCGATGTATCCGCCTCTGCTAGGCCGGGTGCAAGCGGACACCGGCGAGCAAGCCCCTTCTGTTTGCGCTGCACAATGCCGGGAGAAAGCCGTTCCAGGTAGTGCGCTATCGTTTCCACTCGGATCTTCACTGAACCGGCCGGCTTGGTCGAGTCGAGATCCTGGAACGAGAAGAACAGAGTGCCCGAGTCTTCGACGATCTGCTGCACCGGGGAATAGGTCGGCTGATCCATACCGCATTCGTAGCTCGTCAGGCGGATGACGCAGGTGATCCACGGGATTCGCGCTCCGACCTTGGCGGCCCAAAGAATCTCGTTCGTGTTGCTGCTGTAAGAGGTTGGCCACACGTCGGAGATGTCGAATGGCGATGAAATCATCCCCGACCGC
The DNA here is from genome assembly GCA_024222895.1 of Hyphomicrobiales bacterium. Taxonomy (GTDB): domain Bacteria; phylum Pseudomonadota; class Alphaproteobacteria; order Rhizobiales; family Kaistiaceae; genus Bauldia. Next base: position 19,681 of record JAAEOR010000259.1, on the reverse strand, counting down.
AGGTCTTCGCCGAAAAGCCACTCCATCAGGTCGTTATCGGCCGGCAGGTACTGCCCCCATAGGATCGGGTAGCCATAGGCTTGCAGGTCCGCGTCGATCTCATGGCCGATGCCAGGGTCCATATGATACGGCCGCGCCAGCACAAGGACGCAGGGTCGATCCGTCCGGGCGCAGTCCTCAAGGATCTCCCGGCCCTTCGCCCTGACCATACAATTGAAATCGTCGAGCGCCCGGTAGCCTTCGTCGACCGCCCGGCGGGTTTCGCCGTAAGTCAGCCCAGGTATCGCTGCTTTCAGCGAGGCAAACAGCTGCTTTGGCACTAGCCGGGGGTGAGCCATCGAGACCAGCGGTGTAACGTAGGCAATTCCGCGTTCCTGAAAGACATCCTTTTCGTTGAGGAACCCCGCCTTGATGTTCTCTGGCGCTGCCATCACCCGCGGGCAGGAGAGCGAATCGACCACTTGCTCTCCGAGGATCGACGGCAGCGTGTGGATCATCGGCGAGAACAGGATATCGATCTTGCGCTTCCGGCCGAAAATCAGCTCACCGTAATGACCCGACATGCACTTGACCGGGTGGCAGCAATCGACGGTGCCGCGGCCACGACCATAGGTATGGCCCTGCACTTCAGTCGTATCGGACGAGAACACCACCCGATCCGGGTTGAGGCCGAGAGCCGAGAAGAAACCGATCCAGAATTGGTGCGTCGACCAGATGCTGAGGACGCGCGGAATCCCGATGCGTAGCTCAGACCGCCGGCTTGACTCGGCTGAAGGCTCTACCGCGAACGAGTTCGCCCATGTTCGGATACGCACGCTTCCCCTCCTCTAGGCGTGATTTAACTGCTCGCATTTCGCTCACATCCTCGACGAGGCCCTTGGGGCATGAATTGCCGCTGATCACCCGCTCCCACCCGGGTTCCAGCGGTACCTTGCTCCGCGGCCGGCCGACGGCGCCGTCCGACTGGACGTCGATGAACGCGCGTTTGCAGTTACATGTGCACCAGTGACAGATCGTGTCATCACTGGTCGTGCTTCGGTAGACGAGCGACTCGATGGCATCGAAACCGCGGAAGCGGCTAGGTTCGCTCATCCGCATATCGTCGCGGGCGCAGAGTGCCGCACCGATGGCCCCGGCTTCCCCCGAATAGGGATGAACCACAACCTCTGCCTCCGGGACCCGGCTCTTAATGAAATCGATCTGGGCCTTAACCACGGCCAAGTTGCGATGGGTGCCGCCCTGAAGCACGAACCTGCGGCCGACCACGCGCAGATTCTGAAGCTGGCCGGCATAGACCCAGACATTGATCGGGAGGACCGCTGCCAGCGATGCCATGATCTCTTCTGCAGACCAGCCCTTGCGTTGCTGGTTGACAATGTCGGATTGTAGGAAGACGCCGCAGCCCATGGCGAGCGTCGGCATTGCATCCGCCCCAAACGCACGCTCGGCATATTCCTCCAGCGCGATTCCGTAGCGCTCGGCCACTCCTTGTAGGAATGCGCCGTTTCCCGACGAGCACTGTGAGTTTAGCCGGAAATCGGCAACCGTGCCTTGCCTCAGAATCATGATCTTCACGTCGCACCCGCCGACGTCGCAGATTGCATCGCTGTCCGGAAAATAGTGCAGCGCCGCCTGCGCGTGCGCGACGGTCTCGACCACCGCGACGTCGGCGCCGAGAATGTCCTTAAGCAAGTCCTTACCGTATCCGGTAAGCGCCAAGCAGCCTACCCGGGCGAAGCCTGCCTGGCTCACTTGGCGCATCAGCGCTTTGGCATCCTCGATCGGGTTGCCCTTTGATAGCGCGTAGCAATCGAAAAGCAGTTCACCGTCCGGCGACAGGACGGCCGCCTTGGCTGTGGTGCTGCCGAAATCGCAACCGAGAAGCACGCCTTCATCCGCTGCGGGCCGGGAGGCCGTAGCAGCGTTCCCACGATCGGCAGTAGTCCGGTTTCCTTTGGGGTCCGAATACGCGTTGAGAAAACCCTCCAGTTCTCGCTCGCTCACACAAAGACCCCGAGTCCCTTCCTTGGTCTTGTGTTCGTGTTGGCCACAATCAACCCACCAGCGGAGACGATCGCTCCCCTGGTAGAGTCCGCCGCCGGCGATGGTCGTCTTGCCGACCTCGATGCAGCCCAGGCTCGCATAGTAAAGCGCCTGCTCGGGAATCTGAATGAGATCGTCCGGGTTGCGGTCCGCTGGCAGCAGGGTGTTGCGCTCCTTCCATAGTTTCTTCAAGTGGTGCCGCCATGCCTCCTGCAGGCCCTTGAAGAAGAGGTTCGGCCCGCCGAGGAGAAGCACCTCCGGCACCGGTGTGTTGCCCTTGGTCAGCGTCGCCAAGTTCTGGCAGACCACGGCGTCGAAGAGGCTGGCGATGATCTCCTCTTCCGGCACGCCGCCTTTGACCAGCGTGTTGGCGTCGGCTTCGGCAAAGATGCCGCATTTCGAGCTGATCTTGTGGAGGCTCAATCCGACGTGGCGCATTTGACGCAGCGCCTCGGGGGTAATCTGCAGCTTGCGCGCCGTCTTCTCGATAAAGGTGCCGGTGCCGCCACTGCACGCCGACTGCATGTAGATCTGCTTCGCCTTGCCGGTGCCGGTGGCGATGAAAAAGACGGACTTCATGTCCTCGCCGCCGATCTCGGAGACGAAGCTCACCGCAGGATGGAGCTTCTCTACCGCGGCGGCGACGGCGACAACCTCCTGGATGAACTTGCCGCCGACCAGCGGCGCAATGAAACCGGCGCCGGAGCCGGTGAAGAAAACGCGGTCGCTTCCCGGCTCCAATCCGTCTTTCGATTCCATCGCGGCGAGAAGCTCAAGGACTTTCTCCGCCTGCCGGGTGTTGTGGCGGTGGTAGTCCTGCCAGAGGATTTGTTCGTCCTTGACAAGCACGGCCTTCACCGTCGTCGAGCCGACATCAATGCCGGCCATCTTCATGCCACCCGCTCCCGTGCAAGCTCGCTGAGGAGGTTGGCGCCGATTCCGGTCCAGCCGTGTCGCGGCACGCGATAGGTCGCCCTCTTCATCTTCGGGCGGAAGTCGAGCCTGTGGCGCGCCGTCTCAATCGTCAGCTTCGACGTTTCGAGCGCCGTCTCGAACTCCGCTTGCGCCCGCCTCGTCGCTTCGGTCAACACCATCTGGCACCTCGAAAGCGCGTGGACTTCCGCATCGCCTTTGATCTCCAGGGGCGCGTAGAGGAGATCAGGATACCGGCCGAGCACGGCCGCCATCGCACCGATACTCATAGTGTTGGGCAGGCAGGCGTAGGGCGAAAGTTCGCAGACCATATGCGCCTTCTTGTTCAGGTGCGACCATAGCGCCTTGCCGATCAGCATGTCGCCCTCGCCCCCCTGCAGGCGGTGGTGAAGATAAGGTGCTGCTAGCCGCCGCAATTCCGCCTGTTCCGGCAGGGGGCGCGGAATGCCGCCTAAGGCTCCCCTCAGGCGGCTATAGGCCCAGCGGTAGATGCGTTGGATAGCGTAGAGCAGCGCCAGCTTCGGGCGGGCGCTCAGGTCAACGCCGACATAGTCTTCGATCTTTTGTGCCCGCACGCGGATCAGATAATCAAACCATACCGCGACCGCGGCAGGATAGACCTCCGCGCCTTCGCTCTCGAGCCAGCGGTGGATGTTGTAGTTGGGGTCGCCCTCGACGGTCTGTAGATAGAACTCGCCGGTTAGCTTGACCACCGGCTTCGGCTGCAGCCGGTCGACCTCGATCGCCTCAAACCAGCGAAAGACCTCGCGAAGCGCGTCGGTAAAATAGCCCGTGGAGAGATGCCAGGCCAGCGCGCCCCACTTCTTTCCCCGCCGCGGCCGCTTGCGGAACACTTCGCCGAGATAGGACACGCTCTCGGCAACAACTGCGTCAGTTTCGCCGGGTTTCGTCTCGTAGGGCCGCGTCTGATACTCGATGTCCTGCAACACATCGCCGCAAAGGATGGCCCACAGCGCGCCGATGGTGAGCGGCAGGTTGATTTCGAGACCGCCTCCGGCGGTCTCGCCCTGGTCGAACTCGCTCTGGTCGAGTAGGAACATTCGGAATGAATCGTGGCCGATGTTACGGAGCGCCAGTTCATAACTCTGGTGGTACTGACCGAAGCGGCAGGCCCCGCAGGCTCCGGCGGTCAAGTAGACGTAGTTCGCGGCGACCGCTTCGGCACCCTCCTGAACGGCTCTGGACTGCAGGAAGTTGGCGAGGTTGCCGGTCGTGAAGCTGGTCGGACAGCACTGGCCGACATCGGCTAGCTCTCGGCCGAGCAGGAGGTCTGCCTTCGAGGCGGTCGGCAGCGGAGCTGCTCGATAGCCGAGATTCTCAAGAAGCGCCTGTAGCAGGCTTTCCGCACGCCAGTGGAGGCCGCCGAAAAGGATTTGGACGTTTGATCGCTCTTCCTTGAGGAACGGACGCGGCTTGTAGGCCTTGTATGTCTGAGCAACGGCCACGCGTCACCTCCCAGGTTCCAGTGGCCCCAAGTCTGACTTAGGGACGGCACCAAAGGCAAGGCTGTTTGGGAGGCATTCCGGCTTGGGGCCGATGCTATACCATCTCAGCACGGATCAGGTCGGCGTCGGCACAAACGAGGTCGGGCTCATATCGGTTGATCGTCCGCGTTAGGACCGCCGATGACTTGACCGAATAGGCCGCGACCCTGACGTTGCTGTCCTGGTACTCCTTGACGAGCCCCCTAGTAAGGCAGTGGCGTGGAAGGCACACAAGTCCGCCGTTCGTTTCAAGGATCGTGCGCATGCGGCCGGACAAGCGGTCGGGCACGACGTGCCCCTCAAAATAGCGCATCCGATCAGTATCGCCGGCGATCGGCAATTGACCGCACGGATCGCCATCGGCGTGAAAGTGAAGGCGGACCCGGGCCACCTCCGTCGCCAGGGGGGGCGGAAGCCCAGGGAGCGCTCTGGCGGAGAAACGGAACAACCTGGGACGAAGCATAGCTTGGGCAAGTCCGAACAACCGCGGCGCCCGCGCCAGCGACAGGTGGCAGAACCCGAGCGACAGCGCCGGAAAAAGCCGGTGGAAGCGTTCGATAACGTCTGGGAGCCAGGAAATGATCACGCATCGCTCGGGAATTCCTGCCGCCGCGAGCGCCGCCACGACACGTTCTTCGGCTCCGGGTATCTTCACGTCGACATAGAGGCGGGTACGAGCCTTGGCCGCCTGTGCGAAGACGCCGAGCAATTTGTCGAATGTCGCCAAATGCGTCAGGGCATGCTGCTTGCGCAGATCGTCGAATATCCAGGCATCGTAATAGTCGAGCGCGCCGGCATCGGTGAGGAAATACGGATCGTGGCTGGCGATGAGGACGCCGTCGCTTGTGACGCGAAGGTCGAGTTCAATATGCGGGACGCCGATAGCGAGTGCGGCGGCGACGCCGGCGGCGGTGTTGTCGAACCGGTCGAAACCGTGCAGGCGGTGGCTGAGCAACCGTTGGGCGACAGGCTCGCTTGTCATCTCACCGCGACTGTTTCGCCCGGGAAGCGGCCTCTCCGGTTTTCGCGCAGGCGTTTGGCAGCATCACTCTCCCGGCAGGATTTGGACCGCGCCACACCTTATCGGAGAAACCGATCTAGTCGAAGCCGGAACCAATCCAGACCCGGGAAATGCCGGTCCCTGCATGACGGATGTGGCGATTGCCGAAAGATAGGAACTCTTGCCCCTTGGCCCTCGGATGCTGACGGCGCAGGCCCATGTCCGGATGTCAGCGCTTCTGCGACCTTGAAACTCTTGATCGCCATGTCGGGAAAGCACCTGTAGGCGGACACCAAACTGTGCGGGATTCGCCTACAGATTTGATCAGTACACGTTCTAAAACCTACCGCCGGTTCGAAAGCCGCCGCCGCCGCGCGAGCGGCTCGACGAACCGCTGGGGAATTTGAGCCCGCCAAAACTCGTGCCACCGCGCCTGGGCTTGCGTACGCGGAACCCCTTGCCAAGTGCCTCATTGAGATTCTTGGAGGACAGCGCGCCACTCAGCACGCCGGTCAGGATGCTGCCGATCAGCGCACCATCCGCGAAGGTGCCGCGCGGCTGGTTGTATCCGGACCGGTGGAAGTGATCTCGCGATTGTTCGAGTTCGGCGCGCTTGCGGGCCAGGTCGACCGCGGCCTTGCGGACTTCCTCGGCCTCCGCATCGCGTCGGACGAGTGTCGATTCGATATCACGGAGGCTCGAAACAATCTTCTCGTCTTCAGGTGTCTCGGTCTTCTGAGCTTCCTTGTAAAGCGTTGCCAGATCCTCGCGGGCGATCGCCTGGGCGAGGCCCTCGACCGCCGAATGCACGGCCTTGTCTTTCGAACCGTCGAGCAATCCTGACAGGCGCTCGTTCAGCCTGGCAAGCTTGTCCTCCAGCGCTTCGATATCCGCATCGGCCTTGTCGCGCGCCTTGTCCGCCGCGTCCATCTCGGCTTCCAAAGCGCCAATGCCGGCTTTCTCGAGCGCCGCACGTTCGCTGGCCTGAAGGCCCTGGGCGAGATCTGCAGCGGCCTGTTCCAGCCGCTCGGCGTGTTCGCGGAGCCGTTTTGGAATCTCGTTGAGCATTGCATAATTGGGCCGCGCGGTGTCGTAACCAACCAGCCGCGCTACCCGAGCATCGAAAAAGCGGACAAGCGGACCGGCGCGATACGCCGACGTCCCGTAGCCGCGCTGCCAGAGGTAAGCGAACAGAGGATCATCGTCATAGGGCTCGCTTTTCTCGTCCCGGTCGGTCTCTGCGACCTTCGCCTTCTCCGCCGCGGCTGTCGCCTGCGCTTCGGCGGCCTTGACCTTCCGGGTCTCCTCCAGCCATTCTCTGTCATTGGTCAGCATCTGGCGGGTTTCTTCGAGCTGGTCCTCGATCACATCCATGGCCTTCTCGAGCCGATCAGCGGCGACCTCGCGCGCGTTCCCCGCCTCCTCCTCCTGAGCAATCAGATCGTCACGCCGGTCCGCCAACTCGGCAAGCGCAGTCTTGCGTCGTTCAAGGACTTCGACCGCCGCCCGTTCGGCGCTGTCGAGACGCCCGAGCGCATCATCGCGGGCGAGTTCGTCCATCCTGAGCCGGGCAAGCGCGCGATAATCCTCGGCCTGCTGCGCTCGCAAACGGGCCGCCTCATCGGTCGCTGAAGCAAGCATGCGCGTGAGACGGTCCTCGTCCCGGCGCGCGCCACGCAGCGCCTGCTCGATTGACGACAACGCCTTACCGGCGGAAATCATGATCTCACCACTGGGTGATCGCCCCGTCTCGGACGTCCATGAGATAGTCGACTTTCAGCGTTCCCCGCTCCTTCAGACCGAGAACATTGTCCTGAACGATGCCATCGTCGCCCTTGTCAGCCCGGACTGTTTCGAATGTCCGCTCCGGCACGCGTATGCCCCACATGGACACCGTTTCGGTCCGGCTATCCTCCTCATTGACGACCGGAAGAGACAGCGCGTTACCGGAATCGTCGATGGCTTCGACGATAATGTAGTAGTTGCGTGCATCCTCGTTGACGTCGGGCTCGCGAAAGACCCCGGTGTCCTCGCCTTCGCGGGAAACGATGGTGAGCGTGTAGGTGCGCACCAGTTCGCCGCGCAGGTCTTCAAGCGCTGCCGTCACCTCCCGCATCGCGGCCCCGTCCTGCGCGCCCGCCGCCACCTCGCCGTCGGCGATCAGCGCCTCGGCCCAGGCTGTGGCATCCGCATCATCGGAGGCGGCCAGCGTGGCTTCTCCAGCGGCTGCCAGCGCGGCCGGAAGGGTTTCGGTGAGCTCTATCTGCTGCAGTTCGGCCTCGCGGGCCGTCTGGTTGCTGCGTGAAATCTGCCATCCGACGAACAGGGCCAGGACAACCAGCAGGATCCCGAGCGTCAATCCGACCGGCCGTCGCCTGACCCACAACCGGGCCATGAAGGTGTCAAAGCCGGGCTTGGGTGGGGTGTAGACGAACCGGCTTTCCTTGAGAGCGCGAATTCCCTGGTCGAGGATCCTGTCGCTGACCTCGAGGCCCTGGCCCTCATAGATCCGCCGCAGACGCGCCTTCAGCGTTTCGTCCCGCTCCCCCTGGCCAAGTTCCCGTTCGACGAGTTTTTCCTGATGGCGCAGCGTGTCGACCACGTCCATCGCCAGCATGACTTCGTCGAGCTGCGGCGCCGGCGCCGGCGTCGCCGCCGGTGCGGCAGAGTCAGCCATGGCCGATTTCGTCGCCGCCGGCGGCGGTCAGAACGGCGCTCTCGGCCACGAGGCGCGCGGTCCGGCGCTTGCCTTCCTCAACCGCATCGCGGATTTCCTCGGCGTTTTGCGTCGCCAGGACCCGCATTTCACCGATGATTTCCTGCGAGCGCTCCTGGAAGTTGACCACCGAATCGACCAGCTTCTTGACGGCGTCGGCGCGCACGGTCGGTCCATATCCCGCCTTGAGCGCCTCTTCCTGGATCTTGCCGCCAATTTCGGCCAGCACTTCCACCGACTGGGAGACGCCCTCCTTCATCCGGTTCAGCGTTTCAGTCGATTCGTGCAGGCCAAACATGCCCGTAAACGACGCCTTCAGCGCGGTCAGAACCGACTCGTTGGTCGTGAAGAAGGAAACGGCCTGCTGATAGACGCGCTCCTTGGCACTGGTCGTCTGGTTCAGGCGGGCCATGACGACTTCCGAGGTGTTGTAACCGATCGTCAGGTTGTCGGCGAGATCCTTGGCGATCTGATAACGGCCGTCTTCACTTTGCACGACACGCAGGCGTTCGTCGCGCATCAGCTCGAGCCGCGCTCGTTCGGCCAGATCCTCGCCAGAATACGACTTTACGGCTTCGGCGGCTGTCTCAAGCTCCGCCTTGGCCCGGTTCAGCCGTTCTTCGGCTACCTTGAGCACCTCCAGCGCGCTGACCTCGGCCTGTTTGAGGGCGCCGCGGAAATCCATATAGGCCTCGAGAATCGTGTGCTCGCGATCGATATTGGCCTTGGTATCCTTGGAGACCTCGACATAGGTATCGCGGATCTGGTCAAAGCGATGCGAGACGTCACCACGTGAAATCTTCATCCAGGCGTTGGTCGCCCGTTCGAAAACGTCAATTTTGCCGTCCGAAATCTGGTCGACCATGCCCTTCGCGTCATCGCGAATCGAATTGAACGCCTCGGTAATCTCTTCGTAGCGCTGACCGACGGACATCTGCGAGATCTGTTCGCGCACGACCTCGTTGAAAACCGACATCTGCGTCAGTGTGCGGGATATCACCGCGATCTTGTCTGGCTCCAGGTCGGAGATCTTTTCAAGCAATCCGACGATCGGCGCCGCTTCCGGCGGCGATTCCTGGACCAGGCCGAGATCGCGCAGACTTCCCATCGCCTTCTCAAGATACTGCAGCGGTGATTTGACGGTGACTTCCGACATGAGTGACTCCCCTCCGTTCGCTCGGCTAACCATATGGGTCCGGCGACCGTTATTTCAAAGATTTCTGCGGCATTCGATCATGTATCTAACGCCGCGTTGCCCGCCGACCGGTTGCCAGGCGGGCACGCGACCACCGTCGTCTGGCGCAACCAGGCGGCCCGCCAAAACCGGAAGCCGTGCGGGCTAGTGGTCCGACTCCGACATTTGCTACCCTCCTGCAGCACCCTCCTAAGCAAATGTCGGAGTCATCAGGACCACTAACAACTATCTGATTCTAGTGGAGCTTTTGAATTTGACATTTGAACGAGAGCCTTGCAGCGAGCGGGACTCAAATGTCAAATTCGCTCCACTAGTCGTCTTCCTTGACGTCGGCGCCCGGCGCATTCTTTTTGATCGATTCGATCGCGTTCATCGCCGAGGCCTTGGCCTTGTAGCCTTCCGAACCGAACATGATCTCGCCGTTCGATGCCCTGAAACGAAACCGATACTCGCCACGCTTGTCGGTATAGACCTCGAATTTGTAAGCCATTTTTCCGCGCCCTCGCTGAATCATCGATACTTGTCGACACTGAACTGTCCCGATCAAGCCCGGACAAGTCAACCGTCCGATCGTTTCGGAAGTGGAAACAACAGTGCGATGGCAGGGGGCACCGCGCCACCGTTCCTTCAGAACCGGATCCCGGCCTGGCCGGCTACCTTCTCGGGGGATGCGCCCGGAACCGCCGACGTGCCATCTTCCGTCGGCCGGGCGCCGACTAACTCGCCGCGCGCCACGGCTCCTCCTGCGAACCGAACGCCGGCACATTCAGCGGCGTTTCGAGGACCTCCAGGAAGGTGTCGCACCACTTGTTGACATGATACCTCTTGAGCCGGTCATACATCCCCTTCCAGCGGGAGACCCGCTCGTCCAGCGGCATCGCCAGAGCACCGGCGATCGCGCCGGCGGTCGACTCCATGTCGTAGGGATTGACGAGGACTGCACCGTCGAGTTCGCGCGCAGCACCAGCAAAACGCGACAAGACCAGAACGCCCGGATCCTCGACATTCTGGGCCGCTACATACTCCTTGGCGACCAGGTTCATGCCGTCGCGCAACGGCGTGACCAGCCCAACATCGGACAGGCGGTAGAGACCCGCCAGCGTCGTGCGTCGGATCGTGCGGTTGATATAGCGGATCGGGGTCCAGTCGAGATCGCTGAAGGCGCCGTTGATCCGCCCGGCCGTCTCGGCGATCTCCCGCTGCATCTCGGCGTATTCGGGCACTTCCGATCGCGATTTTGGAGTGATCTGCAGGTAGGAGACCTTGCCGAGCGACGACGGATTGTTCTCAAGGTATCGCTCATAAGCCAGCATGCGCTGGTCGATACCCTTGGAATAGTCGAGCCGGTCGACGCCGATAATCAACTGCCGGTTTTCCAGGCTTGCGACCATCCGGTGAACAAGAGCATTCTGCTCCGCTTCAATGGCGATCGCGGCGAACTCTTCCGTGTCGATCCCGATCGGAAATGCGCCGATGCGGAATTCCCGCTCGCCTGCATGGAACGTACCGCGGCTGGTCTCGCGGCCGAGCCCCTCGCGAACCAGGCAATTGACAAAATTCTCCGCGTCATAGTCGATCTGGAAGCCGATCAGATCATACGATGTGAACGTCTCGAGCAATCGCCGGTGCCAGGGCATGGCCGAAAATACGTCAGGCGGCGGCCAGGGAATGTGGAGAAAGAAGCCGATCTTGTTGGTCACGCCCCGGGCGCGCAATTCGGCCGCCAGCGGGATCAGGTGGTAGTCCTGCACCCAGATGACGTCATCCGGCTCGAGCTGGGCAGCCAGAACTCGGGCGAAGAAGGCGTTGACGCGGAAATAGCCGGAGGTGTCCCGTCGATCGAAGTCGGCAAGATCGAGGCGATAGTGAAGCAGCGGCCACAGTGCCCGGTTGGCGAAACCGCTGTAGTATTCTTCAAGATCGCGCTTGGTGAGGTCGACAAGCGAGTAGGTGATGTTTCCCTCGACCCGCGTCCTGATCTGCTCGCTGTCCGCCTCCGAGGCGGCCGTGTCACCGGACCAGCCCAACCACAAACCGCCCTGTTCGCGCAATGCGGCCTGCAAGGCTACCGCCAGTCCTCCCGCGCTTGCCCGCTTGTCTTCCGGCGGTGGAACGCGATTGGAAACGACGATGAGCCTGCCCACAATATCCTCCTGCTGCCCTGGGCACATCGCGGTGTCGGCGATCGAACATCTAGGCCCCGCGCCCGCGACGGCCCGTCAGCTACAACATATTGCATCGCAGCAAAAAATACCAGTCGCGACACGCAACATATTGATTTCAGGATCGATCCAGGCTGTCCAGCCAATCGCGGACCGCAGCCGGATCCGCAAGGCTTGCCCGGGCGGCGCTGCCGTCCTGCGGTGTGCCGACGCGGATCGCACATCCGCCGGCATCGACGGCGGCCTTGAACATGGTCTCGTCGGTCACGTCGTCGCCGACGGCAACCGGACGTTTGCCGTGAAAGGGCGGCCGCTGCATGAAGTCCGCAACCGCCCGCCCCTTGTCAGCGTGGGCGGGCCTTATCTCGAACACCATCTTGCCTGGCTGCACGATCAGTTCGTCGTCGTCGCCGACGGCGTCCCGAACCTCGGCTTCGACGATATCGGCCAGCGCCGGCGCGCCACGAAAATGGACAGCAACCGCGGTCCCCTTGTCCTCGAACAGGCTACCGGTGTTTGCGGCGGTGAAGGCCGCCAGCCGCTCCCGGATCGCAGCAAGCCGTTGGGCCGGAGGCGGTGTCACGACTTCTCCATCGGGGAGCCGGAGCTGGGTGCCGTGGATTGCACCGACCGAAGGACGGGCCGGGTGGAGAAGCCTGTCGACGGTCTCCATGTCGCGGCCGGTGATGAGGGCCAGCGCCCCGCCGGTCCGCTGCCGAAGGTTGTCGAGCAGAATTGGCAGTTCCGGGGGGACAATGACGGCATCCGGCGTTGACGCAATATCGATCAGGGTGCCGTCGATGTCGAGAAAGAAGGCCCAGCCGTCGGTTGATTTCGGAAGGTCGCCCGACATGATTGCCCCCCTTACTTCGCGCCGCTGACAGCCACGGCGTCGCCGTTATCAAGACCGAACACGAAGACCGGCCTGCTCCCGAGCATAACGACACCGATGGCCGTGCTGATGCGACCGCCCACCGGCACATTGGCGAGATCGACGATCCTGCCGCCGCGTGCCGAGACAAGTCTCAGAGCGGTCCGTCCGGCATCGGGAAGGGCAAGATCGACGACACCGTCGCCATCGATGTCGGCTGTCGCCGACAGACCGAGTTCGGTGGAGCCAATGGCATGGTTGGAGAATCCGCGCGCCGCGTCGGCACGCCTGAGACGCCCGCCATCCAGCGTCCAGAACTCGAGACGTCCGCCGATATGCGGCGTCACGACCGTGGCAATGTCGGGTCGACCGTCGCCCGTGTAATCGGCGATTCCGGCGACATTCAGCCAGCGATTGGACCGGCCGATCGGCCGCGTCGCGGCGACTTCCGACAGGCTGCCATTGGCGATTCCGTAGACGGCAAGCGCGGCCCCGCTGCGCAGGCCGGACCGGATCACGACGACCTCGTCGGCCCCGTCGCCATCGAGGTCGGCAATGCGCGGGGTCAGATCCTCAAAGACATGCTGACCGCCGAGACGATGAGAGAACCGCTCGCCGTCGTCGACCACGACCAGGGCGCCGGCCTCGATGCGGTCGCCGAGAACGCCATGGCCATATCGATCGGTTGGCCGGGCGTACCAGGCCTGTTCGATATCGTTGGCACCGACGGCCATGAAGCCGTGCGGGATTCCGTCACGAGCGGTCTGTCGCTTTGGCGGCGCGGCCGCCGTACGACAAAGGCCGCCGGCGCACGGCTCGAGTCGGACCCACTCGCCGGCCCTGAGATAAACCGATGGCCCGACCTGGCGAAGCTCGGTGAGCGGCCCCGGCAGGTTGAGAGGCTCGACAGACCAGACCGCCGCCGCGGCGGAAGACACCACTGTCATAGAGACCGCACAGGCGACCAGGCAGAATCTGGCAAGGCGCATCAGCGATACCGATCCGCTTTTGCACTGCGCCACGTCAATCATCCATCTTCAATGCGGCAATGAAGGCCTCCTGTGGAATGTCGACCTTGCCGAACTGCCGCATCTTCTTCTTGCCCGCCTTCTGTTTGTCCAGCAGCTTGCGCTTTCGCGTCACGTCACCGCCATAGCACTTCGCCAGCACGTCCTTGCGCAGCGCCCGGATCGTCTCACGGGCGATGACCTTGCCGCCGAGTGCGGCCTGGATCGGGATCTGGAACATGTGCGGCGGGATCAAGTCCTTCAGCTTTTCGCACATGGCCCGCCCGCGCCGCTCGGCCTGACTGCGATGGACGAGAATCGACAACGCATCGACCGGTTCGGCGTTCACCAGGATTTGCATCTTGACCAGGTCGCCGACCCGGTAATCGGTGAGCTGATAGTCGAAGGAGGCGTAGCCCTTCGATACCGATTTGAGCTTGTCGTAGAAATCGAAGACGACTTCGTTGAGCGGCAGGTCGTACTGGACCATGGCGCGGTTGCCGACATAGGACAGATCGACCTGGATGCCCCGCCGTTCCTGACAGAGTTTCAGAATCGCGCCGAGATAGTCGTCCGGCGTCATGATGGTCGCCCGCAACCAGGGTTCGGCGATCTCGCTGATCTTGACCGGATCGGGCATATCGGCGGGATTGTGGAGCTCGACCTCGTCGCCATTGGTGAGGCTGATCCTGTAGATCACCGACGGCGCGGTGGCGATCAGATCGAGGTCGAACTCGCGGCTGAGCCTTTCCTGGACGATCTCCAGATGGAGGAGGCCAAGGAAGCCGCAGCGGAAACCGAAACCAAGCGCGGCGGATGTCTCCATCTCATAGGTAAAGGCCGCGTCATTGAGGCGAAGTTTGCCGATGGCGGTGCGCAGGTCCTCGAAATCGGCGGCATCGACCGGGAAAACACCACAGAACACAACCGGCTGCACCGGCCGGAAACCAGGCAGTGGCGCTGCCGTGCGTCGCCGCTCCTCGGTAATCGTATCGCCGACCGCCGTGTCGGCGACTTCCTTGATCGATCCGGTGAAGAAGCCGAGTTCGCCCGGCCCAAGCTCCGGCCACTTGATCAGCTTGGGCGAGAAAACGCCAACGGTCTCAACATCATAGCTCGCCTCTGCACCGATCATCCGAATCCGGGTGCCTTTCTTGAGCGTCCCGTCGATGATGCGGACCAGGACCACCACGCCCAGATAGGCGTCATACCAGCTGTCGACGAGCAGCGCCTTCAGCGGCGCCTCCTTGTCGCCCCTGGGCGGCGGCAGTCGCGTGACGATTGCCTCCAGAACATCGTCGATTCCGTGTCCGGTCTTGGCCGAGATCTCAAGCGCGTCCGACGCATCGATACCGATCACATCCTCGATCTGCCGCTTGACCCGATCCGGCTCGGCAGCCGGCAGGTCGACCTTGTTGAGAACGGGGACGATCTCGTGATCGTTGTCGATGGCCTGATAGACATTCGCCAGCGTCTGCGCCTCGACCCCCTGGCTCGCATCGACCACCAGCAGCGACCCTTCGCAGGCGGCGAGCGACCGGCTGACTTCATAGGCAAAGTCCACATGTCCGGGGGTGTCGATCAGGTTCAGCACATAGTCCTGGCCGTCCTTCGCCCGGTAGTTGAGACGGACCGTCTGGGCCTTGATGGTGATCCCGCGCTCACGCTCGATATCCATGGAATCGAGCACCTGCTCCTTCATCTCCCGCTCGCTCAGGCCGCCGCACAGCTGGATCAGCCGATCGGCCAGCGTCGACTTGCCATGATCGATATGGGCGATGATGGCGAAGTTGCGGATCCGATCGATGGCCGCCGTGCGGTTCGAGGCGACGGGTTGGGTCTTCAGCGCTTCGTTCATACCGCGGCATGTAGCATCGGCAGGCGGCAAGACAAAGAGGGCGTCCGGGCTGATTCCTCGAAAAGTGGGCGCCCTTTCACCCCCGAGGGGCGAAAACGTAAACGCCGACGACCAGCAATCCCATCTGGTGTTGACGGGCGGTGGTCTGCACTTTGTGGAGCAGCAGGCCTATTCGGTAGTCTGCAGAAAGTCGCGGATCGTGTTGGTGAGTTCGGCGTGTCCCGGCCGCAGCATGCCCCAGGCGACACCGCCGACCATGCGGTCCAGTTCCCGCTGCCGCTTCATCAGCATTTCGACGAACCGCTCCACCAGGGTCGGCGACATCCACAGCACATTGGCAAGCGCCGACTTGTCCACCTCCACTGCCGTGAGCGGCTCGGTTGCGGTGACCGTTGCATTGCGCGGAGAACCGGTCAGCAGCGACATCTCGCCCAAGATACTGCCCTTCTCGAGGGTCGCCACGGTGCCGGTCTCCTCCCGGACCGTCACGTCGGCCTTGCCCGAAACGATCACGAACATCGAATGGCCCGCGGCGTCCTGGGTGACGATCGTCGCGCCGGCGTCGAACTCCTCGGTCCGGGCGTGATCGGCGAGTATCTTGAGCTCGGCGTCGTCGAGAACGTCCGCGAAGAACGGCGTCGTCTTCACTACATCATAAGCGCTCATCGAGAAGGCTCCCACATGGTCTGATCCGATAGGGCCAATGTCCTGTGCCTCAGGCATGGGGTCAAGCGCGGCATCAGAACGCGCGCCAGTTCGATGATTTTTTGAGTAGCATGGGCGATCCTCCCTCCATCAATCGTTCAGGAGACGTCATGATTCGCCATACGGTCGTCTTTCGGCTCAAGCATCCGCCCGGTTCGGCGGAAGAAAAGAGCTTCCACGATGCCATTTCCACACTGGCCGCGATTCCCGGCATCGAGGCGTTCGAGCTGATGCGGGAAGTAAGCCCGAAGAACGACTTTACCTTCGGCCTGTCGATGGAATTCGCCGACCAGGCCGCCTACGACATCTACAATGACCATCCCGACCACGTCGGCTTTGTCCGCGATCGCTGGATGAACGAGGTCGATGATTTCCTCGAGATCGACTACGCCCCACTCTAACGTGGGTCAGCCTGCTTCAGCGGAACCCAGGGGTCTTTCTCTCGCGAGAAAATCAGGCTGATCGAGACCGTGAACCTCGACTGGAACGACCTGGCCGCGGGCTGGTGGCCGGAGTGACCCGCCTGCGAATTCCCTCCCAACCCCCGCTCGTCCTCCGCGAAGGCGGAGGACCCGGATTCCTTTTCTTTAATAGCCTTGGCCCGTCGACCCGCCCGGTCATTCCGCGCCGCAGGTCGACTTGGCTTCAGTCGAGCCAATTCCGGCTTCCTCGATCTCTATCGTGCGCCGCCAGAAGATGTCGTGGAATGCACCGGTCTTGCCGTTGGCGAAATCCGCATCGCGGACAACCGCGATCCGTTCTGCATAGTCCGCCACATCCGGTATCGGTCCGCCGCGCTTGGTACCCTCGGCGATTTCCCGCAACCCCTTGCATTGGTGACACATTCCGGTCTTGGAGACGAGGGCGCACAAGTTCTCATATTTGTCCCGCATCGCCTGGCGAGCGGCGGAGAGGCGGTGGCGGAAGACCGACTCTGAGACGCCAAGCACCTTCGACGCTTCGCGGGCCGACATGTCGGCGACATCAGCAAGCACCAGCGCCGCCTGTTCGTCCGGCGGCAGGGATCGGCCGACGCAGGTGAAACAATAGGCGATGTGTTCACGGACTTCGAAGGAGAAGTCAGGCGCCGCATAGGCCGACAAGACTTCATCCCGATAAGACGCATCGCTGACGGCGAGATTGGCATAAGCGACCTGCGCCTCCGATCGCCAGCGCTTGGCCCTGCGAAGATGATCGACGGCCAGACGGCTGGCGATTGTCGTCAGCCAGGTCGAGAATGCCGCATCGCCCCGGAAGCCGTCGATCGATGCCCAGGCCTTGGCCAGCGCCTCCTGGACAACATCCTCGGAATCCTCCGGGTGACCGATCATCCGCCGCACGACCCCACGGACTTTGGGCAGGGCCTCGGCGGCGAGTCTTTCGAAGGCGGCACGGTCGCCGCCTTCCGACGCATCGGATTTCCGGCTTTCAAGTTGCGTGCTCATAGCGCTTCCAGGGCCTTGAAGCTTTCCCGCTCTGCGAGCCTGTTTAACCAATTGGCCAAATGCGGGCGTTTGGCAAGCAGGTTTTCACCCTCGGCCGAATCAACCTGGAATCGGACCATCGGTGCAATCACCAGATCGGCAAGGGTGATGGCGTCGCCGACGAGGTAGTCGCTGCCGCTCGCGGCGGCCTCAAGACGATCCAGTACCCGGTCGCGTTCGGCCGGATCCGGCGCGGCAGCGCCCTGTGCGTGGCCGAGCATGTCGCGAACCAGCGGGCCATAAAAATAGTCGATTGCGGACGAGGTCAGCTGCCACATGCGGGCGCGATCGACTGGCGCCGCCGGCTGCAGGCTCGAACCGTCAAAGGCTTCGTCGAGATAGACGGCGATCGCCGCCGATTCATAGAGATGGACGTCGCCATGCTTCATTGCCGGCATCCTGGCGAATGGATGCAGGGCGCGATGGCTCTCGGCGCCGAATTCGACCGGCGACAGGGTGTGCGGCACCCCTTTCTCCGCGGCAGCGAGGAGAGCGGTCCGGGTATATGTGCTCGGGGCGAAGCCGAAGATTTCTACGTTGGTCATGGTCGGGTCCTTCCTTCTGGAGTTGACCATGATGAGACGTCCGGGGCAGGAGATTCCGCCAACGCCTTGATTTAACTTGGTGATCTAACGCCGGCTAAACGCGGCCGCTGAGGTGGCGGGCCTTGAGCAGCGCCGGGAACCATCGCATCCACAGGACGGCCACGGCAACCGTTCCGAGCCCGCCGACGACCACCGCCGGCACGATGCCGATCAGCGCCGCCATCGAGCCGGCGCGAAATTCGCCGAGTTCGTTGGAGGCACCGATGAAGACCATGTTGACGGCATTGACCCGACCGCGGACCGCGTCGGGGGTCCACAGCTGAATCAGGGTTTCGCGGACATAGACGCTCACCATGTCGGCGGCGCCGGCAAGCGCCAGTGCGGTGACCGACAGCCAGACAGCGGTCGACAGGCCGAACACCACATTGAATATGCCGAACAGGGCCACGCACACGAACATGATGCGCCCGGCGTGGTCCCGCAGCGGTCGGATCGCCAGGTAACCGGCAACGAACACCGCACCGATCCCGGGCGCGGCGCGCAGCAGGCCCAGCCCCCAGGGACCAACCTCCAGAACGTCGCGAGCAAACGCCGGCAGCAACGCGACCGCGCCACCGAGCAGAACGGCGAACAGGTCCATGGATATCGCACCGAGCACGATTTTTTCATGCCAGACATAGCGAAAACCAGCGACGACCGTCGACCAGGTCGGCGGCTCGTTGGTGGTCTTCTGCGGCGGTCTCGGCACGAAGGCAATCAGCACGGTGGCCATTAGAAAGAGCGCCAGTGCAACGCCATAGGCGACGTCGGGGCCGATCCCGTAAAGCAGTCCGCCGGCAACCGGACCGAGAATGACGGCAACCTGCCAGGACGAGGCGGAGAGCGCGATCGCGCTGGCGAGTGCCTCAGGCGGAACAAGATTGGGAATCAGCGACTGGGAGGCGGGATTCATGAAGGCGCGTGCCACACCGAACACCGCAAGCGTCGCGAAGATGGCGGATGTGGTGACCGAGTCGGACAGAACAAGGAACAGCAGGGCACCGGCGGAGGCCGCTTCGACAGCCTGGCAAATGGCCACGATCAGGCGGCGACTGAACCGATCCGAGGCCGCCCCGGTCACCAGAACCAGCAAAAGCGCCGGTGCGAACTGGACAAGGCCGACCAGGCCAAGGTCGAAGGGGTCGCGGGTCAGGTCGTAGACCTGCCAGCCGACGGCGACGCTGACGATCTGGGCCGAGAAGGTGGTACACAGCCGCGACACCCAGAAGACGGCAAAGCCGCGGTGCCTGAGGGCACCCCACGCGGATTGGGGCGTCGAGGGGTCGGCGGACATGGGACGGCGGGTGATGTTTGTCGAGGGCGGGTCCTGCCCTCCTACGCCATTACCGCACGGGTTGAAAGCGCCCGGCTAACCCGTGGCCAACCCGGACGCCGTCGTTCAGGTTCCGGCGCGCGCCGCAGCAGCCGCCCTGAACTCGGCAGCCTTGGCCTCGGCCTGGCTTTCCGGCACGAGCACATAGCCGCGATGGGTCATGCAGAGCTGATTGACCTGGCCGCGATCGGAGCACGACGCCTTGTCGGCCTCGAATTGCTGCGCCAAGGCCGGATTAGTCCGGCCCGACTGGCCGTCGGTTCGCAACCAGATGCCCTGATTGCT
>JAAEOR010000258.1 GCA_024222895.1 Hyphomicrobiales bacterium | reverse complement strand
GCGTTGGAACGGCTGCAGTAAGCCGTTCGCGGGGGCGTCCGAGATCGAATTGGAGGTGGGGGTGACGGCTGGGACCAGCGTTGGTCTGACGGATCCGTCGACCAAGTGGCCGGACCGCCCTCGGCGCGAACGTACGACGATCCCGTGAGATAGGCGCACCGCTGACAGTTTGGCGCAAGAGAAATCTGGCATAGGATGGTGTCGGAAACGGGCTGTATGCCAGCCCTCGGGGGGACAACGCCATGCATCGTGATGCCCAGGGTCTGCCGATCTCGACCGCAAGCTCTGAAGCGGCCGTCGCTTTCGATCATCTCATCGCCGGCTTTCTCACACATCGGGCCGATACGCCCGACCGTCTGTCCGCCCTGCTGGAAACCGATCCCGACTTCGCACTTGCCCATTGCATGCAGGGCTATTTCGCCATGCAGGCCTTCAAGCAGGACGTTGTTCCCGTCGCGATCGGGGCAGCGGAGACGGCGCGGTCGCTGGCGGCCGACGCCACACAGCGAGAGCGCAGTCACATTGCAGCCCTGACCGCCTGGGCCGAGGGTGCGCTCGACCAGGCACTCTCCCTGTGGGAGTCGATCCTGCGTACCCACCCCCATGATGTGGTTGCCGTGCGGTTGGCCCATTTCGTCAATTTCTGGCTGGGGCGCCCGCTTGACATGGTCGCCTCGGTCGATCGGGTGATCCCGGCCTGGTCGGAAGACATGCCGGGCTGTGCCCCGATGCTCGCCTGCCACAGCTTCGCCCATGAGGAAGCCGGGAACTACCAGGTCGCCGAGTCATCCGGGCGCCGCGCCATCGAGCTTGCACCCGGCGATCTCTGGGCTGCCCACGCGGTTGCCCATGTGATGGAGTCCCAGGGGCGCCGCGGCGAAGGCATCGACTGGCTGACGGCGCTCGCGCCCAATTGGGAGGGCAGCCACAATCTCCAGCATCATCTCTGGTGGCACTGTGCCCTTTTCAAGCTCGAACACGGCGACCATGCCGCCGTGCTCGACCTCTACGATACTCGCTTCCGCGACCTCGCCGCGCCGCTGACGGTCGCCTCACCGGACGTCTATATCGATGTGCAGAACGCGGCCGCCATGCTTTTCCGCCTGCAGCGCCTCGGTGTCGATGTCGGCAGCCGCTGGGAGGAGCTTGCCGACAAGGCGGAGGCGCGGATCGGCGACTGCCTTTGCGCCTTCACCCTGCCGCACTGGCTGATGGCGCTGACCGAGACCGGCCGTATTGCCGCGGCGGAGCGGATGATCGAGGCAATGCGCGCCTTCGCCAATGGCCGCGGCACCGTCGCTCGCATCGTGCGAGACAGCGCGCTGCCGATCGCCGAGGCCCAGCTCGCCTACGTCGCCGGCCGCCACGCGGAGGCGATTGACCTGATGCGGCCGGTGCTGGGCGGCATGTCCCAGCTCGGCGGTAGCCACGCCCAGCAGGACGTGCTCGAGCAGCTCTTCGTCGATGCGGCGCTCAAGGCCGACAGTGCCGCGGACATCCGGCTCGCGGTGGAGCGCGTCGCCGGCCTTCGGCCGATCCCGCCGGAGCGGTTCATCGGCTGGCGCGAGGCCGCCGGGCGGGCGGGGTTGGACTGAGCGTCGTCGGGAAATGTGGCTTGCACTTTTTCACCCGGACAGAGCGACGGATCGTACCGCGCCGGCGGCGCCACTTTCTCTACCTGAAGCGCATTCTCGGGGCGTGAGTTGCCAACAATTGTGCTGCGGATCGTCGGGAATCTGTTTCTCTTTCATGCCGCAATATGTGCCTAGGACCGTGGGCCAACACTCACGATTGCCGTTGGATCGAGCGAGTACCACCAAGGTTTGGGAGGGGAGTTGTCTGATGGTATGGGATGGATTCACCGAGCAGAATGCCGCCGACGTTCGGCGTGTCGTTGCCGATGCCAACGCAGCCATCGGGGCGAATGACATTGACGGCGTGCTCGCCTTGTTTGCTGGCGCCGCCCGGATGCTGCCGCCTCAGGGACCGCCGATCGAGGGGCAGGCAGCGCTACGGGCGTTCTTTGAAACCTGGCCGACCTACAAGAGTTCTGTTGCGACCGATATCCGGGTCGAAGGGTGCGTCGATCTGGCGGTTGCCACCTGCGCAGTCGCGATCACCCATGTGACGCCGGACGGTGGCGAGCGGAACGTTTCAGCGAACCAGATGATCATGCTTCACCACCAGCCGGACGGACAGTAGTTGATTGCAGCACTCATTTTCAATTCGGGAGCCGGTCGGATAACAGTACGTGGCCGTGCGCCCCGGGCGGCCGATCAACCAACGGAGGTTGTCTTTGAAGACGTCCACGCACTTGGCCGGCGTTATTGCCGGACTCACCCTGGGAGTGACCCCGGCTTTGGCTGAAGACATAACCACCAAAGAGCGGTTTCTCGAGCGGGTCGCCGGCAAAAAGCTCACCCAGGAGGATGACAGCTGGGTGGTGATTTCTCCCAATGGCACGGTCAACGGTCAGTTGCCCGGACAGGGCACGCTGGTCGGCGACTGGACCTGGAACGACGGATACTACTGCCGCGATATTGCGATCGACGACGTGGCTTTGCCGCATGATTGTCAGGCGGTATCCGTGGACGGTGATGTCGTCACTTTTGCGCACGATAAGGGCGGCGGCATCTCGGTCGCCTGGACGATGCAATAGCGCGCCCGATTCCCCCCGGAGGGGGAAGGCGACGGCAGGGCGGGTTGAGCGAAATCTGATCCGCCATTTCTTTCTCAACAGGCCCGCCAATGGTGGGTTGTGCCTACGGCCAACCCACCCTGCTGCGCTTGCATTGGCGTCGCGGCGAGCATCGGGCCGGTATGGTGGAATAGCGAAACGTGTTCCACCTTCTTCGGGCCACGCCGCGCTAACCTGTGGGAAGCGGGCGGTGCGGCAATATTTCAAAGACGGCGCGGTGCGGGTTGGCCTATACGCTGACGCGTGACTGAAGAAGCTTTCAAGGTAGCGCTCGTCGGGGCGGGGCTCATGGGACGGCGCCATGCGGAGACGATCCGCGCGCTGCCCGGCATCGATCTCACCGCCCTGGTGGACCCCACCGCGGAGGCTCGCGCCTTTGCCGACACCATTGATGTGCGCTGGTGGGCCGACCTGCCCGACCTGCTCGCCGACGCACCACCGGACGGCGTCGTCATAGCCTCGCCCAATCATCTCCATCTCGACCATGGTCTGGCCTGCATCTCGGCCGGGCTTCCCATCCTCGTCGAAAAGCCGATCGCCGCCGACATTGCAGCGGCCCGGACGCTGGTCGAGGCCGCCGAGGAAGCCGATGTCGCACTGCTGGTCGGCCACCATCGCCGCCACAATCCGCTGATGCAGCAGGCGAAAAACCTGATCGATAGCGGTGCGATCGGCCGGATCATCGCCGTCCATGCCACCTGCTGGCTGTACAAGCCGGACGACTATTTCGAAGCGGCATGGCGTGGCCAGCCGGGCGCCGGTCCCGTGTTCATCAACCTGATCCACGACATAGATCTGTTGCGCTACCTCTGCGGCGAGGTCACCTCGGTGGTAGCTCAGGACTCCAACGCCACCCGCGGCCATGAGGTCGAGGATACGGCGGTGGTGCTGCTGACATTCAAGAATGGCGCTCTCGGGACAGTGACTCTGTCCGACACCGTGGTCGGCCCGTGGAGCTGGGAGATGACGGCCGACGAGAACCCCGCCTATCCGAACACCACCGCCGCCGCCTACCTCATCGGCGGCACCCATGGTTCGCTGGAACTGCCGAAACTGAAGCTGTGGCACCAACCGAAGCGGGGTTGGTGGGAACCGATCGAAGAGAAGCCGGTCGCGGTCGCGCCCGCGGATCCGATTGCCGAGCAGATGAAGCACTTCCGCGATGCAGCGCTCGGCCGAACGGCGCCGCTGGTGTCAGGGCGAGAGGGGTTGCGGTCACTGGCTGTCATCGAGGCGATCAAGCGATCGGCCGCTACCGATCCGCCGGCGCCGGTGGTGCTCGACGAGGACGGGTAGGGGCGTTTGGCATCGGCGTGCGGATTGGCGAGTGTGGTCGACGCCTGACGTTGAGGCAACTGCCTTGCCGCGAGGCTGGGTGGCACCAGGGCGGCAACCTTGGCGCGGGCGCGCGCTCAGCCTGAAGCCTCGGGGCGGTGGGTGTCGAGCATGTTCGAGACCATCCTGGACGCGGCCTTCACCTGTTCGGGCGGTGCCTCGGCCCGGACGCAGGCGGCGACCCCGATCAGCGCCGTCATGAGGAACGCCGACATTTCGTCGAGGTCGGCGCTGGCATCAATCTCTCCGGCCCGCTGTCCGTTGCCGAGGCTGTGTCGGAATGCCCGGGTGAGCCGCTCCAGGTAGGCGGCGACGTAGCGTCCGCTGCCGGGGTCGAGCGCGGCCCGCTCGACGGCCGTGTTACACATGAGGCAGCCCAGTCCGCGAAACCGGCCCTCGCTCGCCGAGGCATAGTCGGCGAACGTGCTCCGGATCGCATCGGGACCGGCATCCGGTGCCTCAAGCGGGGCCAGTACTCGCGACAGGTTCACGCGGCCATAGTGCTCCAGCGCTGCCTCGAAGAGCCCCTGTTTCGATCCGAACTCGGCGTACATGCTTTTCCGGTTCACGCCAAGTTCCGCTACCAATTCCGCGGTTCTCGTGCCGCCGAAGCCCTGCCGGCGGAACAACTCGACCGCCCGGTTGAGCAGCTCTGTCCGGTCGTACTGTTTCGCCATGCTCATTGCTGTGTCCCTTACCTGTTGACTATAGGTAATCGATCAGTTACCTTCATGCAAGGTAATCGATCGGTTACCACATCCTACAGCCTTCTTCGCAAGGGCCGAACCCGAGGAACGAGACAATGGACAGCAACCAAGTCACCGTCGTTTACAAATGGACCGCCCATCCCGGGAAGCTCGACGAACTCGCAGCGATCTACGCCAAAGTGACCGATGCAATGGAGCAGAATGAGCCGGGCGCCAAGGCCGTGCATGTCTATGTCTCCGAGCAGGACAACGCACTCTATGTCCGGGATGAATTCGCAGACGCCGAAGCGATGGGGTTCCACCTCGGCACGACCGCGGCCGATCATTTTCCGCAACTGCTCTCCATTGCCACGCCTGGACCCTTCTTCTTCCTCGGAGACGTGCCGGCGGAGATGAAACAGGCGACCGAACAGATGCAGCTCGGCGCCGAATTCAGCACCCACACCGCAGGATTTGACCGATAGGTGCACGAGCAGGGAGGGGGGCAGGGCCGCGCGGGGCAAAACGCTGCCTTCGCTGCTCTACCTGACCGCCGTCCACTCAGACAAGCTGGCCACGCCACCGTCACCATCAGTGTGACCTTCAGCCATTCGCGACAGCGACTTTGTTCTCACTTGGCAGCGATCTCGCGCCCGGCCGACGTCTCGGCGAGTTCACCGAGGGCTTGCGACACGATCTTGACGGATGACCAGAGGAACAGGCTTGCCATCATGGCGGCGACGACCAGGTCGGGCCATGCGGTGCCCGTGGCCCACACACCGCTCGCTGCGATGATCACGGCGAGGTTGCCAATGGCGTCGTTACGGCTGCAGAGCCAGACCGACCGGACGTTGGAATCCCCGTCGCGATACTTCAGCAACAGCAGCACGCTGGCCAGATTGGCAGCCAGTGCGAGGAATCCGATCGCGCCCATGACCTCCGCCTGCGGAACGCCCAGGACAACGACATGATACGCCGTTGAGCCGAGGACCCAGAGTCCCATCGCCCCGAGGCTCAGGCCCTTCACGAGGGCGGCTCGGGCTCGCCAGACCAGGGGCATGCCGATCACGAAGAGCGAGATCGAATACGTGGCCGTGTCGCCCAGGAAATCGAGGGCGTCTGCCTTGAGAGCCTGTGACCCGGCGAGCGTGCCAGCCGCCATCTCGACAAGAAACATCACCCCGTTGATGGCAATGACAGCCCAGAGCACGCGCTTGTATGCCGCCGAGACGCCGTCAAACTTCACGTCCGTGTCGCACGTGCAGCCCGCCATGCCAGCCTCTTCTCCTGGATCGCCACGAAACCCGCCCATCGCGATCGTTCCTGCGATCCCTAATAGGGAATTCCACAATAGCAATACGATGCAATCCGCAACGGGTTCAAACAAATCCGGCCAGGTTCACACCCCGTCGGCCGACCAACACCCGGGTGAGGTCGGTTGTGGCTGCAAAAATCGGGGAGTCCATCCATGCGAGGCCAGGGCGCCCCTTGGGGCCACAGCCGATATCCCCGGGCCCGACCGCGCAAGTCCGGACACACCGATGGGGCGGCAATGGTGGCCGAGGCCGTAACGCACCCGGGATCACCCGCCTCAGACGAACAGCAGGTCGCTGGGCGTCAGCTGCGCGACGCCGGCGACGATGATGGCGTTGCCGCTGCCGAGGTTCACCAGCATCGGTGCGCCGAAGACGGTGGTGTCGTTGACGTTGATCACCCCATCGCCATTGGTATCGATATCGCTGAAGCCGGAGCCGGTCCCGCGGACCTCGATGACGTCCTCGCCCGGGATGAAATCCATGATGAAGTCGAAGTTGGGTGTTGCTAGAATGTCGAACACGAAAGTTGCCGCCGTAGGAGCGATCGGGCCACAGGATGTTTGTCGCTGGGGTTATCCTCTCAAGTCGTTGTGGGCGGCCGGGACATTCAAGCCCGGATGCACCCAGCCCCACAGGGCGTAGCCCTGGAACTCCGGCAGCGCGACCTGCGTCACCGTGTCCTCGAGGCTGAGGCCGCCGTCGACGGCATCCTGGACGGCGGCCAGGTAGTCGATGTTCCACTTCACCGTATCCATGGTCGTGACCGGACCATGGCCGGGGACAACCCGGGTATCGGCGCCGAAGCGATCACGAACCGCCGTCAGCGTGGCAAGGGTTTCCACCAGGTGACCGTCGAGCAGCCACGGCAGAGCCGGTGCTTCTGCGACGATCGGGTTTCCGGTCCATAGTACATTGGCGCCCGGCGCCAAGATCTGGGCCGCCATGGCGCAGGCGATCTCGGGCGGCTTCGATCCAAGTCGGGAACTCTTGGTAGCGATCGTCGCGGCAAGCGCTCTGGGCTGCGTCTACGCCTTTTTCACCGTGTGGCCGAAATCGGCCAGGTTCATGCCGTCGCTCTTCGGCATCGGCATCGGCCTGCTGCTCGGCACCGAGGCCTGCCTGGCGATCCTGGCTGGCGGCCTACTCCGGTCAGTGGTGACGCTGGTCTATGCGCGCGGCCGGTCGGGCGAGGATCGCGAAGCCGCACGGTGCAACGCCACCAACGATACGATGCTGGCCGGCGCCTCCATCTTCGCTGCCGGCGCCGTCGTATCGATTGTGCTCATCCTCGTGACACCAGCGCTCAACGGACTGGGGCTGACCTGGTGGTTCCTTGCGAACTGAGCGTCGGTCGGGATGGGCGGCCAGTTGCGGGGACCGGCCACGCCTAGTGGCGACTGCATCTTCCGGCCCGTACAGGGCGACCGGCGTAAGGCGGATGAGTGAAACGTGACCCGTCTTTCTTTCCGCGCCAACTGACGGGTTATGCCTAATCTAACCCACCCTGTCGGGACGTCCGGACCGACTGCTTTGGCCATGGCGTGATCGAGGCCCGGGCTGGTCCCCATGGAGCCGACGGATCCTGCCGCGGAACACGCTCTACGCGGCAGCCGCGAGGGGCTGCATGGCATTGTCCGGCAGGGTCATGAGTTCCCCACCTGCGGTCACCGGTTCCAACGGGAAGACGGCTGCCTGCGCCCGCATGTTGGGCGGCACGACCGCGACCGCGCCCCACATGTCGTCGGCTTCAACCACCAGCCTTCCGATGCGCGCGCCGTTCCGCCGGCGCCAGTCCGCATGGGTGACGAAATGAGAGCCGGTGGTGCGGACGGCGTCCTCGATCCGCCTGGCGGCGATCGCTTCCGGCTGCGAGACCTCAACGATGTAGCTAG
>JAAEOR010000257.1 GCA_024222895.1 Hyphomicrobiales bacterium | reverse complement strand
TCAATGCGCTTGTTGAAGTCCTCCGGTGGCTGCAGCCAGCTCAGCCGATCGGCGTATTCCATGCCAACCGTCGGGTTGGTGGTGTTGCCGTAGGCATTCTTGTCGGTCAGTTCCTGGCCGATCTTCTTTTGCAGGACGTGATCGACCCAGGCATAAACCAGATCGGGGTTTTCCGCGCCGGCGCTGAGCAGCAGGCAGTCAAGCCAGCCGATCGCCCCTTCCTTGGGAATGATGTATTTCACCGGCATGTTCTGATCGAGCATCTTCTGGGCCTGGAATTCGCCCATGGCGAGATTGGCAACGATGGCGTTCTGCTTCCAGATCTCAACCCCTTCGTCGAAACCGGAATAGTAGGTCGCCAACAGACCCTTCGTTTCGATCAGCGCTTCCTTGACCTGCTCAAACTGCTCGTCTGTGAGGTTGTAGGGATCCTCGAAGCCGAGATAGAGAGCCGCGGTGACAACGTTGTTGTTGGCATCGTCGAGGGCAATGAGGCGGCCGGCCAGTTCCTCATTCCACAGCGTTGCCCATGAATCGGGCGGGTTGTCGCCAAAAAACTCGGTGTCGTAGATCAGCCCGATCGAACCCCAGGCGAACGGAACCCCGTAGTTATCGCCCTCGTGCTGCAACTCCTCCACCGACTGGAATTCGGGCATGAGGTTTTCGAAGTTCTTGAGCCGGGAGAGATCGACCGGCGCGATCAGCCCGGCATCGATGTAGCGCGGAATCGAGCTTGTATCGACGGCGACAAGATCGAAGTCCGCTCCATTCGAACTCGCCATCTTGGCGAACATCTCGTCAACGCTGCCGGCATAGCTGATGTTGACGGTGGCGCCGGTCGCTTCCTCGAATTCCTTGACCCAATCGTCTTCGGCGTACCCCTCCCAGGTGAGCATGCGCAGCGTCCCTTCGGCGGTCGCCTGGAATGGTACGGCGGCGGCCATCACCGTCGCGAGGGCCGTGGATACGAGAATGCGTCGTGTTGGTCGAAACGTCATGGGACTCTTCCTCCTTTTAGCTTTGGACTGGTCCGAAGACCGTTCGTGGTTGTTCTGCTGAACCGCGGTTCAGGTGTTGATGTACCCCATAATGTGGTCCTCGATTTCTGCTTCGAGGGCGGCCTTGTCGCCCTCCAGCAAAAGGTCGCGGAGTCGTTCGTGCTGCACCAGATTATGGGCGGGATCGATCCGCTTGAAGGTCTCCAGGGCGAACACGATCGCCACGTGTCGCGATAGCGTCTCCCAAAGAACCTGGAGGCAGGGATTGTCGGTCGCCGCGTAAATCTCGGTGTGATAGTCGACGTCGTTCTGGTTGATCGCGAGGGTATCGGCGTCCCCGCCGACCGTCTCCTTCATCCGCGCAATGACCGCATCGAGCGCGGCGATCCTGCCGGGATCGCGGCGATAGGTCTGCGACGCCTCGACGACCGCCTGTCGCTCGAGGGTCAGCCGGGTCGTACAAACCTGCAGGACCCTGATATCGTCGAACGACACCACCCACCGACGTCGGTGCGCATCGGCAATGATAATGCCCTGGCTTTCAAGGACTGAGAGTGCTTCGCGCAACGGGATCCGGCTGATCCCGAGATCGTCCGCGATCTCCGTCTCAATCAATCGCTCGCCCGGCGGCAGCCGGCCGGACGCGATTCCGCGAAGCAGATTGTCCGACACCCGGTCCGCCAGCCGCCGCCGTTTTTCCAGGCGTTCCAGACGCGGCGCCCTGGCCGGGTCCGCCTCTGTTTCGACGCCGGGCTCGGCCGACTGGTCTTTGACGGTAATCTCGGACTGGACCACGATTGACACGTCTCCGGCGCTGCGAGGTCGCGATCCGTTCACGTCGACGCGGATCGCTGGTCGTCGATATCTATTCTTCGCTCTCTCCGGGCGTAAAAGTGGAGACTCTTTTCCTGAACACGCTCTCTTGCTCCTCGCTCGTTCCGGGCGGAAAAGTGCAAACACTTTTCCTGAAAACGCTCAAGATATACTGTATACAGTAGCGGGACTGGAGCTGTTTCGCAAGGAGGCCGATTTGGGTCTGGGGATTGACGAGCGATCACGCCGCGGTCGCGCAGCATGACGGTGGAGACCGGGGCCGAGCGTGGCAGTCTGATTCTACGCGGCGTCAGCAAGACCTATGGCGACTTTACAGCCGTTGCGCCCACCGACCTGGAGGTTCCGGACGGCGAGTTCCTCGCACTTCTCGGGCCCTCCGGCTCGGGCAAGACGACGGTGCTGCGCCTCATCGGCGGATTCGTCAGGCCGAGCACGGGCCACGTGTTTCTCGACGGCCAGGACATCACCGACCTACCGATTTTCGATCGACCCTGCAACACCGTTTTTCAGGACTATGCCCTGTTTCCGCACATGCGGGTTCGCGACAATATTGCCTTTGGCCTCAGCGTCCGGCACCGGCCAAGATCCGAGATTGGCGAGCGGGTCGAAAAGATCCTCGCAAGCGTCGGGCTCGAGAGCCTCAAGGATCGCTATCCCAGCCAACTCAGTGGCGGTCAGCGCCAAAGGGTGGCCCTCGCCCGCGCCATGATCTGCGAGCCACGGCTCATTCTGCTGGACGAACCGCTCGCCGCCCTCGATGCGAATCTGCGTCAGCAGATGCAGGAACAGCTGAAGAGCATTCAGCGGGCGCTGCAGATCACCTTTGTCTTCGTCACCCATGATCAGAGCGAAGCGATCGCGGTCGCCGACCGGATCGCGGTGATGAATGCCGGACGCATCGAGCAGATCGCAACGCCGACCGATCTCTACTACCGACCGCAGACGCCCTTTGTTGCCGACTTCTTCGGCGAGAACAACCTGCTGCCGGGGCAGATCGCGATGTCGGGATCGGCGGCTATGGCTCGCACGGCGATCGGCGATTTCCCGGTACCGGCCGACCAGCCCGTCGTCGATGCCGCAGACTGTGTTGTTGCTGTTCGACCCGAGATTCTTGAGGTATCGGCTGCTCCCCCGCCCGAGACCGCCAACGGGCGAACCGTACCGGGTCGCGTCGCCCAAGTGCTCTTCGGTGGACCGCAGACCCGAGTGACCTTCGTGCCGGATGCAGCAACCGACCTCACTGTCATTTGCCTGGTCCCAAGCCAGGACGTCGCCGGCCCCTACGCAAACGACGAACCTGCTTTTCTGAACATCCCGGACACCTATGCCGTCGTCTCAACGGAGCCGGGACACCCGAAGGAAAAACCGACATGACCGAAGCGAACGCCGAGGTAAGCCCGCCTGCCGCTGCCCAGCGCCTGTCTGGCCGGACCGCCCTCGTCACCGGCGCCGGCCGCGGAATCGGCGCCGCGATCGCCACCCGCCTCGGCCGCGAAGGCGCCCACGTGATTGCCGCGGACATCGATGCAGAACCGGCGGAAGCTCTTGTCGCAGAGTTGACGCAGGCCGGCGCGTCGGCCGAGGCGGCCAACGTCGACATCGGCAGCAACGAGTCGGTTGCAGCGCTCGCGGACAGCGTCAAGCAGTCCCATGGCGAATGCGCGATCGTCGTCAATTGCGCGGCAATCCTTGACATGACGCCGATGACCGGGATGGCTCTGGACCACTACCGGGATGTCATCAATATCAACCAGGACGGGGCGATCCGGGTCTCCCTTGCGTTCCTGCCTCTCATCAAGGCGGCGAAGACCGGTCGGCGTATCGTCAATATCGCATCGATCATCGGCATCCGTGGTGCCCGCGAGTGCATCCCCTACGCGACCGCCAAGGGCGGCGTGATCAGCTTTACCCGGGCAGCGGCCTGCGACCTCGGCGCCGACGGCATCACGGTGAACGCGATCGCCCCCGGTTTCATCGACACCCGTATGGCGCACTTGCCCGACGGGTCCGGCCATGAACACCAGACCGATTGGTTTCAGGACATCTACATGAAGTATGGCCGCATCCTGCTTGGGCGGCCCGGCAACCCCGACGACATTGCCGGACCGGCCTATTTCTTCTGCTCCGACGACGCCCGCTACGTGACAGGTCAAGTGCTTCTGGTCGATGGCGGCGTTTCAGCTACGTTTTAGAGCGTTTACCGGCAGTTCGCTGTGCTTCCTTTGGCAGCCGGCCGGTGGCCGATATCGAGTATCGAATCGCGCAGCTCGGCATAAGTCCTGCGGATAGTCGCTAACAGCTCGTCACGCCTCCGGCACTCGTGACTCGCCCGCTCCTGCAAGTTCGATTACCGGGAGTTGCCACCGGAGCCTAATTCCGACTGTCGGACAGATGCGGCCGATCCGGCCACGGAATCGCCTTCGCAAACGGATGTCGATCGAGAGTCCACCCTAGAAACACCTGACCCCCGCTCTGATCCGGCGCACCACCCGCCAGCGCCTCCCGCAGCCCGATCATTGCAGGATCGAAATGGAGCCGAAGACTCGGAGGCTGCTCTTTGTAGGTTGCTTCGAGGCTGTTCCAGACTGATCTCTGATCGTCGGCTTCAAGTTCAGACAGGAATGCGATCATCTGCCGCCAAGCGTAGGCGGCGTTCTTGAGCGTTTGAAGTCGCGTATGCGGATAATGCGAAGGGATCTGGAGTTTCGCGCAGATCCAATCAAAACAGCGTCGGGACATCGCATCGAAATCTAGGTCCGACAAGCCGACCAACTCAAAGATCGTCGCGAGATTGTGTGATGTGAGGATCAGCTGTTGTTCAATGACCATTCCGTTCCATGCAACAGACCAATTGTCCGAAATCCGGCCGCCGGCCCGTTGACTGCATATCTCGCCCAATCCACCAGGCGATACGTGCTCGGGTAGACCGTAATACCGTCCGTAAAGGGCGTTCCCATAACGCCCAATTGTCAAGGAAGCGGCTCTGTCAAAGGACTTCGCGAACTTGTCCATGAATATATCCGCGGCGAGCTCGCGGGTGAGCGGTGCTTCAATTTTTGCACGCCGCGCGAGCCCCATCATTTCTTCGATCATCGCGTTCGGGAATTGCACTTGTGGAAAGTGTGTAAGCGCAAGGGCAACGATTTCACGAAGGGCCGCACGAGAAATCTGCGCCTGGTTCCGGGATGTCGTGCGCCGCTTAAGCAAGGCTGACGCCCATGGTAACTCTTCCATGCGAACCTGGCTTTGCAGATCAAGCAATAGAAGAGATCGCCGAAGCCGAAAAGCCCTGTAGAGAGCGGCATAGATAGCTCGCTCTGATCGCGTGGAAAAGCCGCTTGCATGCAAGTCTGCCGTGACTTGCGGCAAAATTGCTGCAAGAACCTCGGGCGAAGTTATTTGGCCTTCCGCTACGAGATCCCCAACAGGCGCGAATCTTGCGCGCTTAACTTTGCGGCTGATTCCCAGCGTAAGCGACGTCCCGGCGCCTGCTCCAGGCCGAGCCTCCTTGGCCCCTACCGGTGCCAAAATCGGGTCAATGTCTTCGATCCCGGATTTATCCGAGAGCCCATCGAGCCGCTCCAGCACAGCCTCGGATAAGGCATTGAGCCAAACGCCGACATGTTGCTTCGCTTGTTCTGCTCGGTATTTGTCGCGCTCTGATCCAAAGCCGCTTTTTTCGACTCTACGCGCAATGACCAAGTCGATGTACTTGTGCTCACCGACGGGCAGGTTCCCCTTTCGTAGCCGATGTTCCAACGCAGCCCGACAGCGTTGAAAGGGCCCGTCCGATCGGCTCCACCTTCGCGACATGTCGTTGCGATCAGCCTTGCGATACGAACGAATCCACTCGCGCGCTCGGACTCGCCAAGACTCGTTCACGGGTTCGGCAAGGAGATCGACCAGTCGATCATAGAGCGGAATCCACACGGTCAGAGTTGCGTTCTGCCGGACGACATTTGCTGATGGACGCATCTCCGACAGGGCTTGGCGCAGCCCACCCACTGTTCCGACGTGGACACCATATCCACGCGGAAAGGGCGCCGGGCTGGGGTAAAATCGGAGGCGGTCGAAGAATGGCGTGATCTCATCCAGGATCGCTTCACCCGCGCTTGGGTTAGTATCCATCAAGACAGCAACGGCGAGCAGGGCCGTTTCTTCCGGAGTCTCGGCGTCGAAGCAGCCTGAGCCCGCCATTTTCAGCAGTCGGCCGAGCCCTTCCTCGGTTAGGTGCCAAGCGTTTAGCGCAGTCCTCAGGCGGCCTATGTCGGAGATTTCGAAGGCCAGTTCTTTAGCCAGTCGCTTTTCGTCGGGACTAATAGAACCGCCGGCCGCATAGGCGCCTGTTGCGAACCCTCCACGAACGATCTCCGGCGTCGCCCAAACCGGCATACCCGCGACCGGCGTTCTATCTCCGATGTTCAGCTCGCCAGTCTGAATGCCGGACAGAACGTCTCGCCACTTCGAGGCCTTCTCTGCACTACCCGAGCTCAGGGCTCTGGCTAACTGAAAGAACGGATATTGTTCGCCGACGCGATCATTCATGGATTTACCAAGCCCTGGTCTGGGGGCGGGACTCGCACCCGCGCTCTCCGGGTCCCAGCCCGACGCTTTTGCTGCTAAGCTACCCCAGATCAATGATAACGATCGAGATATGCAGAAATCTGAACGCAACGGGTCCGAGGGCGGGATTTGCACCCGCGCTCTCTCGGTTATCAGCCCAGCGCTTTTCTTCTCAGCTACCTCGGATCAGTAACCCGAACGACATAGTCTTCGGCAGTGAATTTGTAAACAATCAAGCACCGCTTGCAACGACATCCATGCAATGTGCGGGTGAAGTGGTATCACTGACACGTCGAAAATCCCCGCCAGACACTGCGTAATCGGATAAGTTCCGCCGCCGATGGTAGGTTGTGTCCGAATTTAGAGCGCACGAATCAGGGGACGTTCCATGCGTATCAAATCGATCAAGTCGGCCGGCCTTGTCGGTGAAACACCCAAGGGCGGCTGGAGTGAGGAGCTGCGTCCCGATGACAGCGTCCACACCCTGATCGCGGTCCATACCGATGACGGCGTTTCCGGCTATGGCAGCGTCTTCACCAGTCACAAGCTGGTGACGGCGGCACTCGACGTGCTCGAACCGCTTTATCGCAACGAGCAGGCCCTGGAGCCGGAGCGGGTCAGCGAGAAGCTGTTCCAGAATACCTTCTGGATGGGCATGGGCGGAACGCTGACCCACACCATTAGCGGAATCGACATCGCGCTGTGGGACATCCTCGGCAAAGCGACCGGCCAGTCGGCCGGACGACTGCTTGGCGGCCGGTATCGAGAGCGGGTGCGACCTTATTGCTCGCTGTTGATGGACGAACCGGAAGCGATGCGGGCCGAGATCGCGCGGTTTCGCTCCGACGGGTTCAGCGCCTACAAGATTGGCTGGGGTCCGTTCGGCCGGCGCAATGATCCCGGCCTCGACGAGGCAATCGTCGCCGCGGCGCGGGATGCCGCTGGACCGGACGCCGCGCTGATGGTCGACGCCGGCGGCAGTGACGCCTACTGGCCCAACGGCCTCAAATGGGCGGTCAACACGGCGGAGATGCTCGCTCGCCACAATGTCCACTGGTTCGAGGAGGCGCTCAACCAGGAAGCCATCGAGGATTTTGTGCTGCTCAGGCGCGAGAGCCCGGTCGACATCGCCACCGGCGAGACCCTGACCCGCCGCCAGTCGTTTCGGGCCTGGTTCGTCCAGGGCGCGCTCGACATCGTCCAGCCGGACGTGACGAAAGTCGGCGGCATCAGCGAGCAGCGCCGGATCGCCTGGATGGCCAACGAATTCGGCATCCGCTATATCGGCCATGGCTGGAACACCGCGCTCGGTCTCGCCGCCGACCTGCAGCTCTCCACCGCCTTCCCGACCTGTGACTTTGTCGAATATATCGGCGGCTCAGCCTATGTCGACGGGATCACCGTTGCGCCATTCACCGTCGACGACGAAGGCTATCTGGCGATCCCCGACCGGCCGGGGCTCGGGGTCGACCTCGACCCGGACAAGGTGGCGCGCCTGGCGCCGGGCGGCCGCGACTTGTTCGAACCGTAGGCCGCTTCAGGCCACCGTGTAGGCGTCCATCGCCTCCTGGTTCAGTTCGACCCCGAGACCGGGCTTGGTCGGTAGCAGAATTCGGCCGTCCTCGAACACCAGCTCTTCATGGGCCAGTTCGCGACGCAGTCGTTCGACACAAAGCCGCGGCGGCAGATACTCAATGAAAGCACAGTGCGGCACGACAAACGCCAGATGCGCAGTGGCAGAGATCGAGATGCCTGTCTTCCAGCAATGGGGGACGATCGGCAGGCCGTGCTCGCCGGCCATGTCGCACACCACCTTGGCTTCGCCGATGCCGCCAACCCGGCCAACATCCGGCTGGGCGACGCCGATCCGACCCCGCTCGATCAGCTCACGGAACTCGAAGCGGGTCGACAGCCACTCCCCTGACGCGATCGGGATCGGTGATCTCTCGGCCAGCCGCGCGTGTTCCTCGATGTTGTCCGGCCACAGCGGCGTTTCGACGAAATACAGATTGAAGTCGGTCCAGTCGCCAATCACCGACAGGCAGGTGTCGGCGTCCTCCCACAGATATTGAACGTCGACCAGCAGCTCGATGTCCGGGCCGATCGCTTCGCGCACCGCGGCAACGACCTTGGTGTGACGATCATAGGATTCGTTCATGCCGCAATGGGCGTAAGGTCCGTTCATCGTGACTTCGGTCTTCATTGCGCGGAAACCGAGTGCCTTGGCATCGAGCGCCGAGCGCACCAGCGCGTCGCGGTATTCGGCGAACGAACTGCCGGCCGGCTGCAGCGACGCATAGGGAACGATGTAGTCGCGTTGTGCACCGCCAAGCAGCTGATGGACCGGCTGGCCGAGTGCCTTGCCGCAGATATCCCACAGGGCCATTTCGATCGCGCCCATGGCGTGAATCACCATGCCACGCCGGCCGTTCATCGCCGAACCGAGATACATCTTTTCCCAGATCTCGGGGATGTCAAACGGATTGGCGCCGATGACCATATGGCGCAGCGACAATCCCATCGTGTGGGTGCCCGGCGCTTCGATGCACGCTTTCACCATCCACGGATTGGCATCGGTCTCGCCAATCCCGGTGATGCCGCCATCGGTCTCGATCATCACAACGACGCTGTCCTGGGCCGACGACGTCATGCTCGCATCGTAGTCAGGAGCGAGCAGCACCCGGCAGGTGATGTCGGTCACCTTGAGGGACGGAACATCGCCCGAAACCTGCGGGCGCGGCCTTGAGAAATCCATGGGTATGTCGTCCTTGCTGGCACCCTTTGCGAAAACGGCGGCATCATCCGGTGCCGGGCGATCATGGCAGATTGCAGCGGGGCATTGCCAGCCCCAACATGGCGGTGGCGCGCCTGGCCACCGACGGCAGCGATCTGTTCGAGCCCGAGCGGCCGCCATACATGTGACGGGTGACTCCGACTGGCGTCGGACGGAAGGCGCTGCGCTCATTCGACGGCGTCACAATGCGTTTGGCGGAGTGGTCTCTTGAACTCAGCCAAGGCGAGCCGGCCGGTCGTTAATGAACAGCGCCTCGTCGAATGTGGGCATCTCCCACGAGCCGAGCATGTCGGCAACCACGTCGTCGGGAACCGGCTCAGGACGTTTGCGATTGCGCACTGATCTTTCGTATTCGGGCAACTCGCAGCATTGGATAGCGCAGCGCGCACCATAGTCTTCTGCCAGAGATAGGAGTTGGTGCCGCATGGTCCGGGTCAGCATGGTTGCGTCCCAGACCGCATCGCGGCCGTCGCGAAGCACCTGGCGGAGGCGTTCACGTGAAGCCTGGACGGCACTGCCGCGCTCCATGCCCTGGTTGAGGCGATCCTCGACGGAGATGTGCTCGGCATCCATGGATCGGGCGAGTGTGCTCTTGCCCGTCGCCGGCAGGCCGGAAAGCACCGTGACAAGCGGCCCAGTCTCCGGTTTGCTGGTCGGATAGCGCGGGTCACGGTCAGCGCCGCGACAGCATTCCAGCCGCGCGGTTCGATCCATGAAGTTCCAGGGCGCATCAAGCAGTTCGTGCCCCTCGGCGAAGTCGCGCAGCAACGCGGCGCTGTCGTCCGGGCTCGGTGTTATTCGGCCAGCTTCATCGGCCGATGCCAGGATCAACAACAGCCGGACCGGAACCTCGAGGGAAATCGCGGCCATCCATCGCAAGAGAGGGGCATCGCCGTCGTGAGAGTTCAGCGCATGGTGTGGTTGCATGTGGCGGCGGCACAAGACAGCGGTCGCCTCGCGTACGCTGGGATCGAGCCCGGCTGCATAGAGCGCGGCACGCGCTTTCCGGGCGCCCCTTGGCGCATGATTCGGATGTGATACCCGGCCATCGGCGGTCTGGGCGGTCTCGGGTTTGGCGGAGTCGTGCAGCAACGCGGCGAGCGCAAGAGCCAGACGGGCCTGGGCGCCAAGTTCGCAGTAGCCGTCGCCTGTCACGAGTGCGCCGAGGACCATATGGGTGTGAACGAGCGGATCACCCTCGGCATGATGCACCGGGTCGTGTGGCGCGCCGTCCATTGGCGCGAGAAGCGCCGCGGTGGCGAGTTCACTCGTCTCCGGCACATCACCGGCGGCCACGCGCTCGCCCAGCGCGAGGACCTCCCCGCCGCCCTGTCGCAGCATGGTGAGCCGGTTCATGGTGTGCCCCGCTCGTCTGCGTAGCGGTCGACCCTCGGGGCAACGCCGCCCGGATCGAGAAAGTCCACATCCGGTACCGTCGCGTTACGCACCAGGGGGCGCGAATGCCAGTGTGTGTCGTTTGTCTGGAGAGCTTGGACGAAGCCCGCCCGAACGTGCTTGAACCGCTCACGCGTTTCATCCGGCGTCTCGGCCTTCAAGTACAGTCCTTCCGACACGTCGCCGGTCTCGATCTGCTCCAGCACGATCTCGATTCGGGCGTCGGAACGGGCAACCATGGTGTCTAGCCGCTGGCGCCATTCCGGCGAGCGGTAACGCGAGGGGCCGATCAGCGCTTCTCGAGCAACGCGATCGGGGAACGGGCCCTCGTAAAGGATCGGCACGGCTGGCAATGGAAGGCCAGCGAGCAGGCGGTCGCGCTCACCGGTCGAGAGCCAGCGTTCCCCGGCACGATCGAGGACGTCGAACTCCATGAACAGCGATGGCAGGCGGTCATAGAATTGGGTGTGCACCGCGCCCATCCATTCGCCATAGACAATGTAACGGTCTTCCAGGCGCTCCAGCAGCGCCGCCTCGTGCATGCGTGCCCAGGTCTTGAAGTCATTGAAGTGTCGCTCTCGCGCCCCGCGACCATCAACGTCGAGAAAATGACCGCGCGACTGAAGATGCAACGCGCCAGCACCATCGAAAGAGACGCCGGCATTGGCACCGTCGAGCTTCTCCTCGACGATCCAGGTGCGATCGGCCAGCCGCAGCAGTTCGGCGTCCGGGGCGACGCTTGGATCGTCA
Organism: Hyphomicrobiales bacterium; assembly: GCA_024222895.1. Lineage (GTDB taxonomy): Bacteria > Pseudomonadota > Alphaproteobacteria > Rhizobiales > Kaistiaceae > Bauldia. The sequence goes on along the minus strand of JAAEOR010000257.1, from coordinate 3,903 downwards.
TCGACCTGAATGCCCGATCCCTCGACATGAGGCGTGCGCGGATACTTCTTGAGCGGCATTGGTCGTTCACTCGCACGAGAAACTGGAGGGCCAAACAACCATCCTACAGAATCGTGAGCGCTTCGGTCCATGTGGCACCGGGATTGTTCGCCGGGCTTTGGGCCAGGCTCGATACCGGTGCACTCGGGCAAAGCATGGCTGAACGACAACGCGCGACTCCCCTTCTGAAGTTTGTTCCGCTGTCATCCGATCGGGTGACAGACAGGTGCTCAAGGAACGGGGTAGGAGGAGATCATTGTGTCAGTTCTTTGCTTGAGGGAGCGCGATGCCTGATTTTCAGATGCCTGCGAAGGACGCCGACGCCCGGTTCTCTTCACTTCGATCCAGCCATGCCTGCCTGCGCGTCCCCGACTACGAGGCCAGCAAGAGCTGGTTCATGGACAGGCTCGATTTCCGCCTTGTGGTCGAGTGGCCGGGCCCGCTCGGGGTGAAGATGGCATATCTCGCCGCGGCGGACGATGACCAATGCGTTGTCGAGATCGTTGGCGACGCCGAGCCACCGTCTCCGGTCCCGGACACAGCGGATCTTTTTGCGAGTTTCAGTAAGGGTGGTTATCACCACGTCTGCTTCACGGTGCCGAACATCGACGACGCGGTCACCGAACTGCGAAAGCGCGATGTGACGATCGTGGCGGCGCCTTTCGAGGTCGAAGAGATCGGCCGCCGGATCGCGTTTTTCGCCGACCCGTTCGGCAATCTTTTCGAACTTGAGCAGAAGCGGAATTGATTGCCGCCCAGAAGTCCGCCAAGGCACTCGGCATTTCCGTCAACACCGCGCGCACGCAACTGAAACGGATGTTCGACAAGACCGGCGTTCGCTCCCAGGCGGCACTGGTCAGGGTTCTGCTGAGCGTTGGCTCACCCATGGGATAGTGGCGCGAGAGCTTCAATCGCCAAATGGTGTTCGCAGTATTTCACCGCCGTTGGCCCGGAGCAATCCGCCCGACGTCACCCGACCAGATACCGATCGAGCAAACCTTCCAGCCGCGCGACATGGGCCGGATCGATCGGCGCGGCCTCGGTGCGATTGAATCGATGGCCGAGTTCGGCCATGAAATCGAGGCTGAACAGGCCGGTGTAGAAGTCAAGGGCCGCGTATTGGTCTCGACCTGGGCGAACGGCATCAACCCAGGCGTCGGCGTAGGTGGTGGCGTGGCCGTTTGCCGCCAGCGCCACACGGATCAGCCCGACCAGAAAGAGCGGATCGCCGAAACAGAGATCGTCCACATCGACGATGTCGGTGAGTTGCCCTCCGTCGATCATGACGTTCTTGGTGGTGATATCATGCAGGAAAGGCGTTGCCTGGACGCCGGCAAAGTAGCCGGCCAGTCCGCCCGCCGCCGCTTCGACCCGATCCACATGGTGTTCGCCGACCACGCCCGCCGCACGGATGCGCCGGCGCGAACGCCCCAGTAACGCAGCAACCGAAGCCGTCCAGCTGGTGTGGGGGAAAGGTCCCTCCAACCGACGTGCAAACCCATAGCCGCCGCCGGCGGGAAGCCCGGCCACGATAGTTTGCACAGCGGCGAGGCGCCCGGCGATTGTACGCATCTGATCCGATGTCAAACGATCCACCACTGCGCCAAGGTCGCGGCCAGGAAAACGCTCCAGGATAACAAAGGGGAACGGGTGACGCGCCATCGTGACGTCGGCATAGAGAACCTGCGGCAACGGAACCCCGAGCGGGCGCAACAATGCCGACCAAGTAAGCGCGCCCGCCGCGACGGCGGCATCTTCCCGCCGCGAAGCGCGAACCACAATGGCTTGGCCCTGGCTGGAGATCACTTCGAAGACGAAGTGCATCAGGCCGGTCGGGAAACGGGCTACTCGGACCGCCTCCGGCAATACCTCTTGCGCCATAGCGGCGGCGGTCTCTTCATCCGGCTCCTCCGGGACACGGTCCACGGGCACTCTCCGAACAACCGGTGTTGGACGGGATCAATCAGCCCTGCCAGTTACGCATCGCCTTCTGCGCCTGACAAGGCGTTGAGCGTTTCCCGCATGGCCAGCATGCCGGGATCGTCCAGCCCGATCGAGGCGTCACCGAACATCCGGGCGCGGCCGAGCTTGTTCGGCTTGCCCCGGAAGTCGGCAATCGTCCACTCGACCGCCGGCTGCACTGCCGCCAGCAGGTCCGCTGCGCTGTCCTGGCCTTGTGCCGCGGTCGCCATGGCGTCGAGCACGTCGAGAACGGTCTTGTCGCCAAGCTGGCCCTTGCCCCGCGCTTGCATCGCGGCGCGAGCGCCGTCGAGAAGAGCGGCGACTGTCCCATAGTCGACCGTCTGTTTGCCCTTGCACTGTTTGGCCGCACTCATCAGCGCAGTTGCGGTCAGCGTGCCAAACGACGAAGGTGAGGCGCGCTGGAATCCCTTGGCACATTCCAGCAGCGCCAGCCCGACATCATCGGGGAACCGATCCGATGCGTCGGCACATTCGCGCCACCCACGGGAAACGGTAATACCCAGATCGCCGTCACCAAGCTTGCCGTCCGCCTCGGTGAGGGAGTCGGCGACGCGCTCCGCGTGATCAGCGATCAGCCGCACGGCGCGACGGAGATCGCCGCTGGTGAACGCGTCCATCAGGAACTCCAGAACGGACAGTCTGCCGGCGCCGCGAGCAGGCTTTCCAGTTCGTCATCGAGCTTGCAGAGCGTAATCGTGGCCCCGGCCATTTCCATCGATGTTGCATAACGCCCAACCAGCGGCATCACCAGCTGGACGCTCTGACCTTCGAGGACCGATTTTGCCCGACGGAACATGATGTAGAGCTCCTCCGGCGGAGTGGCACCGAGGCTGTTCACCAGGATCGATGCCTTGTCACCGGCGTTCAGCGGGCGGTCGGCAAGCAGCCGCTCGAGCATCTCGTCGACGATCGCATCGGCGCTACGTAACGTGTCGCGCCAGATACCCGGCTCGCCATGAATACCCATTCCCATTTCCATATCGCTATCAGCGATATCGAAGGTCGGCTTGCCGGCCATCGGAACCGTGCATGACGTCAGCGCCATGCCGATCGAACGACAGGCGTTGGCGGCCTTCTGGGCGACCCGCGTGACCTCGTCCAGATCGGCGAGCTGTTCGGCGCACGCCCCGGCCGTCTTGAAGGCGTAGACCATGCCGGCGACGCCACGGCGCTTGTCCGCCTCTTCCGGTGGTGCGCTGGCGACATCGTCGGCCAGCACAACGGTGGTCGACCGCAGATCCGTCTCCATCTCCAGCGTCTCGCCGGCCATGTCGAAGTTCATGACATCGCCGCCGTAGTTGCCGTAGAGGCGCAGAACGCCGGCCCCGCTGTCCGCATGGCGCATGGCCGCCGCCATGTGATCCGCCGACGGCGATGCGAACACTTCCCCGACCGCAGCGGCATCCAGAAGGCCGGTGCCGATATACCCGGCGAACACGGGCAGATGGCCCGACCCGCCGCCGGTAACGATCCCGACCTTGTTGGCAGTGGTGCCCCCGGCCCGCACCAGGACCCGCGGCTCCACCTGCCGGTAGATTTGAGGATGGGCCGCACACATGCCCTCGAGCATCTCGTCGACATAGTTTGCCGGGTCGTTGAGTATCTTCTTCATCGTCATGACTCGTCCCGTTTCCGTCTGCAGACCGGCATCGACTATACTCTATCGTGGCACGGATCCCGACCCGCCGGGCGCCGAACCGTTGTACCTCCGGGCCGCAAGCCAGAGCGCCCACCGGCGAAAGTCGGGGCGTCGTAGTGAGCACTATCGCGTCGTCGAGCGCTCGATTAGCTTGGCGGGCACGATTCGCAGGATCCCACCAGTGGACGCGCTGGACGACATCATGGCGCGCAGGCCCGTCATCGCTTCCGCGACCATCGTTT
>JAAEOR010000256.1 GCA_024222895.1 Hyphomicrobiales bacterium | reverse complement strand
TTGGGGCGACACCCATCTTCATACCGGCCTTTCTCTCGATGCCGGCCTTTTTGGCAACACGGTGGGCCTGGACGACGCCTACCTGTTGGCGAAGGGCGAGCAGATCACCTCGTCAACCGGTTTACCGGTCAAGCTGGGCCGGCCCCTCGACTGGCTGGTGATCACCGATCATACCGACCTGATGGGATTTGCCACGGACCTCCAGGCCGGCAAACCATTCATTCTCGAAGTCGACAAGGGAAGGGAGTGGTATGACGCGCTGCAGGAGGGCGGTACAGCGGCCGGTGAAGCAGCCTTTGACCTGATCACCAATTTTGCTCAGATGACGCTGCCGGAAGAGTTCGTCGAAGCCTACAGCCCCGGCTCGCTGATTTTCGGTAATGTCTGGGATAAAAACATTGATGCCGCCGAACGACACAATGAGCCTGGCAGATTCACGGCGTTCATCGGCTTCGAATGGACCTCGGTTCCCAAGGGTTTCAATCTGCACCGCAACGTGATCCTGCGCGACAATGCCGACCGTGCTCGCATGGTGCAGCCATTGACCACCCAGCCGCCGATCGGCACCACCGACCCGCTCGATCTGTATAAATGGCTGGAAACTTATGAAGAATCGACCCGTGGCAAAGCCTTTTCTATTGCCCACAACGGTAATTTGTCGAACGGCTGGATGTTCCCTACGGAAAAGACTTTTGCCGGGGGTAACGTCGATGAAAACTATGTAACCCAACGCGGCCGTTGGGAACCGTCCTATGAAATCACCCAGATCAAGGGCGACGGCGAAACGCACCCCGTCCTCTCGCCGGAAGATGAATTTGCCGATTACGAGAATTGGGATGTCGGCAATCTCGATCTGACTGAACTGAAGAAGCCCGAAATGCTGGCGGGCGAATACGCGCGCGAAGCGTTGAAGCTGGGTTTGCAGCTTGAAGCGAAATATGGCGTCAACCCCTACAAGTTCGGATTTGGCGGGGCCACGGACAGCCACACGTCTCTGCCCACTGACGAAGAAGACAATTTCTTTGGAAAATCCGTGAGCGTGGAACCTTCGAAGGAGCGCATCAATCACCCGTTCATCGAAAGCGAGCTCGGGATAATCGAAGGGTACAAACTGGTCGCCTCGGGTTACACCGGGGTCTGGGCGACGGAGAACACGCGCCGCGACATTTTCGATGCGTTCGTGCGTCGGGAAACCTACGGAACGACCGGACCGCGCATGGCCGTGCGGTTCTTCGGCGGCTGGGAATTCACCGAGGACGACCTGAGGAGCCGTTCGCCGGCGTTCCGCGGTTACGAAAAAGGCGTTCCGATGGGCGGTGACCTGAAGGCAGCGACCGGCGATGCCCCGACTTTCATGGTCTACGCCCTACGCGACCCGGTCGGCGCAAATCTTGACCGTGTCCAGATCGTCAAGGGTTGGCTCGACGCCGACGGCAAGACCCATGAGAAGGTCTATGACGTTGCCTGGTCGGACGGCCGCGAGATCGGCGCTGACGGCAAAGTGCCGCCGGTCGGCAATACCGTAGACGTCGATGCAGCGAACTGGACGAATACGATTGGCGCTGCCGAGTTGGGGACCGTGTGGACCGATCCCGACTTCGATGCGACACAGCCGGCGTTCTACTACACGCGTGTCCTGGAGATTCCGACCCCCCGATGGGTGCTCTACGACAAGCTGCGTTTCGGTACGGAGATTCCCGAAGAGTCGCCGTTGATCGGCCAGGAGCGAGCCTATTCGTCGCCGATCTGGTACACGCCGGCATCGTAGGAACAAGGGGGTGACCAAAGTTGGTCGCCCCCTTCTTTCCGGCTTTCGCGCGAAGTGATTTTTTGCCGATAGAAAGTGCGGCGCGAACGCGATTAGAGCGCAATTCGTTTCCATTGAATCGCATTGCGCTCTCGTCCGTCTTGACTCTTCGCTCTTTCCGGGCGGAAAAGTGCAAGAACACTTTTCCTGAAAACGCTCCAGCAATCCGAGACCATTGCCGAGATGACATATCTTTCGCGGCTCCTTCGGGAGCCGCTTCTCCATTTCTTCATAATCGGCGGCCTTTTTTTCGCGGCCTTCGCCGCCGTAAGCGACCGCCAGCCACCACCGGCAGACGTGATCACCATCACGCCGGAGCGGATCGAACAGCTTGTCGCCGGGTTCACTTCCGTGTGGAAACGAACGCCGTCAAGCGACGAGATCGAAAGCCTGATCGATGCCGATGTGCGCGAGGAGATTTACTACCGCGAAGCGCTGGCGCTTGGCCTGGACACCAACGACACGGTCATTCGGCGGCGCCTGCGCCAGAAGATGGAGTTTCTTTCCGACGCCGGCGCCGGTCTTCTGGAACCGTCCGACAGCGAACTTGAAGACTATCTTGCCGCCAATGAAGAGGTCTTCCGGCGCGATGCGAGATTGGCATTCGAGCAGATTTATCTTGGTGAAAATCCCGACCCTGAATCCGTCGCTTCACTATTGAGCACCTTGCAGTCCGACCCGGCGGTCGACCCGTCTTCCCTGGGGGAACGGACGCTGCTTCCC
>JAAEOR010000255.1 GCA_024222895.1 Hyphomicrobiales bacterium | reverse complement strand
GCCAGGGCGTTGAGCAACGTCGACTTGCCGGCACCGTTGGAGCCGATAACGCTGACGAACTCGCCAGCTTCCATTGTCAGGCTCACCCCCGCCAGCGCGGTCTTTTCCAACGGAGTCCCTTTGGCGAAGGTGACCGCCAGATTCTCGACGCGGATCATACCGGCGCCCCGCCCTTGCGCAGCCTCGGCAGGATCAGCGCCAGAGCAACGAGAACAGCTGTCGCAAGATTGACGTCCGAGGCGCGCAGGCCAATCCAGTCGAACGTCAACGCCAATTGAATCGCGATCCGATAGAGGATCGAGCCAACCACAACGCCGATCAGGACGATGAGCAGGTTCCTCGTTCGGAACAGAGTCTCGCCAACGATCACCGCGGCGAGACCGACGACGATCGTCCCGACACCGGATGTGACGTCCGCGAACCCGTTGGTCTGGGCAAAAAGCGCACCCGCCAGCGCGGCCAGGCCATTCGACATGGCCATGCCCACATAGATGTAGAGGTTGGTGGACACGCCTTGTGCCCGCGCCATCTTGCTGTTGGCGCCGGTGGCCCGCATGGCTAGACCGAAGTCGGTTGAAAGGAACCACGCCAAAGCGAGGACGACGAGCACCACCAGGATGGCGAGAAACAGGGGCCGAACCAGATAGCTGTCCACGCCGAGATCGTAGAATGGCGTCAGCATGGTCTCCTGCGAAAGAAGCGGCACATTCGGTCGGCCCATGATCCTGAGGTTGATCGAGAACAGCGCGATCATGGTGAGGATCGAGGCCAACAGGTGAAGGATCTTGAACCGGACGTTCAGGAAGGCCGTCGCCAGTCCCGCGCATCCGCCCGCCAGGATCGCGGCGATTGTTGCGGCCCAGGGGTTGGCTCCCGCCACGATCAGCACCGCTGTCACCGCTGCACCAAGTGGAAACGAGCCGTCGACGGTCAGGTCAGGGAAATCAAGAATGCGGAAGGAAAGATAGACACCGAGGCCGACAAACGCATAGACGAGCCCGAGCTCCGCCGCCCCGAACAATGCAATGATACTCACGAAGCCCCCTGCCCCTCATGCCGCCAATCAGGCTTCGGGTTCTCCCTGCCCAAAGTCAGCGCGTATCGGACACTTTGGCGCATCAAGCGGTTCAAGTCCAAATCTTGGCTGGTTTTTCTTGGACCCTCATCGATCATTGATGTCCGCCGCCGATCCGGTCAGGCGCCGTTGACCTGAAGCATCCAATTGAGGATCAATCGCCAGTCGGTCATGCGGATCGGCGTCCCGTGCGAGCCGGTATCGAACAGCGCAAACTTGATCGGATAGCTGGGATCGCGCTGCTTGACCTTCTTGAAGAAGGCCTCCTGTTTCTTCCAGCTGATCACGATATCCCCGGTCCCATGGCCAAGATAGACAGGGACACGCCGCTTGAATGCATCGGTTTGGAGAAAACCGGCATCGCTGGTCGAACCCATCAGCAGATAACCGTCGATGTGCTTTGACGCCGCGGCGTCATCCGCCAGTCCCCAGCAGATGCGACCACCAAGCGACCCGCAGGCCAGGAAGATCGGTGCGCCCGGTGAGTTCTTGGCATATTCGAGCACCAGCAACTTGGCTTGTGCGACACCACGTCGCCCAAGGCTCGGAAAGCCAGGCGAAAGGTAGACGCCGCCGTTGCGTGCCATCAGATTCTTGATGCGGTTGAAATTGCCGCCAAACATCCAGTCGTTGGCGCCCTGGTGGCGATTGCCGCGGCGGCCGTGCACGTAGATGACAACGGCCTTGGCACCGCCGGTCACTTTGCCGGTTGCAACAAATTTCACACTGACCCGCCCCTCGCGGGCGGTCATGTCTTTTTCGACACCCTTGATTTCGAGATCGACGTATTCCGGTTTGGTCTTCTTCTCCGGCACCACGTCCCGCTGATACAGATCGCGCTGCTCGACATAGCCGACCTTGACGTAGTCGCCGCCATATCCGGTCGCCAGAACTGTCGGGTAGGCAAAGAGGTCGTCCTTCCACGATGCCAACCGATAGCCAGCGGCCGCCGCCAGTGACGACAGGGCGACAAGCACCGTGAGAACGACAGTGATGGGAATGAAGGCTCGCAAGGCATTCCTCCAGTAACCAGGAAGATCCCGACCTCAGCCTGCCGGATTATCCGCTCCGCGTCACCCCCGCCGCGGCCCGTGGTCCGACTCCGACATTTTTCTACCCACTGCAGCACGCTCTCAAGCAAATGTCGGAGTTATCCGGACCACTAGCAACTATCTGATTCTAGTGGAGCTTCTGAATTTGACATTTGAATGAGAGCCTTGCAGCGAGCGGGACTCAAATGTCAAATTCGCTCCACTAGCATGAGCCGGGGCCGGGACTCACTGTCCGGCCCCGATCCACAAACTATTCGACGACGGTATTGGCCCGCTCGATAACCGCTGCCGGAATCGTAACGCCCATTTTCTCCGCCGCACCGGGGTTGACGAACAGGTCGCTGCCGTTGGCGAAACTCACGTCGATACTACCAGGGGCCTCGCCGTTCAGGACGCGAGCAACGACCTTCCCCGTCTGGACCCCGACGTCATAGTAATTGAAGCCAATCGACGCGATCGCCCCGCGATTCACGCTGTCCGTATCGCCGGCGTAAAATGGAATGTCGTTCTCCTCCGCAACCAGGATGGCAGCTTCCAGTGCAGACACGACCGTGTTGTCGGTCGGCACGTAAATCGCGTCGACCTTGCCGATGAGGCTGCGGGCGGCAGCCTGGACATCGGCCGACTTGGTGACGGAGGCCTCGACCACTTCGATCCCCGCCGGACCGGCAACTTCCTTCAGCCG
>JAAEOR010000254.1 GCA_024222895.1 Hyphomicrobiales bacterium | reverse complement strand
ATGACCGTCCCGAGGCTGGGCCCGATAGGTGCCGAACATCCGGTCCCACCATGGCAGGTTGAAGCCGAAATTGCTGTTGGTTTCGTCGGGATGGATCGAGTGGTGGACCCTGTGCATGTCCGGCGTCACCAGAATCCAGCGCAATATCCGATCGAGGCCAAGCCACATTCGCACATTCGAGTGGTTGAACATCGCCGTCCCGTTCAAGACAACCTCGAAGACCAGAACGGCCACCGCCGGTGGCCCAAGCGCTGCCACGACAAACAGTTTGATCGCCATCGACAGGAGGATTTCCACCGGGTGGAATCGCAGTCCAGTCGTCACGTCGAATTCGAGATCGGCGTGATGCATGCGGTGCAATCGCCAGAGAGCCGGAACCGCGTGGAACATCACGTGCTGGAGGTAGATGGCTAGATCCAGGGCAAGCAGTGACAGGACGAATGCCGCCCAGTTCGGAACCTCCATCACATTGAACAAGCCCCAGCCCCGCTCCTGGGCAGCAAACGCGAGGCCGACCGCGACAACGGGGAAGGTGAGCCGAATAAGGATGGTATCGACGACAACGACGCCGAGATTGTTGCTCCACCGCAGCAGCCTCGGGATCTCCCGGCGTCGCCGGGGCGCTGCCACCTCCCATAGGGCCATCAGAATCAGAATCCCGAGAAAGAACGCGATCCGGATCAGAGGCTCATTGGCCAGCACGAGCTCAGGCATTCGCAATACACTCGCGGTAAGCCGGCGGCTTGGCGCCCGTGCCGCGCCAGCCGGTAGTCGACAGTCAGCCTAACCCAGGGCTAGTGGAGCGAATTTGACATTTGAGTCCCGCTCGCTGCAAGGCTCTCGTTCAAATGTCAAATTCAAAAGCTCCACTAGAATCAGATAGTTGCTAGTGGTCCTGATGACTCCGACATTCGCTTGGGAGGGTGCTGCAGGAGGGTAGCAAATGTCGGAGTCGGACCACTAGAGGTTGGCAGGGGCGATGTCCTTGACCTTGGGCCAGAAATCGTCCGCCTTGACGATATTGCCGGGCACGTCATTGTCCCAAACCGTCGCTGCGCGGGGATTGGCCTGGACAAAAAGCTGGTTGTCGACAATCCGCCAGGCAAACGGATCGATATCGACCTTTTTGCCGAACGACATGGCCAGTGAGCAGAAACCACCGTAAGCCGGGATGTATTGGGTCGGGTTGGCAGTGAAGGTGTCGCGGTTCTCGGCTGAGGCAAAACGGTAGGTGGCGCCGCCGTAATCGGCAGTGAAGGCCGAGTCGCCTTCGGTCGGCGCACCGACAGTGAAGTATGCGACGGGATCGTAGCCGCTCAGGGTCACGCCATCGGCATCGAGATTCAACGGGGCAGGTGACTGGGGATCAAAGGCAAGGGCACTGCCGGCGATGACGGTTGCCGCGGCCACTGTTGTCACCCGTGTGAGCATAGTGGATAGCATGTGGAACGCTCCGGTTGGTTCGTGATCCACCTCTACATAGCGTATTGCAGCGCGAACGCCTTTCATCTCTGTGTGAATACGATTTGAAATCGGCGTGTGCGATGCGAGGAACGGATTGAAACCACGATCCAATCGATCCACGTAGATAGCAGAATGGTCGTGCGACGGCGCGCGGCCTGGCTTCAATGCCTCAAACGATGACGATGCTTTTGTGCCTGATGATCTGCAAGAGATGCGGGAACTGCTGAATCCGCTGCGATGGCCGCGGTTCGCGGGCATTGGTCTGATCAGGCTTTACCGCCTCACCCTTTCGCCGCTGATCGGTCGGCAGTGCCGTTATCTGCCGACCTGTTCCGAATACACCGAGGAGGCGATTGGTCGATACGGCCTTTGGCGCGGATTCTGGATCGGTCTCGCACGTCTTCAGCGATGCGGGCCGTTCGGTGCTTCCGGATACGATCCGGTGCCGGAGGCGCTACCCGATGGGACACCCTGGTACGCCCCTTGGCGCTACGGTCGTTGGACTGGACAACACATCGACCCCAAGACTCGGCTTGATATCTAGGCTTCCTGTCGGGACGATCCTCGTCAAAATCGACAGCTTTTCGATTCACCTCGCGATAGCTTACTCTCGGGGAATCGCGATCCTTGAGCGGGATCGGAATACCGGATGACCGACTCGTTTTAGCCAATCCTGGGAGGAATAGATCATGTCAGGCATGCCGGTCCTCCCAATGGTAGCCCTTACGATGGGTGCATTCTCGGTCGCCACATCCGAGTTGATGATGATGGGATTGCTGCCGGAATTGGCCAAGTCCATGGACGTCAGCATCCCGGAGGCCGGACTTCTTGTCACCGGCTACGCCGTCGGTGTTGTCATCGCCGCGCCGATCATGGCCGTGGTCACTAACGGGGCGGCCCGCAAGCGAACGCTGCTCGCCCTGGTAGCGATATTCATTCTCGGGAATACGGTGTGTGCGTTGGCGCCGAACTACGCAGTTCTCTTGGCGGCGCGCGTTTTTTCAGCGTTCTGTCACGCTGCCCTGTTTGGTATCGCCGCGGTTATCGCCGCCGACATCACGCCCCCGGATCGGCGAGCCACGGCGGTCGCCGTCGTCTTTGCAGGCGCCACTGTGGCGACGATCCTCGGCGTCCCGCTCGGCACGGCTATCGGCCAGGAGTTCGGCTGGCGTTCCGCATTTTGGATGGTAGTGGCAATGGGACTGATCACGGCTGGCGCTCTGGCGATGTGGCTGCCCGCCGGAATCCCGGTCGATCGCGCAAACCTGCGCCGGGAATTGGCTGTGGTGGGCAACCGACAGGTGGTCTTTGCGTTGTTGGTGTCCGGGTTCCTTTGGGCCGGGCTCTTCGCCGTCTTTACCTTCGTTGCGCCGATCCTGAACGAGGTTTCAGGCGCCACCGAGGAAGCGGTGGTCTGGGTCTTCCTTGCATTTGGTGTTGGCATGACCATCGGTAATTTCATTGGTGGTCGACTGGCCGACTGGCATCTCATGCCCTCGATCGTGGGCTTGATCGGTGCCGTCGCCGTCATGCTCGTGGTGATGGCGATCTTCGTCCATAGCGTTCACCTCACCGTCGCGGCCCTGGTGGTGTGGGGTCTGTTCGTGTTCGCCCTGGCGCCGGCGCTGCAGTTCTGGATCGTCAAGAGTGCGCCCGATGCTCCCAATGTTGCCTCCATCATTAATCAGGCGTCCTTGCATCTCGGCGCGGCGGCTGGCGCTTGGTTAGCCGCGTCGGCGCTCTATTTCGGCATTGCCTACAATCATCTTCCCTGGGTCGGCGAGGCGCTGACACTGGCGGCGCTGGCAATTGCGCTCATTGCGATGGCGGCCCAATACAGCCATCGGAAGAAGGTTTTTCACGACGCACCGGGATCCGTAGCGCCGTCGTCCCCCTCCTGACGGGTCTTTCGCCCGCGTCCGGACGAGGTCTTGACGCAACCCCCCCCGGCAGTCCACTTACCGCCTGCCGCGGTCTCATGCCGCCCCAACAGCTTACCCGCGCCCGTACGCGGGAGTGAGCAGGAGAAGACGATGATCAAACTCACTTTTCCCGACGAATCCGTTCGCGACTACCCCGCCGGTGTGACCGGCCGGGAGATCGCGGCTGGCATCTCCAAGTCGCTGGCCAAGAAGGCGGTGGCGACCGCACTCGACGGCGAACTGATCGACCTGTCCGATCCGATCGAGGCCGACGCCCGCATCGAGATCGTCACCCGCGACGATCCGCGATCGCTGGAACTCATCCGTCATGACGCGGCTCACGTGATGGCCGAGGCCGTCCAGGAACTTTATCCCGGCACCCAGGTGACGATCGGCCCGGTCATCGCCAACGGCTTCTTTTACGATTTCGCCCGTAACCAGCCCTTTACGCCCGACGACCTGCCGGCGATCGAGGCCAAGATGCGCGAAATTGTCCGGCGCAACGCGCCCTTCACCAAGGAAGTCTGGTCGCGAGAGAAGGTCAAGCAGGTCTTCGCCGACAAGGGCGAGGCCTACAAGTTGGAACTGATCGATGCGATTCCCGCGGGCGAAGACCTGAGAATCTATGCCCAGGGTGACTGGTTCGATCTTTGCCGCGGTCCGCACATGGCTTCAACCGGTCAGATCGGCTCTGCTTTCAAGCTGACCAAGGTTGCCGGCGCGTACTGGCGCGGCGATTCCAACAACCCGATGCTCACCCGCATCTACGGCACAGCCTGGCATAACAAGGAAGAGCTCGACGCCTATCTTCACATGCTGGAAGAGGCTGAAAAGCGCGACCATCGCCGGCTTGGTCGCGAGATGGATCTGTTCCATTTCCAGGAGGAAGGACCTGGCGTCGTGTTCTGGCACGCCAAGGGCTGGACCGTCTTCCAGGAGATCATCGCCTATATGCGCCGGCGGCTTAAGGGGACCTATGAGGAGGTCAACGCGCCGCAGCTTCTGGACAAGTCGCTGTGGGAGACATCCGGCCATTGGAACTGGTTCCGCGAGAGCATGTTCATGGCCCAATCGGCCGGCGAAGACACCGACGATCACCGGACCTTCGCGATCAAGCCGATGAACTGTCCGGGACATATCCAGATCTTCAAGCATGGCTTGAAGAGTTACCGAGACCTGCCTCTGAGGATGGCGGAATTCGGTGTTTGCCATCGCTACGAACCATCCGGGGCTTTGCACGGCCTGATGCGGGTGCGCGCCTTCACGCAGGATGATGCCCATGTTTTCTGCACCGGGGAGCAGATGGCGGCGGAGTGTCATCGAATTAACGAGCTGATCCTGTCGACCTATGCGGACTTCGGGTTCGACGATGTGCGGGTGCTCTTGTCGACCCGGCCCGACAAACGGGTCGGGTCGGATGAGGCCTGGGACCGGGCAGAGGCGATCATGGAGCGCGTGCTCGGCGAGATCGAGGAACGCTCCGGCGGCACGATCCAGACCGGCATCAACCCGGGCGAGGGCGCCTTCTACGGTCCGAAGTTCGAATATGTGCTGCGCGACGCGATTGGTCGGGACTGGCAGTGCGGCACGACCCAGGTCGACTTCAACCTTCCCGATCGCTTCGGCGCGTTCTACGTCGATACAGACGGGGAAAAGAAAATGCCGGTGATGATCCACCGGGCCATCTGTGGATCGATGGAGCGGTTTCTCGGCATCCTGCTGGAGAATCATGCCGGCCATTTGCCGTTATGGCTGGCGCCGATACAGGCGGTGGTGGCGACGATCACTTCGGACGCCGATGACTACGCCGAGAAGGTATTGGCCAAGCTTGAGGCGGCGGGACTACGAGCCGAGGGTGATCTCCGCAACGAGAAGATCAACTACAAGATTCGCGAGCACTCGCTCACCAAGACGCCGGTGATCCTGGTCTGCGGCAGACGCGAGGCGGAGGAGGGCACGGTCAACATCCGGCGACTGGGTGAGCGGAACCAGACGTCCTTGCCGCTCGACAAAGCGGTTGCGGCGCTGGTCTCGGAGGCGCTGCCGCCGGATCGTCGGCGGCGGCTGCAGGCGGCTGCGTGACATTTGGGGGTACGGCTGACGATCGCCAACGTTGTCGCGGTCGCAGTCCCCGGATGCCTCACCGGCGGCAGTGTGGGAGGAAGGCGTTCCTGAGGACGCTGCGCGCCAGGCCCGCGCCGGCTAGTTGGCGTCGGCGAGCAGCACCTCGATGTCGCGGTTGAGTCCCGGCTCGACGGTAAACGTGCGTTCGAAGATGCGCTCACCGTTCTTGGCAATGGCCGTATATTCGCCCGCCGCAAGCACGACCGAGGGGAAAGCCCCGACGCTTTCGACGACGCTGTCGCCGGCCGGCGTCACCACCGACCAGGCAGTGTTGGCAAGCGCCTCGCCGCCGTGCTCGGAAACGAGCTTCAAGGTTAGCCGCGCAGCCTTCTGATAGACGGAGGCCTCGGTCAGCTTGCCCGGCTCCACCCGGATGTCGGCACGAACCATCGCGTTGGCTTCGCCATATCGGCAAACGACGTGGTAGATGCCAGCGTTCAGGCTGATTACCTTGGACGCCGGCGCATCCTTCATCAGCAGGACCCGTTCGGCGGGGCCGCTTTCGTCGGAGGCGTAGATGTCAAACTTGACCTCGGCGGCGTCGAGTGGCGCGTTATCGCCGACCATTGCGGCGAGCCGCATTCCGCCGGCATTGAGGACAACAGTCTCGGACGAAGCCCGCTCAGTGACCGTCACCTTCTTGGTGTATCCGGCCCGGCCATAGGACGCATGCACCAAGTAGCCGCCGGGCTTTAGCTTCAAGGTCACTGGCCCGCCTTCGGCCTCGCCCACCAGACGCAACGAGTCGGCGTTGTCCGGTTCGGCCCGGAAGACCCGCCACATGACCCCCGACTGAATTGGCGGCCCGTCCTCGGTCATTTTCGCCGCCATGGTCACGCTGCCCACGACACCCGGCTGGTCGGCCAGCAGGTCGAGTCGGTCAGACCCGCCTGACGCCCCGAGATCGATTGGCCCCTCGGCGTTTGGCAGAGGGTCAAAAGGTGCGGTTTCGTTTTGCGTGCTAGTGTCGAGCGGTGCCAGGCTCAAAGGCTGCTCGGCGCCGAGGATGGCAGCCCTGAGCATATCGATCGGTTGGCCGTTGGCGGAGGACGGGGGAATCAGTGCGGTGTCCACTGGCTGGTCGCCCGGGTCAATTGCGGCCGTATCGGCCGCGGCATCTGCAGGCAATT
>JAAEOR010000253.1 GCA_024222895.1 Hyphomicrobiales bacterium | reverse complement strand
GTCGATGATCTGCCTGTCGGCTCACTGAAGTCGAACCTCGGTCATCTCATTACCGCCGCTGGGATGGGCGGGATCATCAAGGTCGTTGGCGCCTTGGCGAGTGGTCTACGACCACCAACACTGCACGCCGAAGAACCTTTGGTGGCATTCGACGATATGCCCTTGCGGCTGTTGCAGGCGGCCGAGCCTTGGCCCGACACTCACCTCCGCCGTGCCGGAATCAGCAATTTCGGGTTCGGTGGAAACAACGCGCACCTCATCCTTGAGGAGTTTTCCGATCTGAGCCCGATCCATACGGTCAGGACTTCACCGGCCGAAGACGAGCCGATTGTCATTTGCGGCGTCGGGTTGATCGCCGGCGAGGCGGCGGGGTTCGACGCGTTCGCCAAAGGGGTCTTCTCTGCCGAACCGCACCAGCCTAGTATGGCAATAATTGAGATGCCGTTCGATGGCATGAAGTTCCCGCCAAAGGACCTCCAGCAATCCCTTGGCCAGCAAACGGCCGTGCTGGAGGCCTGCCGGATGTCGGTCGTCGATGTGGCGACGGTCGCACCGGACCGGTGTGGTGTTTTCATCGGTATGGGATGTGACGTTGAAGCGGCACGACCGGGTCTTCGCTACCGGCTCGGAACCCTGCTTGAGCGAGCTGAAATCTCGCTCGATGAGAAGGGTGAGAGCGATCTGCTGGCCGCCATTGGCGGCCTGGCGGGCGCCGACTATGTCATGGGCGCCATGCCAAATCTGCCGGCCAATCGAGTCGGAGTTCAGCATAACTGGTGCGGTCCGAGCTATACGGTTGCAGCCGAGGAGCTTTCCGGCTTCACCGCTCTCGAAATCGCGGCGCGCGCTTTATGGACCGGCGAACTCGACATGGCGCTCGCCGGGGCGGTCGATCTTTGTGATGAGCCGGTTAATCGCCTTGCGGCGGAAGCGGTCGTGCCGGATGCATCGCATCGGCCCGCTGACGCGGCGATAGTGTTTGTGCTGAAGCGTCGCACGGAGGCCGATGCCGCTGGCGATCAAATTCTGGGGACCATCGCGATTGATCCCGCCGGCCAACAGGGCGACGGCAAGCGGGCCGTTCAACCCGACGTGAATAGTCCGCGTTTCGGACATGCCCATGCGGCTGCCGCCTTGGTCGAAACGGCAATCGCTCTGGCTGTCGGATCGGCGGGTATCGACCTTCGGTCGCTGCGACCGAACCTGGCCGCGCCGCTGACGGGATCCGTCACCGTGAACAGCTTCACCGGCCAGTCTCAGACGGCCATATTGCGGGACGTTGCACCGGCTGCTGGCTTCGCAATCAGGTCCGACGCACCGCATCTCTTTTTTACTGCGGCTGGATCCCTTACGGAGCTTCGAAGGGCACTTGAAAAGCAGGTGACCTCATCATCAGGCCCTGTCCGCATCGCAATCACCGCCGCTAACCAAGCGCAGATGGAGCTGAAGGTCACTGCGGCGATCCGAATGATCGACGAAGGCAAGCGAGTTTCGCTTCCGGGTGTTCACTTCGGCAAGCATGCAGTCAGCGGCGAGGTTGCGTTCCTTTATCCGGGTACTGGTGCCGCTTATCCGGGAATGATGGAGGCGCTCGCCGTCGCCTATCCCGAAGTCACCGCGAGCCTTCGTACCCGGCCCGGCATGGAGCGGGTCTCCGCGTTCTACGCCGACGCGTCCGAGTCCGATCCGCGTTTGATCGGAGCGGCAGCGATGGCGTTCGCCGCCATGCTCGGTACTCGGGTTGTCCGCGACTACCTCGGCGTCCGACCGAGCGCAGCTCTCGGCCTCTCAATGGGCGAGGTCAGCATGCTCGCAGCAAATGAAGCCTGGCGTGATCCAAAACCGATCCTCGACAGTCTCGAAAAGACGGGCTTCTACGAGAAAACGGCCGGCGACCATCCGATGATCGCGCAGCATCTCGATCTCGAATCTGGAGCTGCGGTCGGATGGGAGAACCACGAAATCATCGCCCCAGTGGAGCGGGTCGAAGACGCCATCCGAGATGTTCCAAACGCCTGGATCACCATTGTTTCGTCGCCAAACCACTGTGCGATCGGTGGGACGGCCGAAGGATGCGACGCTGTTGGGGCACGCCTTGGTTGGAACGCGGTCATTCGCTCCAGCAATAGACTCGCGTTCCATGGGCCCTTCGCCAAGGGTGTGGCCGACGCGTATCGTCGTGCCCATACCCAGCCCGTGTCACCGGTCGAGGGAATGAGGTTCTATTTCAATGCGAAGCATGATGCGGTCGAGCACGATTCCGAGATCTTCGCCGAATCCCTATGCTACCAATTGCTCAACAAGGTCGATTTTCGTCCGACGGTCGAAAAAGCCTGGGCCGACGGTGTACGCATTTTCGTCGACATCGGTCCGCGAAGCACTTTTGCCTCGGCAATAAGCGCAACGCTGGGCGATCGACCCCACTTGGTTGTTGGCCTGGATAGCCGGCGCCGAAGCGGCCTGCGTCAACTCGCCGAGACCGCCGGCGCGCTCTTCGCCGCCGGATTGCCGGTCGATCTCGCCGGTCTATCGGTGCGGCTCTCACGTTTGCGTGGCGATTTGGCCAATACCTCGGCCGGCGGCAAGAGGCTTTCCCTTCGTGCGCACTTGCCGCCGATCCTACGCCAAGCCATCGAAAAGTATCGCAGAGGAAAACCGGGCATGACAACCGGACACAAAAAAACAGCTGAGCACGTCGTTTCGCCGCCGCCGCATCTGCCGCCGCCGAAGCATCGGTCGCCTGAAGGGAACCTGATGCCCAGCAATACCCCGATTACGATTCCTTTGCCGCCGAGGGATATCCCGGCCTACGAGGACGCACTGACCGCCATCGGGCAACACGAAACGGCTGCAGCCGCGACAAAGGCATCCCCCGTTATCGCCGAACCGACGACCACGGCGGAGCGCGACCAGCGAGCACGAGCGAACCCCCAAGTCCCGAAACCTTCTCCATTCGATGCTGCGCCAACGAGGGTGAAGCCTGTCGACGTAGTCCTGCCTGAGGGACCGAGTTTCAACCGCGATCAGCTCGAGGTTTTAGCAGGCGGCGCGATCTCTTCGGTCTTCGGACGCATGTTCGAGCAGCAAGACGGATATGTGCGTCAGTGCCGGATGCCCGAACCGCCTCTTCTTCTTGCGGATCGCGTTCTTGGCATTTCAGGCGTTCCTGGTTCGATGGGCAAGGGCGTCTGCTGGACAGAAACCGACATCAGCGAAGACGCCTGGTATCTCCACAATGGCACGATGCCGACCGGCCTGATGATCGAGGCGGGCCAGGCGGACCTCCTGCTAATCTCGTGGCTGGGCGTGAATTTTCTCAATCGCGACGAACGCGTCTACCGCCTGTTGGGATGTGAGATCACGTTTCACGATGGCGCACTGCCTGCCGCTGGCGACACGCTCCGCTTCCAGATCCACATCGACGGCCATGCCACGCTCGGCGATACGCGCATGTTTTTCTTCCAGTATGACGCGCGAATAGGCGACCGCCTCGTGAGTTCGGTGCGAAGCGGTCAGGCAGGATTCTTTTCCGACGCCGAGCTGGCGACATCGGGGGGCGTGTTGTGGTCGCCCGAGTCCGACCAGCCGAAAGCCGGAGCGCGCTGCGACCCAGCGCCGGCGCCGACGCTGAAACGCGCGTTCACGTCAGACGACGTGCGTGCCTTCGTCGAGGGGCGGGCTTTCGAGTGCTTTGGTGCGGGTTTCGAGCAGGCAGCCGCTCATCGGCGGACCCCCGCCATCCCATCCGGCCGGATGCAGTTGATCGACCGCGTGAGCCAATTCGAACCCAACGGCGGACCCTGGCGCCGCGGCTATCTCAAGGCGGAATACGACGTTCCGACCGATGCCTGGTTCTACGACGGGCACTTCAAGAACGATCCCTGCATGCCGGGAACTCTCATAGCGGATGCAGCCGGTCAGGCTCTCGCGTTCCATATGGCTGCGCTCGGGTTCACCATCGACCGCGACAGCTGGGTCTTCCGACCGGTCGCCGGCGAGCCTTTCAAGTTCGTTTGCCGCGGACAGGTCGTGCCCGACAGCCCGCATCGGGTGACCTACGAAATATTCGTCGAGGAAATCATCGCGGGCGAGGAGCCGACGGTCTATGCGGCACTGCTAGCCTCTTCGGATGGCCACAAGGTGTTCCTATGCCGCCGCTTCGGACTGAAACTGGTCCGCGATTGGCCACTCAACAACACAGCAGGACTGCAGGATGAATCCTGTGATACGCGGATCGTTTCGCCGACCGGTGACGTTCCCGGCGATCACGCCGCCTTGCTTGCGTGTGCCTGGGGCAGGCCTTCGCATGCATTCGGGTCCATGTACCAGCGCTTCGATCGGGAGAGCAGCATCCCGCGGCTCCCCGGTCCCCCCTATCACTGCATCTCGCGGATAATCTCTGTGGATTGCGAGCCCGGCAAACCGACCCCGGGCGGGAAGGTGATCACGGAGTTCGACATCGATCCGGACGCTTGGTACTTCGCCGACGGCGGCAACGGAACGATGCCGTTCTCAATCCTCACGGAAGTGCTGCTCCAGCCCTGTGGCTGGCTTGCCTCCTATATGGGATTTGCCCTCGCGGGCGGCCTCAAGCTGCGAAACCTGGACGGTTCCGACGTTCGCGTCGAACGAGAAAGCGGCCCGAACGCCGGCACGCTGACCATCGAAGCGACGTTCACGAAGAGTGCCATCGCTGGGCCAACATCGATCGTCTTTTACGAAGTCGTTTGCCATTCGCCGGAAGGACCCGTCGTTCGGCTCAAGTCGGACTTTGGCCTTTTCCCTGCGGAAGCGCTGGCGAGCCAGAGAGGGCTTCCCGTGAGTGACGCGCAACGCGGGGCGTTGTCCCTCCCGAGCGCCCTCGATCCCCGGACGGTGGCTTCCGACCCGCTTGCCAATGACGTGTGCGCCGGAAGCCCCGAGGGTCGGCTTGCCATGCTCGACTCCGTAACCGGCTTCTGGCCAGAGGGTGGCAAATCCGGCATGGGTCGCGTAACCGGCAGCCAGAAAATCGATCCGTCAGGCTGGTACTTTAAGGCTCACTTCTTCGACGATCCGGTTCAGCCCGGTTCGCTCGGCCTGGAGGCGTTGTTCAGTCTGTTCAAGGCTGCGGTGAAACTCAAAGGACTGCACGAGAACTTCGCCGCACCACGGTTTGAAGCACCGGCCATTGGCACGACACTCGACTGGAAATACCGCGGCCAGGTCATTCCCACGAACGACGAAGTCATCACAGAAATCGACATCGTCGACATTGTCGACGAAGGGGGTTCTATCCTGGTTACGGCGGACGGAAGCCTTTGGGTGGATGGGCTGAGGATCTACGAGGTTTCCGGCTATGCCGTGCGCATCGGAGAGGCCAAGACCGAGCCGACGCTATCGGGCCACCTGGATCGATCGGTCGCGAACGACCTCTCCGACTGGGTGGTCGATGCCGGGGTGAGCCCGTGGCTGAAGGATCATTGCCCGACATACTGCATTCCGGTCTATCCGATGATGGGCGTCGTGGGAGATCTGCTGACGGCGGCGGGGCAGGAGGACGTCGTTGCACTCGCGGACGTCGAGCTGAACGGATGGCTCCGTCTCGATCAGGGCCCGCTCAGGCTGACATCGAAGACCTTTGCCATGCCGGATGGCCGGATCAGTCGGCAGCTCTACCGACGCGATGTCGACAAGGATCGGCGCATTGGCCGGGTGCTTGAGACGAGGGGAGAGTGCAACGCCGTGAAGCCGGCACCCTGGTCGGGCGTAGCCGCGGATGGCGAGCCGGTGGATCCTTATCTCGCCGGGGAGTTGTTTCACTTCGGCGCTTTTGAGATCGGCCGTGACATGGTGCGCTCGGCATCCGCGTCGCGGATTCGGTTTGACGCGGACGAAGCTTGGCGACGGGCTGATGGCCATCCCACGGTCCTTCTCGACGCTGTCGTCCATGGCATCCCCCACTGCCGTCCAAGCCAGTGGTTCGGTGAGGCTGCCGAGGGCATGTCGGCCTTCCCTTACCGTATCGAGATCCTGAGGGTCCATGGCCCACTCCCCCGCGCCGGGGAAGTTGAGGTTGCCAGCTGCCCCGTCGGGATGCCCACGGCGCGAAAGGTGCGGATCGAGGTTCAAGTCATTCAAGACCAAGTGGTGATCATGGAGATCACCCTGATCGAAGTGCTGGTGCCCGTTCAAGCCTACGAGAAGCTGGCGCTGACGGATCGGCGGTCATTTGCCCGCGACCTCACCTATGTCGACGGCTGGTCGATGGCCGACGTTGACGGGAATCGCGCCACGATCTGCCGTGAGACGATCCGCGCCGCCAATTGGCTGCCAGGAACGCTTGAGGCTCTTTACGGCCTTCCGACCGATGGCTCGATCGACGAGACAGAGCTAACAGAACAGGTCGCGATCAAGGATCACTTTGCCACACGCCATCGGCTGCATCCCTCGGCTGTCACGATCACCGGTGATCGGGCGGTCGTGGGCGGTGCGCCACCGGTCCCGTTGTCATCACTGACGGCCAGCTGGCTGGATTCGGAGACCTTCCGGGTTGCCGACGCGGCGACTGCGATCGTCGATTGAGGTGCGCCATGATCCACCGCGCGAAGTCGATATCTGAAATCGCGAAGTAAGACTAAGATGCCGCCAGCGGCGCCGGGGAGACAATAAATGATCGCACGCCCGAACTCTATATCCGAACGTGGCGACATCTCGATCGAGTATCCTGCTACTCAGCTATCAAGTTTGGAGTTCTCGAAAAGGTTCAATCGCAATTTATTGACCGCGTACCCGACAACTGCATTCGATGAGGACGCCTATGGGCAGTCCATATTTGGAAAGACCGTGTTTGCAAATTTCGGGTCTTGAGAATATACCAACTGGCGGTTCTCTGATCGTGGTTGCTAATCATCGTCTCGGCGCCCTTGATGGCATTATTATGGAGGCACTCCTCAGAGATATCCGCGCGGACCGGAAGATGTTGTCGTTAAGTAAGTATCGACCCCTGTTGAGTGAACGAATCATTGAAATAGGTTTGCAGGCCTTGGCTGACGCCACACCTTCAGCGGAAGTGTTGCGAAGCCGACGGTCGACTCGACTTGAAATTGTCGAACACATACAGGTTGGCGGCTGTCTTGTTGTTTTTCAGGAATGTAGCGTTACTGTATTCGACCGTGAGTCTAGTGTCAATTTGACGTCCCTTACACGGCGTTTGCGTATCTGATTGAATTTCTTCGATCAATAGACTTCGCGATCAGTCCTGTGTTCATCGATTGCCAATTCCGACTCGAGTTGTTCGATGCGTATGAAACAACAGATTGTGAGTTTTTTGCTCTTCAATGGCTTGAGATAAATCAAATAAAGAATCTATCGATGCCAATTTGTGTTGGCGAGCCGATTGTCACGAGAAGTACGGATAGCTGGGTTACGGTCAAGCTGATCCACGATAGAATTCATCAACTGCCGGCTATTCTCCGAGGAGAAGCAGCGGGAGCTCGGTCGTTTGGTTCGTCAATGGAATCAGATCGCCCGACGCATTCTCCGAGCAGGCTGGGCAGAATTCGACCATTGCCGGAGAACGTCCGATAGTCGCCTCGCAATGGTGAGGCTCGCCTGAATTCTTTGACAGGAATCAGGAAACAGAGCGAAACGAAACACAGAGCCTTCGAACGGCACACCTGGTTTGAGCGCCCTCGGAAGAATTCATTGGCGGGGGAGGGATGGAGAGCCCGTGAGCCAGATTGCCTAGGCCTTCTTCGAACTTGCCTTAGCCGCGGAGATACCGATCTACCCGCGCCCGCTCGCCCGAGCTCGCGACTCAGCGACATGTTGTCGGACCGGTGATGACACCGGAGGAACGCAAGGGCCAGACCCTGAAGGCGTTGACCACGATGGACGCGTCGGGAATGGTACGTGTCTTCTTTGCAAAGCCGAACCATACCGACACCGACGCAGCACTCGCGATTCTGAACTCCGACGAGTTGCAACGCGCCGACCGCTTCCGTTTCGACGTAGACCGCGATCGCTTCATCTCCGGTCGGGCCGTCGTGCGTCGGTCGCTGTCGCGCCTCGCCAATATCGAGCCGGCTGACTGGCGCTTCACGGCCAATGAATTCGGGCGCCCGGAAGTTGCCGACCCGATCGAAGGTCGGAGTCTGAGGTTCAGCGAGTCCGGAACCAAGGGGCTGCTGATGTGCGCTGTTACGATCTCGTTCGAGACGGTGAGCTTCCTACAGGGTGCCGCGGTTCCTCGGCGGACGACATACGCCGGAACAAAGGGGCTGTTCGGGGGTTGACTTTACCGCATCCGCCACAGCATGCGGGGATGTGATGAACGCAAACTACGCAACGCATCGGTGAAGAGATGAAAGCAAAACTTGGCATTGCCCCAATCGCCTGGTGGAACGACGATCTGGCGGAACTCAGCGATGACGTTTCGCTGGAAGAGTGCCTGCGTCAGGCAGGCATTGCCGGCTATACCGGCATGGAGACCGGCCGCCGGTTTCCCATGGATGCGGCTGAACTCGGCCCCGTCCTGGAGAAATACAGGATCGGCGTCTGCGGCGGTTGGTATTCGGGTCTGCTCCTCGATGGCGATCTTGAAGCGGAGAAGGACCGCATCGCCCAACAGATGGCGCTGTTCAAGGCGACGGGCGCGCCCTGTATCGTCTACGGCGAAACGGCGGGCACGATCCAGGGGGATCGCAAAGCGCCACTGTCCACCAAACGCACGCTTGCCGACGACGAGGTTCGTGCTTACGGGCGTAAGATGACGCTCTTCGCGGAATGGTGCGCCGATCAGGGCATGCCGCTGAGCTATCACCATCATATGGCAGCCGTGATCGAGACCGAGCCCGAACTGGACCGTTTCATGTCCAATACCGGGGAAGCCCTTCCCTTGCTCTACGACGCCGGGCACATGGCCTTTGCCGGTGGCGACGTGCTTCGGGTCATCGACAGCCACCATGCGCGTATCAACCACGTGCACACCAAGGATGTGCGCATGGGTGTGATCGAAGGGCTCGATCGCTCGCGTGAGAGCTTTCTTGACGCGGTGATCAAGGGTGCGTTCACGGTACCGGGCGACGGGTCGCTTGATTTCGAAGCGATCGTCAAGCGACTGGCGAGCCATGGCTACGAAGGCTGGTTTGTCGTCGAAGCCGAGCAGGACCCTGTGGCAAACCCGCCATTGGAAATGGCAAAAAAAGGGCACCGCGAGCTTCTTCGCGTGATGGATGCGGCGGGATACGAAGTCGTCAACGCTTGACTAGGGAAGGCCCGGTGATTGAACCGCCGGAAACCTGAGAGCTTCGGTCGCCGGATGGTCTGGTTGGACCGCTATGGATACGCCATTTACCGGGGGATTAGGGAAAGGGGGAACCTTGAAAACCAATGTTTTGAGCAACCGCACGTCCAAGCCACTGGATGTCACGGAGATTGGATTCGGCGGCGCCTGGCTGGGCAATGCGTTTCGCGAAGTCGCCGAGGAGGAGGCCCAGGCGACCCTGCAGGCCGCCTATGACAATGGTGCCCGCCATTTCGATACGGCGCCGCTCTACGGTCTCGGGATCTCCGAACGGCGAATCGGCGAGGCGGTCAACCGCGTGGGGCGCGACACCGTTACGATCTCCACCAAGGCCGGGCGCCTTCTGGAAGATTGTCCGCCGGACGAGGTAACGCCCGAATGCTTTGTAGCCGTGCCGCAGAAGAAGATCGTCTACGACTATTCCTATGACGGTATCATGAAGAGCCATGAAGCCAGCCTGAGCCGGTTGGGCGTGGACCATGTCGACGTGCTGTTGGTCCACGATGTCGGCGACATGTTCACCTTCGGCGACCGCGAACGCGCCGATGCCACCGTGCGGCAGCTCTTTGACGAAGGCGGGTTTCGCGCGCTGCAGGCGCTGAAGGACTCAAAGCAGGTTGCGGCCATCGGCGCCGGCGTGAACGAATGGCAGGTCTGCGAAATCCTGCTGGCCGAGGGGGACTTTGACTGTTTCCTGTTGGCCGGGCGCTACACGCTCCTGGAGCAGGAGCCGCTCAATAGCTTCTTTCCGCTGTGCCAGAAGCGCGATGTCGGCATCATCCTGGGTGGGGCCTTCAATTCCGGCATCCTGGCCAGCGGTCCGGTTGAGGGCGCGATGTATCAATATGGACCGGCCCCGGCGGACATTCTCGAGCGCACGCGCAAAATCCAGGCGGTCTGCGACTCCCACGGGGTGAGGCTGCCGCAGGCGGCACTGCAATTCACCCGTCTGCACCCGGTCGTGAAGGTTATCATTCCCGGTGCGATCGCGCCGCACGAGGTCGAGATGAATATGCGCCTTCTCGACTCGGCGGTTCCGC
>JAAEOR010000252.1 GCA_024222895.1 Hyphomicrobiales bacterium | reverse complement strand
GACGGCCACCGCGCTAGTGGAGCGAATTTGACATTTGAGTCCCGCTCGCTGCAAGGCTCTTGTTCAAATGCCAAATTCAAAAGCTCCACTAGAATCAGATAGTTGCTAGTGGTCCTGATGACTCCGAGATTTGCCTGGGAGGGTGCTGCAGGAGGGTAGCAAATGTCGGAGTCGGACCACTAGCCCGGCTGGCTGATCCGATCGCAGATTGCGAGACAGCTATTTTCTGGCAGACGAAGTCAACGGGCGCAACAACACGACGACACTGCGGACCAACAGGACGATCACCGCCACCTGCGCGGTGACCACGGTCGGCCAGATCTGCACGAAGTTGGGCGCCAGGTATTTCTGCGGCCCGAACGACACCAGCGCCGTCAAGGCGAACAGGATCGCGATCAGAGCACCGTGGCGTGCGCCTTGTCGGACAAGATGCAGTGCCGCGGCGCCGATCGCCAGCGATGCGCCGAGAAACGGCGCCAGGGCGAATGGAGCAATCGCAATCGGTGGATGCGGCGGCGTCCTCGAAAACAGCGATGCCAGCATGACGCCGGTCAACACGAGAAGAACAACAATTGCCGCGTTGGCGGCGCTTCGTTCAGGCTTGATGGATTCATCGTTTGTCACTGACTGATCTCCGCTATCCGTACCGACCGGTACGCTTGACACTAACCGTACCTATGAGTACGGTTAGTGTCAAGCGAGTTTGCATCGGATCTTTCACGTCATGAGAGAGTCATCTCGGAACCAGCGTCGCG
>JAAEOR010000251.1 GCA_024222895.1 Hyphomicrobiales bacterium | reverse complement strand
CTCCGGGCGGGACCACGGCGCGGCGCTGGCGACACGAAACATCCGGGATTTCGAAGGGTGCGGAATCGAGGTGATCGACCCATGGCGCGTCCATTAATGCCATCGAGATCGAGATATCGAACCCGTGCTGCACGCATTTTTTCGAGTTTGACCGAGCGCGGAAGCTCGCCAGAGATCGAGGCCTGAATTATCCTGACGGTCGCAATGCACTGCCGGAAAACCGGCACGGGGAGGCCATTATGGAAATTGCGCCGGGAATTCATCGTATCGAGACCGAGGTCGGCGGGCGGGTCGCCTGCGTCTTTCTCCTGCGAGGGGAGAACGGGGCGGTCCTGGTCGACACCGGCATGAACTATGCCCCGGACGAGAACATCCTGCCCTATCTGGCCGAGATCGGCTGCCCGCCCGAAGATGTGCGACAGGTGATCATTACCCACTGCGATTTCGATCACATGGGCGGTGGGGTGGCGTTGCGGGCTGCCTTGCCGAATGCGCAGTTCCTCTGTCATCCGGCGGAGCGGATCGAATCCCAGGATGTCGAGATGCTGATCGCCCATCGCATGGGCGAGTTCGGGCGCGACCATGGCATGCCCGACTCCGATGAGACGCTGGCCTGGGTGAGAGACAATGTGAGCCCCACCGGCATTGACGGCGTGCTCGCTGGTGGCGAACAGATCGATCTCGGCGGCCTCACGGCAGACATACTGGTTCTGCCGGGGCACTCGGCCGGCCATCTCGCCCTCTACGTCCCGGACCGGAAGGTCGCGATCGTTGCCGATGCGGTTCTGGGCGCATCGCTACTGTTTCGCGATGGTTCGCCCGCCTTTCCCCCGACCTATCGATACCCGGGCCAATACGCGCAAACGATAGACGCCTTGGAACGCCTGCCGATCGATCTCATGCTCACCAGCCATTTCGACCCGATGGACAAGGCGGCAACGGCGGCGTTTCTCGTCGAGACGCGCGATTTCATGGACAGGCTCGACAAGGCGGTGGCCAGGGAATTCGCGACCGGGTCTGCCACCACGGTACGGGCCTTGTCGGAAAAGCTGGCGCCTGAATTTGGCAACTGGACGGCCGAGGCGGGAATGCTGATGTCCTGGCCGGTCCTTGGCCATCTGGAACGCATGGTGGCCAGCGGCGCCGTCACGTGTGAGCGGCGGGATGCTGTGTGCACCTACCAGCGGGCCGACGCGCCGGGCTGACCGACGCCACCGCGCAGAATGCGACGGAGGGGCTCACCCGTCCGTGACGCCGCACCGTTCGACGATCACCGAGGCTGCGATCTCGACCATGCGGCGATAATCGTCGGCGTCGACGCACTCGTCATGACTGCCCTTGTGCACCGATGAGACGGCGGGCAAGATCGGTCGGTGTTGCGTGGTCCCGACACCAGCATCGAAATGTCCTCCTCGGCCACCACGGACCGTTGAAACAGAAGGCACATATGACGACAGCGATTGGTGATCTGCTCGACCTGACCGGCAGCGTGGCGCTGGTCACCGGAGCCTCCGCCGGCATCGGCGCCGGCATTGCCCGGAGGCTGGCCGAGGCTGGAGCGAAAACGGCGGTCCACTATCGCGGCGGCCGCGACGAAGCCGAGGCGCTCGCCAACGATATCCGCAATGCCGGCGGCACCGCCATGACTGTCCATGGCGAACTGACCGACCCCGCGGCGATCGAAGCGGTATTTGCTGCTGTGACGAACGAGTTCGGCCTGGTCGACATTGCCGTCAACAACGCGGCCCGACAAACCCATTCAACCATCCACGACATGTCGCACGAGGAATGGCGGGACATGATGGCCGCCAATCTCGATGGCGTGTTCAATGTGACGAGAGCGGCAACCGACACCATGATCGCACGCGGGGCCGGCGGGGCCATCGTCAACATCGCCTCGATCGAAGGCCTCTACCCGGCGCTCACCCATCCGCACTATGCGACGACCAAGGCGGGGCTCATCATGTTTACCCGGGCTTCCGCCCTGGAGTTCGGCCGTCACGGTATCCGCGTCAACGCTGTCTCGCCGGGCGTCATCCATCGCGACGGTATCGAAGAGAACTGGCCGGATGGCGTGCGCCGGTGGATGGATGCGGTACCGCTCGGACGAATGGGCAGCGACGATGACGTTGCCAATGCGGCGCTTTTCCTGGTCGCGCCCGCCTCGGCCTTCATCACCGGCGCCAATCTCGTGGTGGACGGCGGCATCACCGCTACGCCGGCATTCTGAGCTTGAAAATGAGCACCCTCTCGACCACGGCCCTGGCCGGCCGCACCATTGCCGTCACCGGCGCCGCACGCGGCATCGGTGCCGGCATCACCGAGGCGATCCTCGCCGCCGGCGGCAACGCCGTCCTTCTGGACCTGGACGAGGCCGCCGCAGGCGAAACCGCACAACAGCTCGATCCGGGCGGAGCGCACACATTGGCGTTCGCCGCCGACGTCACCGATCCGGTCTCGCTCGACCGGGCGGTGGAGGCAACGACAAGCCGTTTCGGCCGCCTGTCCGGCTGGGTGAACAATGCCGGGATCGTGCGTATGGGGCCGGCAGAGACGATCTCGCCCGAAGCGTGGACCGGCGAGCTCGGCGTCAATGCGCTGGGGGTCTTCCTCGGCGCCCAGGCTGCGTTCCGTGCTTTCGACGGCGCGGGCGGCGCCATTGTCAATATCGCCTCAAATGCCGGTAAGGTCGGCTTCCCCAACATGGCCGCCTACAACGCCAGCAAGGCGGCGGTGATCAACCTGACGCGGTCGCTGGCGGCCGAGTGGGCGGATCGCGGCATCAACGTCAACGCGGTCTGCCCGGGCAGCGTCGCAACACCGATGCTGCACCAAGTCGCCGAAGAACTCGCCCGCGACGGCAAGGGCGATGCCGGAACCCTGTTCGCCGGCATGGTGCCAGGCCAGCTCGGCCGGCATGTCACGCCGCCCGAGGTCGGCGAGGTGGTCGCCTTCCTGCTCAGCGACGCCGCAACCATCATCCGCGGCCAGGCGATCAATGTCGACGGCGGTGAGACGCCTTACTGAAGAGGTGTGCTGCGGTTCGACCCGGCCAGCGCGAAGTGTCAGGGCCGGCGCTCGATCCGATCGATCACGATGGGGCCCTGGGCCGGCGGCACTGTTGGGGAGATGTCGACCGCGGCGCGGATCCGGGAGGCGCCCTCCTCCCACTCCGCTTCGTTGCGGGTGTGGAGAACACAGAGCGGCCGGTCGGCGCCGACGGTGTTGCCGACCTGGCAGAAATCGGTAAAGCCGACCGTGAGGTCGATGGGGTCGCCCGGTCGCTTGCGGCCACCACCGGTCGCGATCAACGCGAGACCGACGGCCTTGGCGTTCATCCCGGCCACATAGCCGTTGGTCTCGGGAACGACCGGCCGGATCACAGCCGCTTTGGGTAGAATGTCGGCGGCGCGCGCGACAAAATCCGCCGGCCCGCCGAGGGCTGCAATCATGCGATCGAACCGCTCTGCGGCACTGCCGTCGTCCAGCCGTGCTTCGCCCAATGCCCGCGCTTCGGCGATATCGGGCGCCACGCCGGCGAGCACGATCATCTCGGCGGTGACCGCGATGACCAGTTCCTTCGCCCTCGGATCGCGACAGGCACCGGACAGGAAATCAACGGTTTCCTGGACTTCGACCGCGCTGCCGACCGACGTTCCGAGCACCGCGTCGAGGTCGGTGAGCAGCATGACGCTGGGGATGCCGGCGCCGGCGCCGACCTCGGCCATGCTTTCGGCGAGCTCTCGCGCATCGTCGACGGTCGCCATATAGGCCCCCGAGCCGGAGCCGACAGTAATGACGACGCCATTCGGCGCGGTCGCCAGTTTCTTCGACATGATCGAGCCGGTGATCAGTGCGACGCTTTCGACCGTGGCGGTCACATCGCGGACCTTGAAAATCTTCATGTCCGCCGGCGCGAGTTCCGAGGTCGGGCCGCTGATCGCGCCACCCGTCTCGATCACCGCCCTCATATAGGTTTCCGGTTTCGGCGCCCCGTCATAACCCGGCACGCTCGCCAGCATGTCCATCTCGCCACCGCAATAGTCGAGCCCCCAGCCTGAGAGATTGGGAACGAAGAGACCGCAGGCGGCAGCCAGCGGCACGACCAGCAGCGTGATCTTTTCGTCGCCGACACCGCCGGAGGAATGCTTGTCGATGATCAGGCGCGGGTCGATGCCGCTCCCCGACCAGTCGAGCACGCGACCGGAATCGCGCATGGCCAGAGCCAGCGCGACGCGCTCGTCGATCGTCGTGCCGTTCAGATAGATCGCCATGGTGAAGGCGCCGATCTGGCCTTCCGACACCCGACCGTCGGTGACGCCTTCAACAATCGAGGCGATCTCGGCCTCGGTGAGTTCCTGCTTGTCGCGCTTCCGACGGATGACTTCCTGCGGCATGGCCCGGGCAATCCTTCCTCAACCGACCACGCCGACCGCACCGCCATCGCGCCAGGCATAGAGCTCCCAGAGTTCGTCGTCGGGGCCGGCGAAGTAACAGCAGCGGGCGTTCCACGGATAGTCCGCCGGGGGTCGGGTGAAGACGACGCCCTTGGCACTGAGTTCCTCGTAGACGGAATCGAGCTCGGTGGGCGACGGCAGCTTGACTGCAATGCAGGCCTTGTGGGCACCGGGACCGCGGGTCGCGGCGACACCGGTATGGCTGCTGATATGGTCGATCTCCCACAGCGCCAGTGTCAGGCCGGCGCCGGAAAAATCGGCAAAACCCTCCGCCCGGTGCTTCAGCTTGAAGCCAAGACGATCCCGGTAGAAGGCGATCGAGCGCTCGACGTCCTCGCAAAGCACGCAGACGTCGCTGATGGCGTGGCGCTGGGCGAATTCCATGTGCCCCTCCTTAATAGTCCTTGAGCTCGCCGAAGCTCTCGGCGGCCTTGGTGCCGCCACGCAGCCGGCCGCTGATCCACACGCCGATCACCGTCGCGATAAAGGGCAGTGCGAGAAGAAGATCGGGAGGGACTTTGTCGCCGAACAGAAGTTGTGCACGGATACCCATCGCTTGAACAATGGCGAAGAAGAAGGCGGCGGCGGTTGCACCGAGCGGGTTGGCCGCACCGAAGATGACCGCCGCAAAGGCCATGAAGCCGCGGCCG